>CAZIOD010000100.1:0-10241 GCA_964540785.1 uncultured Terricaulis sp.
TGACGGCGACGCGCGCGGCGGTGGCGTTCATGGTGCGGGCGATGTCGTCGGAAAGGCCGATCACGCGCGACGATTTAACACCTGCGGCCGGCTCGAATTCGAACAGCGTGACGACAGGGCCGGGCCGCGCGGACAAGACTTCGCCTTGCACGCCGAAATCGGCCAAGACGCCTTCGAGCTGGCGGCTCATGGCGTGCAGCGTCTGCGGATCGGCGTGCGTCACGCGCTGCTTCGGCGTGGCCAGCAGGTCGGTGTCCGGCAGTTCGAACTCGCGGCCGAAATGGAAGCTCGAATGCGTGCGCTCTTTCTTGGGCGCACGTGGGGCGGGGCGCGGGGCGCTGCGCTCGTCGTTGCGGCGCGTCGGCGGCATGGCGACTTTGCGCGGCGGGGGGGCGCGGCGCGGCGCGGGCTGGTGTTCGAGCCGATGCATCTCGTCTTCGGGACGGCGCGTCTTTTCCTGCACGTAGCCGATGGCGCGCTGGGTGGCTTGGGCGCTGCCCGCCGCGGCGCGGCGTGCGACGTGCGCGGCGTTCTTCACGTCTTCGCCGCGGATCTGGAAGGCCCAGCCAATCGCGACGACGCCGCCGATGGCGCATAGAAGGCCGGTGAGCACGTGCGGGAAGGGCAGGCCGGGCAGGGCGGCCAGCGCGGCGACGAAGCCGGCGACGCCGTCGCCCAATAGGCCGCCGAAGCCGACCGCAAGCGGCCAGCCCTCAGGCGTTGGGATCACCGAAGCCGCCGCAGCAAGCAGCAGAATGCCGATGAGGCTGGCCAGAATACGCCGGCCGTTGATGCGCGCCACGAGCTGGCGGCGCAGGATGCGCATGGCGCCGGCGGCCAACAATGCGGCGAAGGCGAGCGGGGCCGCAGCGCCGAGAATCTGGATGGACAGATCGGCGAGCACCGCGCCAGGGCCGCCGAAAATGTTGTGCGTGGCGCCGTTGGCGGCGGTGTTAAGGCTGGGGTCTTCCGGCGAATAGGTGAGCACCGCACCCAGGCCGTAAACGCCGAGAATGGCCGCGCCGACACATAATGAAGCGCGCTTTAAGGCTAAGCGCGCCGCTGCCGATGAGGCGACGGAGGGGATGTGTCCCCCTTGGCGGTAGGCGTCGTCGGTCATGTCCTGGAGGCGCTCGTTTTGGTCAGCGTTTCAAGGCGGGACGGTGGGCCTTCCCGGTAAACGAGGGGTGAAGTTTCGGACGCGAACAGGGTTAACCGGGCGCGGGGTATTGGGTGTTAGGTGCTAGGTGCTGGGGAATCTTTGACCCCAGCCCCAGCGCCCACTCCTAGTCTCTAGTCCCGAGCCACGCGTCGATTGTCTGCGCCAGCGTCGCACTCAAGCGCATGGCGCCGCGCCGGTGCTGGCCGGGCTCGAGCCCTTCGCCGCGCAGGAAGAAGTGTTCTTCATGCGGAACGATGACGGCGCTGAGGTGCGAGTGCGGATTGCGGGCTTCAATCAGGGGCGGGGCGTTGAGCGCAGGCGATGTGAGCGGATCGATGCCGCCCCAGATCGCCAGCACCGGATCGGTGACATTATGAAACGAGGCCGCCGGATCGTGGCCGAGCCAGATTTCCATTTCAGGGCTGGCCATGCGGGCGACGAAGCCGGGCGTCATTTCAGCGATTTCTTCGGCGCTGAGGCCGATCGTAGCGAAAAGCTCCGCTGTCGCCGCTTCCACGGCGTCGCGATCAGCGGCGATGGAAGCGACGGCGACGGCGTCGAAGCCGGCGCGGATAGCGGCGAGCTTCTCCGCGTCGGCGCCGGGGAAGCGTTCCGGATTGGATTGCTGATCGACCCAAACCGTGCGGCCGTCGCGCCCCGGCGCGCCGACCAGAATGAGAAAATCGATCTTGTCGGCGCGCGCGGCCCAGACTTCGGCCGCCACTAATGCGCCTTCGCTGTGTCCGAACAAACCGATCGGCGCGCCGCGCAGCTCCGTGCGCGCGGCCAATGCATCGAGTGCGGCAATGATGTGCGGTTCACGCTGCTTGAAGTGCTGCGCGCGTTCGCCGGTGGAGGCGCCGACGCCCGCGTTGTCGATGCGCAAAGTGGCGACGCCGATCTCGGCCAGCGCGTCGGCGATTTCGGCGAACATCGGCGCGCCGGAAATCACTTGATCGCGCGTGTGCGGGCCTGCGCCCTGGATCATTACAAGCGCGGCGCGCGGGGCTTGCTCCGGCAGCGTCAGCGTGCCGGCGAGTACGGCGCTGTCCGTTCTTACGCTGATCTCTACGCGGCGCGGTTCGGCGTGCGCGACTGCAGGCAGCGCGAGCGCGACAGCGGCAATAATGCAGACAAGGTGTTTCACGGCGTCCCCTTGGAAGCAGCACGTCGGCGTGCGTGCGCAAGGGACGCGGGCGTGGGGCGGATTGGATGCGCCCTGCGGCAGAATGCCATGTCTGGGATGCGAGGACCGTCGTGAATGGCCGCGAAGCAGTTCGGTTCAACTGTGATAGGCGCGTTCGCCGTGTTCGGAGATGTCGAGGCCTTCGAATTCGGCTTCGCGCGAAACGCGCAGGCCTGAAACGACTCTGACGATGGTAAACACGACGATGCTGGCGAGCACGCACCAGGCGATCGAGACAGCGACGGCGACAATTTGCGTCCAGATTTGCGCGCCCATGTCGTAGCCGTCGACGCCGGCGCCCCCGAGCGCACGCGCAACGAATACGCCCGTGCCGACGGCGCCGACGATACCGCAGATGCCGTGAATGCCGAACACGTCAAGGCTGTCGTCGTAATTGAACGTGTGCTTGACGGCCGAGCAGAAGAGGACGGCGATCGGCGAGGCGATCGCGCCCAACGCCACGGCGCCCATCGGGCCGACGAGGCCCGCCGCGGGCGTCACGGCGACCAGGCCGGCGACAATGCCGGAGGCTAGCCCAAGCCCGCTCGGTTTCTTCTTGGCGATCCATTCGGTGAGCACCCAAGCAAAGCCCGCGGCGGCGGTGGCGAGCAGCGTGTTGAGCACGGCGAGTGCGGCGTCGCCCGTGGCTTCCAGATTGGAGCCGGCGTTGAAGCCAAACCAGCCGACCCACAGCAGGCCCGCGCCGATATAGGTCATCACCAGCGAATGCGGCGGCAGCGGCTCTGACTTGTAGCCGGTGCGGTGGCCCAGGAAGAGCGCGCCGACGAGGCCAGCGAAGCCTGCGTTGATGTGCACGACTGTGCCGCCGGCGAAGTCGAGCGCGCCCATTTGATAAAGGAGACCGCCGCTCCACCACACCATGTGCGCGATCGGATAATAGGAGAGCAGGGGCCAGAGAATCGCAAAGACGACGATGGCCGCGAATTTCATGCGCTCGGCAACGCCGCCGACAACGAGCGCGGCGGTGATCGCGGCGAACGTCATCTGAAAGGCGATGAAGACAAGTTCTGGGATGACGACGCCGTCTGTGAAGGTGGCGGCAGTGGAGTCCGTCGTAACGCCGGCGAGGAACAGTCGATCGAAGCCACCAATGAAGCCGTCGACCGCGCCCTCGGTGAAGGTGAGCGAATAGCCCCAGAGCGCCCAGCAGATCATGCCGATAACGGCGACGGTCGAGACCTGCATCAGCATCGAGAGCATGTTCTTGGCGCGCACAAGCCCGCCATAGAAGAGGCCGAGGCCGGGGATGATCATGGCCACGACGAGCACGGTGGAGATCATCATCCAGGCGACGTCGCCTTTGTCCGGTGTCGGAGCGTCCTGGGCGAAGGCGAGCGTGGGGGTGAGAAAAGCGAGGGTAACGATTAGTGGACCCACTCTTTTGTCACTCCGGACGCGCGGAGCGCGATCCGGAACCCAATGGATGGAAGGGCGCGTCATCGGCCCCTGGATTCCGGGTTTATCGCTACGCGATCCCCCGGAATGACGTAGGATTTGCTCTCTCATAGAGGCCCCCTTGCAGTTGAGCGGATTGGTTTGAGCGTCGCTGCGCCGCGCAAGCGCTGGGGCGGCCTCAAGCATGCATTGCTCCGCCAGCGCACAAAAAACGGGCAGCGTGATTAAGGCTTGCGCGCGCGAGCCGCATCGACGCGTGAGCGGACGCGGCCTAGCTTGTTAGCCATGAGCAACGGTTTCGATGCGGATGTCATTCTCGGCGGCGGCGGGCTGGTCGGCCAGACGTTGGCGCTGGCGTTGGATCAGGCTGGCGTGCGCGTGGCCGTAATCGATGCCTCGAAACCCTCCGAGACGCTGGCGCCGAGCTTCGATGGCCGCGCCTTTGCGATTGCGTTTGCGTCGTACCGGATGTGGCGCGCGCTGGGCCTGGCGGACGAACTGGACAAGGTCGCGCAACCGATCGAACAGATCATGGTGACGGATGGGCGATTGCCGGGCGGCGCGCGCCGCGGCGGGCCGTCGTTGCTGCACCTGCATTTCGACGGCGCGGAGTTGTACGACTCCCTCTCCCCGAGAGGGGGAGGGGGCAGGGGGAGGGGAGAAGAGCGCGAACCGCTAGGCCTGATGGTTGAAGCGCGCCATGTGCGGCTGGCGCTCGATACGGCGGTGAAGGCGAAGAGCTCCATCAAGATGATTCAGCCGATGTCGGTGACGGCGATTGCGCGCGACGCTGCCGGCGTGCGCGTGACGCTTGCGAACGGCAAGAGTTTGCGCGCGCCGCTCTTAGTGGGCGCGGACGGGCGGCGCTCGTTTGTGCGTCACACCGTCGGCATTCGCACGATTGGCTGGGATTATCCGGTGACGGCGATCGTGGCGACGGTTCAGCATGCGAAGCCGCACGACGCCGTGGCGCATGAATATTTTCTGCCGAACGGGCCGTTTGCTATACTACCGCTCAAGGGCGAGCGCGCGAACATCGTCTGGGCCGAGCCGCGCAAGGCGGCGGACGCGCTCTTGAAAATGAACGAGGCCGATTTCATCGCCGAGTTGCGTTTGCGGTTCGGCGATTTTCTCGGCGAGCTGTCCCTGGAAGGGCCGCGTTTTGGTTTTCCGCTGTCGCTGCAATTGGCCGAGCGCATGATCGATCAGCGCGTGGCGCTGGCGGGCGACGCCGCACACGGCATTCACCCCTTGGCGGGGCAGGGCCTCAATCTCGGGCTGAAGGATTGCGCGGCGCTCGCCGAATGCATCGCTGACGGCGTGGCGTTGGGTTTGGACCCCGGCGACGTGACCATCCTTGAGCGCTATCAGCGCTGGCGGCGTTTCGACAATGTGACCATGGCGCTCGGCATGGAATTTTTCGACAAGCTGTTTTCGAACGATATCCTTCCGTTGCGCGCGGGCCGCACGCTGGGATTGGCGGCGGTGAACGCAGCCGGGCCTGCGCGGCGCTTCTTCATGAAATACGCGGGCGGCGCCGCAGGCGATTTACCGAAGCTCCTGCGCGGGCAGAGCTTGGCGGCTTGAGCCGGCGCGCTTTGTCTGTGCTAGCGTCGCACGCGAGGAGACGCGCGCGATGGATGAAGCAGCGGCGGGGGTTGCGCAGGGGAAACCCGCCGCAAAGCTCGATCGCGGCGCCTGGAGCTGGGCGCTGTTCGAGTGGGCGCGCAATCCGTGGGTGTTGCTCGGCACCATCTACGTGTTTCAGCCGTACATTTCGAACGTCGTCATCGGCGATCCGGTGCGCGGGCAAGCCACGCTCGCAGGTTGGCACACGATGTCGGGCGTCATCATTGCGCTCACCGCGCCGTTTCTTGGCGCCGCCACGGACCGGATGGGACGGCGCAAGCCGTTGCTGGCTGTGGCGACCGCGGTGCTGGCGGCGGCGATGATTGCGATGTGGTGGGCGCTGCCTGAGGGCGGCCTGCCGTTGTGGGCGATCGGCGCCTGCATCGTCGTGAGCGGCGTGGCGTTCGTGTACACCGAAGTGGTGCACAACGCGATGCTGTCGCGGGCCTCGCCTCCAGGGACGTTGTCGCACGTATCGGGATTGGGATTGGCGCTCGGCAGCGTCGCCTCGGTGCTGCTGCTGGTGTTGGTGCTGTTTGCTTTCGCGTTGCCGGGGCAAGTGAACTCGCCGCTGCTGCCGGACGCGCCGCTGTTCGGTCTCGACCCAAGCGCGCATGAGCCAAGCCGCATCATCACGCTGTTGTGCGCCGGCTGGCTCATTGTTTTTTCGGTCCCGATTTTCCGCTACACGGCGGACCTCACCACCACAGGCGAGCCGTTCGGCGCGGCGCTGAAAAATGGCGTCGGCAATGTCGTGCGCACGATCCAGAAGCTGCGCGACTACAAGAACGTGGCGCTGTTTCTGGTCGCGCGCATGCTTTACGCGGACGGGAAGACGGCCATCCTCATTTTCAGCGGCGTTTATGCGTCGGGCGTGATGGATTGGAATCTGATGGAGATGCTGGCCTACGGCATCGTACTTACAATATTCGCTATAGCCGGGGGTCTGGGCGCAGGTTTCTTGGACGGGGCCGTTGGCGCCAAGCGGGCAGTGGCGATCGAGATCGGGACGACGGTGCTTTGCCTCATCGCCATGGTGTCGATGTCGCCGACAACCATCTTCTTCATGCCGGTCGAACCGCATGTCGCCGTGTGGGAAAGCCCTCTCTTCTCGACCGCGCCTGAACTGGCGTATCTCGGCTTCGCTATCCTCATCGCCATCGCCATCACGGCCGCCTATGCCTCGAGCCGGTCGCTAATGGCGCAGCTCGCCCCCAAGGGCATGGAAGGGGAGGTGTTCGGGCTTTATGCGCTGGCCGGCTCGGCAACGGCGTGGCTGGCGCCGGCGCTGGTGGCGTACTTTACCACGGCCTATCAAGATTTGCGCGCAGGCTTTGCTTCGATCGCGCTTCTGCTCATGGCAGGCTTCCTGTTATTGCTGCGGGTGAAGCCGCCGCCCAAAGATCACGCCTAGTCGGACCGCATGACGCCGGAATTCCTGCAGCAAGTGTTGGCGCGCGCCGTGGTGCGGGACTTCCTGCGCTTTGCAACGGTGGGCGCGGTGGCGACGGCGGCGCACTATGCGGTGCTGATTACGCTGGCGGAGCTGGCCGGAGTAAATCCGGTGACGGCGACGGTGATCGGGTTCGGCGTGGGCGCAGTGGTCAGCTACACGCTCAACCGGCGCTTCACCTTCGCGGTGAGGCCCGCCTATATGCGCGGTTTCGTGAAATTTCTGGCGGTGGTCGGAATCGGCGCGGTGCTGAACGCGGCCATCGTCGCGTTCTTCATAGGCCTGGGGCTGCACTATCTGATCGCGCAGGTGATCGCGACCGGGCTGGTGCTGATCTGGAATTTTGCGGCGGCGCGACTCGTCGTGTTTCGCGCGTGAAGGGGACGTCCGATCTGCCGCTTGCGGTCGATCTCGACGGCACGCTGATCCGGGCGGACATTTTCACGCTGCAGCTGCTGGCGGTGCTGACGCGCGCGCCGTGGCGGCTGGCTCAAGTGCTGCTGTGGTTCACCAAGGGGCGCGCGTATGTAAAAGCGCGGCTGGCGAGGTACGCGCCGGATCCGTCGACGCTGCCGTATGACGAGCGCGTACTCGCCTGGTTGCGGGCGGAGCGCGCGCGCGGCCGGACCATCGTGCTGGCGAGCGCATCGGATCGGGCCGTTGTGGAAGGGGTCGCAGCGCACGTGGGCGTGTTCGACCGAGTACTGGCTTCGGACGGACGCACCAATCTCAAGGCGCAGCGCAAGGCGGCGGCGCTGGCGGCGACTTTTCCGGACGGTTTTGTCTATGCCGGCAATGAGCGGGCAGATTTGCCGGTGTGGCAGGCCGCGACGTCCGCGGTGCCGGTGAATTGCGATGGCGCTCTGGAGCGGCGTGTGCGCGCGCGGTTCCAGGTCGAATGTTGCTTTCCGCGATAGCGAGGTCCCCACGCCACTCGGTTGTGGAAATTGCCGAATCCTCACTTTGGTTAAGGCGGAACCGGTGTTTTCCTCAGATCGACTGAGCGAGGGGAGACCGGTCTTGCTGATATTGACTGCAGAACGCTTGGCGCTGCTGGCCCTCGATCGTGATTTGGCTGCGCTCCAAGCCGGTAGTCGCACCGCTTTCTTCAATGCGATTGCAGTGATGCACGAGCCGATCTGGCCGCCGGCGCCGTTCGAAGCGGCCGGCCTCGAATGGGCGGCAAATAATCTCGCCCACGATCCGGACGGGCAGGGGTGGTATGGATGGGCGCTGCTGGCGAACGAGGGCGAGCGCGCGCCGCCGCGGCTCATCGGCATCGCCGCGCTGATCGGCCGGCCGGACGAGGATGGCGATGTGGAGCTCGCGTTCGGCCTCTTGCCCGAGTTTCGCGGCCGCGGCTTTGCGCGGGAGACCATTCGCGCGCTGACGGCCTGGGCCTTCGCCAACGACGCGCGGCGGGTGCTCGTGCACCTCGACGCCGAGGATGCGGCGACGGCCCGGACGCTGGCCAAGAGCGGCTTTGCGGACACGTGCGAGCCGCCGTATCCCGGCGTTGCGCGCTGGGCGCTGCGCGCGGCGGCCTGAAGGAACCCTGGCGCCGCAGCTCTGTTCTCGAGCAAAGGAGAACGAGCATGCCGCGCGAACTCATCGATACCGGAACCGACAAGCGCTACGTCCGCCGTGGCGAGAAGGGCCAGTTCAAGGAAAGCGACGATCAGAGCCGCTCGCTTTCGGCCGACCAGCGCAAGAAGGCCAAGACGAAGACCAAGAAGGGCGAAGGGGATCGCGGCGACCGCAAGAACTAGGCGAACAGCGGCCGGCGAGTAGCGATGCGCACTGCTCTCGCCGCCCGCGACTCTATTCCGCCGCGTTGAGGAGCGATTGCAGCCGGTCGAGATACGCGATCCAGGCGGCGCGGCCGTGCTTGGTGAGGTGGACGAGAGTCAGCGGCTTCTTGCCTTCGAATTTTTTCTCGATCCGCACATAGCCCGCTTCTTCGAGCTTGGAGAGGTGGGTCGAAAGGTTTCCGTCGGTCGCGTTGACCTTAGCCTTGAGCTCGACAAACGGCGCCGGGGAGACGGTCGAAAGATACGCCATTACGCCGAGCCGCAAGCGGCCGTGGATCACATCGTCGATCTCAGTGTGGTCGAACCGGGACAAGGCGCGCCCTCAATCGATGGGGGCGGGTTCGCGGCGCAGCAATATGAGCCCAGGCGTCACCAACACGATAAGACTTGCGGCGCTGGCTAGCGCGTAGGCCCAAATGGCGTTGGCGAAGAGACCCAGCACCAAGCCGACGGCGATGGCGACGAGGCCAAAGCCGCCGAGCCAGCGCTCCCGCGCCATTATGCAGGTGGCGATCAGCGCCGCGCCGAACAGGGCGAAGGCCGGCCCCATAATGGCATTCGGCGCAAGCGGGTCGTTTTCCACAGCCATGCGGCCGATGCAGCCGAGCACGATGGCGATGAGGGCAAGGCCGACGCCGCGCCAGATCGCATGCTCAGCGCGCACGCCGATCGCCGAACGTCCTGGCTTGTCGCGCACGCGCGTCCCCAGCAGGGCCGAGCCGACGCCGGCGACGATCCCGTATGAGCCCCAGAGCACGCCAAAGCCCAGTCCGCCGTTGCCGCCCGGCAAGTACCCTTCGAGCATGGCCCAGTGCGCAGCGTAGGCCACCATGTTGAGGACGCCCCAAAAGACAAAGTAAGAGCCGCCGAGCAGGGGCGCGTGGCGGCCTTCCTCGGCAAGCGAACGAGCGTAGGCCAGATCCTGCAGCATTTCCTCGCGCGTCATGGGCGAGCCTCCCGTAGGTACTTTGAGTTACAAAGTACTCTGATTTAGCCTGGCGTCAAGGGGCGAAGTTGACGTGCGCCAAGCCTGGCCCATGGTTAGAGACGGCTAGCACCTTTGCGTGGGCTTTATCGGTACCAGACCGCCAGCGACCGCTGGTGGGCATGCGTCCAAGACGCGGAGGGCGCGCGCGTGAACATCGTGCGCGACCGCTATGAGCGCATGAAGATCGACCCTCCGTTCGAGTCCTTGCCGATCGAGGAGAAGAACGGATCGCACAAGGCCGGGCGCGGCTGATCGCTGCTGCAGTTTGACCGCCGTCACGCGCGGCAGGACGTGGGGCGCTCATCTGCTTTCCAAAGGAAGCGTCAATGCGCCTTGGCCCGAGCCTGCAAGCCTTGTTCGCCGCGATCGGAATGATCGTGACGATCGCCGTGCTGGTGGTCTGGATCATGGGCGCGGCGCCTAGTCTGTGACATGTGTGACGCGCACTCGCGTCGTCTGTAGCGCGCCTTAGGCGACCGGCTCGCGTGAGTCCTTGTCACGCATTTCAAGGATCAGCGTTTCTGCAAGCGGGAGAGGCGGCGGCGTTCGATGCGGGAGCGTGGGCTTCTTATGACCGGCGAACGCATGGGATCCTT
>CAZIOD010000101.1:0-10068 GCA_964540785.1 uncultured Terricaulis sp.
AAGGGCTCGTCGATCGGTTTCGGCGCCACCGTGCGCGACGAGGAAGATCGTCGCACCGGCGAGATTTTGCGCGAAGTGGAGCCGGACGATCTGTTGAAGTTCGGCCTGATCCCCGAGTTCGTCGGCCGCCTGCCGGTGCTGGCCACGCTCGAAGATCTCGATGAAGCGGCGCTGATGATCATCCTCACCGAGCCGAAGAACGCGCTGGTGAAGCAGTATCAGCGTATGTTCGAGATGGAGAATGTGCGGCTCACCTTCCCGGAGGAGGCGCTCCGCGCCATCGCCAAGAAGGCGATAGCCCGCAAGACGGGGGCGCGCGGTCTGCGTTCCATCCTCGAAAGCATCCTGCTCGACACCATGTTCGAATTGCCCTCGATGCGCGGCGTCGAAGAAGTCGTCGTCTCCGCCGATGTGGTTGAAGGGCGCGCCAAGCCGCTCCAGATTTATTCAGAGCGGCGCAACGGCCAGGAATCCGCAGGCTGAATCCAAGCTGAATGCGCGGCGATTCGCGCGCGTCCTGAGGGCGCGCGCTGCGTGCGGCGTCCACACCACTGTGTTGCGGGGCCACTTGAAGCGAGGGCCGAACGCTTCCACATTTTCAAACGTTAACGCTGCGGGCGCGCGGGCTGGGTTCCCTTTCGTGCGCGAGAGCAGCAAGGAGCATGTTGATGGCTGAGAGCCGTGTTCTTCCCGTCCTGCCGCTGCGCGACATTGTCGTGTATCCGAAGATGGCTGCGCCGCTCTTCGTCGGCCGCGAGAAATCGGTCCGCGCGCTCGATGAAGTCATGCGCAAGGATAAGCAGATCCTCTTGGCCGCACAGATCGACGCCTCCGAGGACGAACCCGCTCCAGAACGCATTTTTACGGTTGGCACCGTGGCGACCGTTGTGCAGCTCCTGAAGCTTCCCGACGGCACCGTGCGCGTGTTGGTCGAAGGCGGCTATCGCGCGCGCATCGCTAATTTCACCGACCGCGAGGACTTCTTCGAAGCGGAAGTCGAGGAGATCGAGGAAGAGAACGCCGACTCCCCCGAGGCGCGCGCAACCGCTCGCGCCGTGGTCGACCATTGGGACAATTACGTAAAGCTCTCGCGCAAGACCCCGCCGGAGGTGCATCAGGCGATCGGTCAGATCGAGGAGCCTGGCCGCCTCGCCGACTCGGTCGCGGCGCACCTGACGATCAAGATACCCGACAAGCAGCAGTTGCTGGAGATCGCCGACGTACCACAGCGCCTGGAGCGCGTGCTGTCGCTGATCGAAGGCGAAATCGGCATGCTGCAGGTCGAGCGCAAGATCCGCAATCGCGTGAAGCGTCAGATGGAGAAGACGCAGCGCGAGTATTATTTGAACGAACAGATGAAGGCGATCCAGCGCGAGCTGGGCGACGGCGATGAAGGCCGCGACGACGTCGCCGAACTCGAAAAGCGGATCAAGGAGACCAAGCTCTCCAAGGAAGCGCGCGCGAAGGCCGAAGCTGAGTTGAAAAAGCTACGCCAAATGTCGCCCATGAGCGCCGAGAGCACCGTCGTGCGCAACTATCTCGACTGGCTGCTTTCGATCCCGTGGGGCGTGAAGAAGAAGGTCAAGAAGGACATCGACGCGGCGCAGGAAGTGCTCGATGCCGACCATTACGGACTGGAGAAGGTCAAGGACCGGATCCTGGAATATCTCGCAGTGCAGGCGCGAACTTCTAAACTTCGCGGCCCCATCCTGTGTCTTGTCGGCCCTCCCGGTGTTGGCAAGACCTCGCTTGGCAAGTCTATCGCTCGGGCGACAGGACGCGACTTCGTGCGGATGTCGTTGGGCGGCGTGCGCGACGAAGCGGAAATCCGCGGGCACCGGCGCACTTATATTGGGTCGATGCCCGGCCGCATCATCCAGTCGATGAAGAAGGCAAAATCCTCCAATCCGCTGTTCCTGTTGGACGAGATCGACAAACTGGGCGCCGATTATCGTGGCGACCCGGCCGCCGCTCTGCTCGAAGTGCTGGATCCCGAACAGAACAACACGTTCAACGACCACTATCTCGAAGTGGATTACGATCTCAGCGACGTGCTGTTCATCACCACCGCGAACAGCTTGAACATGCCCCAGCCCTTGCTGGATCGCATGGAGATCATCCGCATTCCCGGTTATACCGAAGACGAGAAACTTGAAATCGCCAAGCGCCACCTGCTGCCGAAGCAGTACGAGGCTAATGGGTTGAAGCCGGAAGAGTTCGCCGTCTCTGATGATGCATTGCGCGATCTCATTCGCCGCTATACGCGCGAGGCAGGCGTGCGCTCGCTCGAGCGCGAGATCGGCAACCTTGCGCGCAAGGCGGTCCGTCAACTCGAGCAGCAAAAAGCCGACAAAGTCGAGATCACGGCGGAGAACCTGCCGGACTTCGCAGGCGTCTGGAAATATCGCTACGGCGAGGCGGACCTTGAGGACCGCATTGGCGTGATCACCGGTCTGGCCTGGACGGAAGTCGGCGGCGATCTCTTGACGATCGAGGCAGTTTCCATGCCCGGCAAAGGCGTGATGACAGTCACCGGCAATCTGAAGGACGTGATGAAAGAGTCCATCTCGGCCGCAAGTTCTTACGTGCGTTCGCGGTCGCTCGCGTTCGGCGTGAAGCCGCCCGTGTTCCGCACGCGGGACATCCACGTCCACGTGCCGGAAGGGGCCACCCCCAAGGACGGCCCGTCCGCCGGCGTCGCGATGGCGACGGCGATCGTGTCGGTGCTCACGCAGAACCCGATCCGTAAGGACATCGCCATGACCGGCGAGATCACTCTGCGCGGGCGTGTGTTGCCGATCGGCGGTCTGAAGGAAAAGTTGCTCGCGGCGCTGCGCGGCGGCATCAAGACGGTGCTGATCCCGAGCGACAACGAGAAGGACTTGGCCGACATCCCTGACAACGTGAAGCAGGGGCTTGAGATCATCCCGGTGTCTACCGTCGATGAGGTTCTGGCCAAGGCGCTGACCCTTCCGTTGACGCCCGTCGAATGGACCGACGAGGAAGAACTCGCCGAGACCCGTCGCACCGACGGAACAACCGACCTTGAAGGCGTGCGTCCGCACTAGGGCGCACGCTTTCGCAGGCGCAACAATGGCGGATGGGCGCGCAACGATGTCGTGCAAACGCTTGCGCCACCGCGCGAATTACCCCTAGCGTCGTCCAGATAGCGCCGGGAACGGCTGTGAACGGGGGTTCAAATGAACAAAGCGGAATTAGTCGCCGACGTCGCCGAGCGGATGAGCGAGTCCAAAATGAAGGCCGAAGAGGCGGTCAACGCTGTGTTCGACGCAATCACGGCGGCGCTGAAGCGGGGTGAAGACATCCGCCTGCCGAGTTTCGGCGTGTTCGATGTGAAAGAAACTGCGCAACGAACCGCCCGCAACCCCCAGACGAAGGAAGAGGTCATCGTCCCCGCTGGCAAGAAAGCGCGCTTCAGACCGGGCAAGGCGCTGAAAGAAGTGCTCAACTGATCGCGGCGCCAGACCGGGCAAAGGGCGGCCGCTGGCCGCCCTTTTCATTTGGGCCGCCCTCATGTAGCTGGCTGCGAGACACGAGGACGAAGATGCTGGCGCGGATTTACAGGTCGCCGAAGAACGCAATGCAGCAGGGTGAGGCGCAGACCAAATGGTGGCGCCTTGAATTCATCCCGGCGCGCGGCCTGCGTCCCGAAGCATTGATGGGCTGGATTAGTTCGGCCGACACAAGCCGTCAGGTGCGCATCGAATTCGAGTCCAAGGAAGCGGCGGTGGCGTTTGCACGCGAGCACGGCATTCCGCACCAGGTCATCGAACCGACCGAACGAAAGCTTCAGACCAAATCGTACAGCGACAATTTCGCCTTTCGGCGCAGAGAGCCGTGGTCTCACTGACGCGGGCATGGGGGCTGATCGCGCGAGCGATGCGTAACGCCAATCGGCGTCCTGCGCCTTGACTACAGACTGCTCGCTGCTCCCAATGCTCGGCGCCCAAGCGCGAGCGCCCATAGCTCAACTGGATAGAGCACCCGCCTTCTAAGCGGGCGGTTGTAGGTTCGAGTCCTACTGGGCGCGCCAGTTCGCGAACGTGGCCTCCGCGACTAGGTCGCGAGACGCGTGAACCCCGACATCAGGTCGGCGATCAAATCGTCGGGATGTTCCAGTCCGACGGACAAGCGCAACAACGCGCCCTCTCCGGGGACCTGCGTCGCCGTCCGGCGGATGTCCTTGCCCGACGGCACGATGAGGCTCTCATAGCCGCCCCATGAGAAGCCCATAGCGAAAATCGAGTAGCCTTCCAGCATCGCTTTGACGCACTCCGCGGGCGCCGGCTGAAGTTGGAACGCGAAGACCCCAGAGGCGCCGCTGAAGTCGCGCTTCCAGAGTTCATGATCGGGATGCGAGGGCAGGGCGGGATGAACGACTCGCGCGACCTCTGGCCGCGTCTCCAGCCATTGTGCGATCGCCAACGCTGACGCGCCCTGGCGCTCTAGGCGAACGCCGAGCGTCCGCAGGCCGCGCAACAACAGATAACAATCGTCAGGCGAGGCAAAGAGGCCGAGCTGCCGGTTCGCAGCTTCGACGCGCGGGAACCAGTCCTTCGTCGCGAGCACCGCGCCCACGAACGTATCGGCGTGACCGGACTGATATTTGGTTAGCGCCTGCACGGAGATATCGACGTCATGTTCGAACGGCTTGAAGTAGACGCCGGCCGACCAGGTATTATCCAGAACGACCGGCACATTGCGCGCCCGAGATGCAGCCGCGATCGCCGGCACATCCATGACCTCGAACGTGTGCGTTCCAGGGGATTCCAGGAAAACACCGCAGGTCTCTTCGGTGATGAGATCGGCAACGCCGGCGCCGATGCGCGGATCGATGTAGCGCGTCGTGACGCCGAAACGCTTAAGCGTCGTCTCGCAGAACCGGCGCGTGGGGGCATAGAGCGCATCGGTCACGAGCATCTCGCCGCCCGCTTTTGCCACCGTCATCAAGGCGAGCGTGCAGGCGGATAGTCCTGACGGCGTCAGCGCCGCGTCTGCGCCGCCTTCGATCGCCACAAGCGCCTCGCGCAGCGCTTCCTGCACCGCCATGCCGTCGATGCCGTAGGTCTTGGTCGGACCGCCATAGAGGTGGTCTGGGTCGTCGATAAGCAGCGTTGTCGCGCGCTGCACCGGGGGATTAACACCGCCTTCGGATCGCGCACGGTTGCGGCCAACATGCGCGAGCCGTGTTTCGAAACGCAGCTTGCCGAAATCGAGCGGAGGTCTGGCCATCAGGCGCCCGTTGCGACGGCGGTGTCGTCGCGCGCGCCCCACTCGGCCCATGAGCCATCATAGACGGCCGCGTCCCAGCGGCCGAGGCGCGCGAGCGCCAACGCAAGCACGGCGGCCGTAATGCCTGAGCCGCAGGAGCATACCGTCGGCCGCGCCGGGTCGGCGCCGGCATCGTCGAAGATGCGCTCCAGGTCTTCGCGCGGGCGCAGCATGCCCTGATCGTCGATCAGTGATCCGAATGGGATGCTTTTGGCGCCCGGCATGTGCCCGCTCTTCAAGCCCGGCCGCGGCTCAGCCGCTTCACCGCGGAAGCGCGGCGCAGGACGCGCGTCCACCACCAGAGTTTTTCCTCCGGTCACGATGCGCTGCATGTCAGAAAGGTCCCGCACCAGATCGGTTCGCATGCGCGCGGTAAAGTGGCGTTCCTTGCGCGCGTGCGGCGGCCCTTCCTCGACAGGGTAGCCGCCGCGCTCCCAAGCCGGAAAGCCGCCGTCAAGTACGGCGACATCATCGTGGCCCATGACGCGAAACGTCCACCAGACGCGCGGCGAGGAAAAGATCCCGTGACTGTCGTAGACGACGATGCGGGCGCCGTCGCCGATGCCGAGCTTGCGCATGCGCGAGGCGAAAGCTTCAGGACGCGGCAGCATATGCGGCAGGTCGGTGTCATGGTCGGCGATGTCGTCGATGTCGAAGAAGACAGCGCCAGGGATGCGGCGCTCTGCGTAGAGCGCTTTGGCGTCGCGCGGGTCATTGGGCATGAACCAGCTAGCGTCGACCGCCCGAATGTCGGGCGCATCGAGCCGCTCGGCGAGCCAGGCGCAGGAAACGACGGGGTCGGCACGTTGGGGCATGGAGGCGACGCTAGGCCGGTGTGACGCGCGCTTCAACAATTACAGAGCCGCCCCATTGAAGCCCAATTGGCTTCGATGATCCGAAAATCGGCTCAGCGGGGGAAAAGGAGATCGCGATGCGGTCCTTGTCCCTGGCGGCGCTGGCCGCCCTGTGTTTATCGATGCCGGCCGCCGCCGCGCCCAGCGACGCCGGCAGACTGGTGTTCGAAGTGACGCGCAACGGGGAGCCGTTCGGCCAACATGTCGTCACGGTGACTGGGGCCGATGATGCTTTGCGCGCGCAGAGCCGTGTAACCCTGCGCGCTGGCATTGGACCGCTTACCGTGTTTCGCCTGGAACAGACCTGTTCTGAGACGTGGTCCGAGGGCGTGCTGCGGAGTTTGACCTGCTCGACCCTGAAAGACGGGCGCCGCACACAGGTGCACGCGGTATCGCAAGATGGGCGGCTGCGCGTCAGCGGCGCAGATGGCGAGACAGACTTCCCGCTGGGTGTCTTTCCGACGTCCTGGTGGACCCGTCCCCCCGCTGGCACGTCCACTCTGCTCGACACAGAAACCGGCGAGGCGATGCAGGTGCGCGTGACGAACCTGGGGCGCGAAACAATTAGCGTCGGCGGCCAGCGCATTCAGGCGGACCGAATCCGCGTGCGCGGAACGCTGACGGCGGACCTTTGGTACGACACCCAGGGGCGCTGGGTCGGCTGTGAGTTCACGGCGCGCGGCCAGCGGGTTGAATATCGGCTGGCGACACCCCGGAGTTCGGCGCCCGCTTAGGCGGGTTTTGCAAGCGCGAGTTGCACCACGTCGGTCCGCCCGGTGCGAAAGCCGGCTTCGCAATAGCCCAGGTAGAAGAGCCAGAGCTGCTTAAATCGCTCATCGAAGCCGAGCGCGCGAATGTCGTTCCACTTGGCTTGAAAACGGCGCGCCCACTCAGCCAGCGTGTCCGCATAGGAATGCCCGAATGCCTCCGACTTGCGCCAGGCGAGGCCCGCGTCCGCTGTTTCCTGCTTTAACCGCTCGATGCTGGCGAGCATGCCGCCCGGAAACACATAGCGCTGGATGAAATCGGCGCGCTTGCGATACTCGGCAAACAGGCGGTCCTGAATGGTTATGATCTGCAGTCCGGCGCGCCCGCCGGGCTTGAGGACATCGGCGATCTTCTTGAAATAGGCCGGCCAATAGGCTTCACCCACCGCCTCGAACATTTCGATGGACGCCACCTTGTCAAACTGGCCTTCGACGTCGCGATAATCTTGACGGCGGATTTCGACGCGATCGCCAAGGCCCGCTTTAATCATCCGCTCGCGCGCATAGGCGAATTGCTCGTCACTGATGGTGATGCCGGTGACCCGAACGCCGTATTCGCGCGCCGCGAACTCAGCGAAACCGCCCCAGCCGCAGCCGATTTCCAGCACGTGCTCGCCAGGTCTGAGATCGAGATGCTCGGCGAGCGCGCGGTACTTCGCTTGCTGCGCCGATTCCAGATCGCGGACCTGCCGATCAAACAATCCGGACGAATAGGTCATCGAGCGGTCGAGCCAGCTCTCATAGAACCGGTTGCCTAGATCGTAATGGGCCAGGATGTTTCGCCGCGCTCCAGCGCGCGTATTGGCGCGAGTCAGGTGACGCAGCCCGTTGATGGCCTTGCCGAGCAATGAACCTTCAAGCAGGCGCGTCAAACGCTCGACATTGGCGGCTATCAGTGTGAGCAGCGCCGCGAGATCTTCGCTCTCCCATTCGCCCGCCATAAGACCTTCGGCAAAACCTATGTCGCCGCTCCAAAGCACACGGCGGGCAAAGCGCCAGTCGTTGACCTTGAGCGTCGTCTCCGGGCCGGCCCCGTCTCCGAGGCGAAGACGCCGTCCCGCCGGTGTTGTGAGCAGCACCGCGCCACTGCGGACTTGAAGCAGTGCGAACAGCACTGCCTTGGCGCTCGCCGGCGCTTTCAGCTGGGCGATGAGTGCGGCGGACGCAGCTTCGGGCTGGGCGGCCGTGACCTGCATATCGTTAATATAATGCAACATCGGCGAACAGAGAAGGCCGCGGCCGGCGAATGGTTCCCCATGCTAGCGCCTGTTGCGCGCCTCGCGGTTGCGCAGGTGGATTTCCAGCATCACCGCATCGCGCAGCCAACGCCCGTGCGCTGCGATGTTGGCCACCGCAAAACCGTACCAGCCCGCGCGCCAGAGGCCCCGGCGCACATACTGGTTCAGAAAGTAAAATGGCTTGCCGAACAATAGTCGAAGCACAACCAGCCAGAAGGGTTTGAGCGGCGTGTGGCGCGCGCGCGCGCTGGAATTACGATTGAACTTCTCCTCAAGCTGGGAGAGGTCGCGGAATGAATAATGCAACAACGGCTCTTCGAGCCGGCCGATCGCGGCGCCGGGCGGCGCTTCAAACTGATCGTAGTTCGGATGGTCTGGCGCGCGCACCACGCGGCGATCGTAGAGCTTACGCCGGTCGACAAGATTGAAGCGACGCCACGGCGCGCCGACGGGCGGGCAAGTCGCCATCAATACTTCGTAGATCGCCCGCGGCGGCTCGCCTTTGGCGAAAAGGTCTCGTATTTCCTGCGCCAGTTCCGGGGTGACGATTTCGTCGGCGTCGAGATCCAGCAGCCAGTCGTGGCTGCACGCATCTTCGCCGATGCGCTTTTGCTTTCCTCCACCCAGCCACGGCGCGCGCAACACGCGCGCGCCCAGTTCTTCAGCGATCTCGGCCGTGCGATCTGTCGATCCGGAATCGACGATAACCACTTCGGACGCGACTTGCTGAGCAGCACGGATCACGTCGCCGATCATCCGCTCCTCGTTCTTGGTGCGGATGTAGGCGGAGATGGGAAGCAGGGCGGCGCGGGCGTCCTTCACCGGGCTTGTTTGAGGGGCTGGCGCAGGGAAATGCAAGTGGTCGCGCACAAGAGCGGGCAGCAGGCCAATGGAGCGAGGGGCGAAGGCGGCCCGCGCGGAGCGAGGCTCGGCGCGGCGAAAGCGCGAGCGCGTGGCGTGTGATGTGAAGGCGGCGGCGTTCTGGCTGACGCGGGATTATTTTCCGGCGCTTGCGGCGCTGGATCGTGAGATTATGCGCCGCGGCTCGATGCCATGGCGCCGCAGTTCGGCGTGTTTCGCGCGACGCCCTTGCCGAGACCGCATGAATCCGTGGATGGGTTCCCCAGCGCGTATCGGCGCAGACCGCAAGTTTATCTCGACGCTGTCACGCGAGACTCTATGTCTTCGTTTGCGCGGATCGATGCGGCGGAAGGGCTGCAGCGCTTGGCGCGGATGCGCTCGAGGTCGGATATCGGCTTTTGGTGTGGGAGCTTGCTTGTGGCTGAACTGGTTCTGACGACCTACGATTGGGTTCCCGAGTCGCCGCGCGGGTTTGTGCGCGACCTGCGTGTGCGCTGGGCGCTGGAAGAGGCGGGGTTGCCGTATCGCGTGGAGTCGACATCGTTTCAGGAGCGCGGGCCGGAGCATTTTGCGCATCAGCCGTTCGCGCAGGTCCCGTGGCTGACGGACGGCGATCTTTCGATCTTCGAGAGCGGGGCGATTTTGCTGCATCTGGGCGAGAAGAGCGAAAAGTTGATGCCGCGCGATGCGCCGCGGCGGAGCGAGGTAATTGAGTGGGTGTTCGCGGCGCTGAACTCGGTCGAGATGGCGAGCCTGCCGTGGGTGATGTTTCAGTTCATGGGGCTGGCGGACGATACGCCAGCATGGAAGTGGCTCGACGACTTCGTGAAGCTGCGCCTGCAGCGCATGGAGCCGGTGTTGGCGGAGCGGGAGTGGCTGGTGGGAAACTTCTCCGTCGCCGACATTTTGATGGCGGATGTGCTGCGGCCGATCGATCGGTTTGGCGGGCTGAAGGATTCTCCGGCCTGCGCCGCCTACATGGCGCGCGCAACGGCGCGGCCGGCGTTCGTGAAAGCGCACGCCGACCAGATGGCGCATTTCGCGAAGGCGGATTGA
>CAZIOD010000102.1:0-9845 GCA_964540785.1 uncultured Terricaulis sp.
CGCCCGATCGCCGGCACGAAATCCGGCAGCGAGGGGCGCGAGCCGACCCAGCGGTCAGGCGTATCGGAAAACTTCACGCCAAGTTCGCGAATGCGCTGGTGCAATCGCGCCCATTTGCGCGCGTCCGCCGGCGCGTCGGGTGAGCCGAACTCCACGAAACTGGTCGCGCGCAGACCGCTGATGAAGCGCGACAACACCACGAAATTCTCCTCGAACACCGTCGTCGGCAGATCGAACGGCCAGTTCGTTTCCGCGCTCTGCAGATGATAGCCGCGCTCGCCGATCAGCGGCGCCTCCACGCCGAGCTGCCGCATCAACCCCCGCGACCACGGCCCGGCCGCGATCAGCACGCCATCCGCATCGCGCGTGGCGCCCGACTTCAGCGCCACACGCCCCGAAGCCTCGACGCGCGTCACCGTATCCGTGACGATCTCGCCGCCACGCGCCACGAACGCCGCCAACAATGTCTCGCGCGCGCCTTGCGGATCGCTCACTTGCCCGCCGCCGCTGAACACGACCGCCGCGATCGGCGGTCGGCGCAGCACACCTTCATATCGCTTCAGCTCATCGCCTGTTGCATCGCGCCACGTTGTTGCGCCCCAGGCGCTGCGCTCAACTGCCGCGCGCCCCTCAGCTGCGCCGCGCGCCGTCATCCAGGCGGTCACGTGCCCGTGCGGCACCACCATGTCGGGCGCGCCCGCCAGCGCGGCGATGCGATGCCAGGCGCCCATCGCGTCCGCCAGGAGCGCGGTCAGCGCCGCCTGTCCGCGCGCGAACATCTTCGCGTCGCACGCGGCCAGGAAGCGCAGCGACCACGGCGCCCACAGGCCAATATCGCTCCAGCGGAAATCGAGCGGGCCGCCGGCGCCGAAGCTGGAGCGCGGTGCGCGCCACACATTGCTCCAGGCCGACCACGGGGTGACTTGCTCGGCGCCGATATGCCCCGCATTGCCGTAGGACGCGCCGCGGCGGATGTCGCCCGGGTCGATCAGCGTCGTCGCAACGCCCGCTTCCTGCAGCCTGAGCGCACACGCCGTCCCAATGAAGCCGCCGCCGATGACGAGAATGGATTTCATGCGCTCCCCGGATCGTATAGATTCGCAGCCTTAGCGTATGGTGCTCGCGAATGGCGCCCTTTTACACTCGTCATTCCGGGGCAATGCGAAGCATTGAACCCGGAACCCAGGGGGTGACAGAGCGCAGTGCGTTGGCCCCTGGGTTCCGGGTTCTCGCTGACGCGAGCCCCGGAATGACGACGGAGTGCTGCCTTAGGAAGAGGGGCCATCGATGCAAGTGAATTGGGCCGGCGTATTCCCGGCGGTGACTACGCAGTTCGCGCAGGATATGTCGATCGATATCGTCGCCACGCAGAAGATGCAGGACGCGCTGGTGCGCGAGGGCGTGCACGGCCTGGTCGTCATGGGCACGGTGGGCGAGAACAACTCGCTAACGCCGGACGAGAAACGCGACGTGCTGCGAGCGGCGGTCGAGGCGGTGAACAAGCGCGTTCCCGTGCTTGCCGGAGTGTCCGAGCTCGATACGGGGCGCGCCATCGCTTTTGCACGCGATGCCGAAAAACTGGGCGCCGACGGGCTCATGGTGCTGCCGGCGATGGTTTATGTGCCGACCGAGGAGGAGCTGGTGGCGCACTTCAAGGCGGTGGCCGAGGCGACGCCGCTGCCGATCATGCTCTACAACAACCCGGCCGCCTATCGCATCAGTATCGGCGTCGATACGATCCAGCGTCTGGCCGAGATTCCCAACATCGTCTGCATCAAGGAAAGCGCGCCGGATTCGCGCCGCTTCACCGATCTCTACAACGCCGCCGGCGACAAGATCGTATTGTTCGCCGGCCTCGACGATGTGGCGCTCGAAGGGCTGCTGCTCGGCGCCAAGGGCTGGGTCTCCGGCTTCACCAACGCGTTTCCGAAAGAGTCGCTCGCGCTCTACGAAGCCGCCGTCGCTGGGGACCTAGACTTAGCGCGCGCGATCTATCGCTGGTTCATGCCTTTGCTGCACCTCGACGCCGAACACGATCTCGTCCAATCGATTAAGCTCGCCGAGCAGATCATGGGGCGCGGCAGCGAGCGCGTGCGCCCACCGCGTTATGCGCTGACCGGCGCGCGCCGCGAGTATGTGATTAAGCTGGTGGAGGCGGCGGCGACGACGCGGCCCAAGCTGAAGGCGACGGCGTGACGCGTCACACGTTCCGCTGCATCGACGGCCACACCGCCGGCAATCCTGTTCGCCTCGTCATTGAGGGCGCGCCCGATTTGAACGGCGCCACCATGAGCGAACGGCGCCAGGATTTCATGGCGCGCTACGACTGGATCCGCACCGGCCTCTGCTTCGAGCCGCGCGGCCACGACATGATGAGCGGCGGATTCCTCTATCCGCCGACCAGCGCGGACGCCGACGTCGGCATCCTCTTCATGGAGACCAGCGGCTGTCTGCCGATGTGCGGCCACGGCACGATCGGCATCGTCACGTTCGGCATCGAAAGCGGCCACATCAAGCCGCGCACACCCGGGCGCTTCATCGCCGACGTTCCGGCAGGCAAGATCGAGCTCCACTACATGCAGGAGGGGGCGCGCGTCAGAAGCGTGCGCATCCGCAACGTGCCAAGTTATCTCGCTGCAGAAGGCGTCAAGATCGACGTTCCCGGCTTCGGTCCGCTGACACTGGACATCGCCTATGGCGGCAATTTCTACGCCATCATCGAGCCGCAGGGGTCGTACAATGGTCTCGATCAACTCGGCGCGGGGCGCATTCTCCAGCTTTCTTTGCTCATCCGCCGGATCGTGCGCGCGCAGATCGAGCCAGTGCATCCGCTCGACCCGAGCATCCGCGGGGTCTCCCACGTGATGTGGGCCGATGCGCCGAAAAGCGCGGGCGCGCACGGCCGCAACGCGGTGTTCTACGGCGACAAGGCCATCGACCGCTCTCCGTGCGGCACCGGCACGTCGGCGCGCCTGGCCCATCTCCACGCAAAAGGCAAACTCAAGGTCGGCGAGCCCTTCGTGCACGAGAGCTATATCTGCTCGCGCTTCACCGGCCGCGTCGAAGCCGAAACCGAGATCGGCGGCCGGCGCGCCATCGTGCCCTCCATTGAGGGCAGCGCCATCGCCACCGGGCGTAACGAAATCTGGATCGATGACGAAGATTGCTTCGCACACGGCTTCCAGGTCGTCTGATGGCGATTGCGCGAGCGGCGGCGCCGTGCTGAATTGACCGCGAACGTCTGCGGGGGAGAGACGCATGGGGCCGATGATCGAAGCGGGTGCGCGCTGGCTCACGACGATCGTCGGAGGGCTGCTGGCGACGCTTTCCGCCATCGCGCTCTATTTTGCGACGGTGCTGCTGCGCACGGCGCACAAGCGCGGCGAACTTGCTCCCAAGCCGGAGGCCATCGGGCTCGGCGCCGTGACCGACTTCTTCGATACGCTCGGGATCGGCTCGTTCGCGCCCACCACAGCGTACATGAAACTGCGCAAGATGGCGCCGGACAGCTATTTCCCTGCCATACTCAATGCTGGCCATGCGCTGCCGACGGTAACGCAAGCGCTAATCTTCATCACGCTGGTCCAGGTCGATCCTGGGCTGATGATCGCCTGCATCGTCGCGTCCTGCGCGGGCGCCTTTATTGGCGCGCCCATTGTGCAGAGCGCGCCAACGCGGCTTATCCAGGGCGTCGTCGGCATAGCCTTGCTCATCGCGGCGCTGCTCTACGCGCTGAGCAATCTCGGGCTTATGCCGGGCGGAGGCGATGCGCTGAGCTTGCCGCCGGTCTGGTTCGCCGTTGCGGTTGCGGGCCATTTTGTCATGGGCGTGCTGATGATGTTCGGCATTGGGCTTTACGCGCCTTCGCTGGTGCTCTTGAGTCTGCTCGGCCTCAATCCAATCGCCGCCTTTCCGATCATGATGGGCTCGTGTGCGTTCCTGATGCCGGTGGCGAGCCTGAAATTCGTGCGCTCGGAGCGGATCGATCTGCGTATCGTGCTCGGCATCGCGCTCGGGGGCATACCCGCCGTGCTGCTGGCCGCGCTGGTCGTCAAATCGCTCGATCTCGTCACCTTGCGTTGGCTTGTGGTCGTCGTAGTTGTCTATGCGGCCGTGCTGTTGTTGCGCTCGGCGCTGTTCGACAAGGCGGCGGCGCCAGCCAAGGGCGATGCGACCGCCGTTCCATGAGGCAGCTTGTGAACCATCTGATTGCCGCCTTCGTCGCGATGCTGCTGCTCATCGCACCCGCAGCGGCGCAGACCGCCAGCACCGACCTTGCGCAAGTGTTCGCGGATGAGCGCGCGTTCACCTGGCGCGAAGATCCGCTCAGCGCCACCGGCGATGGCGTGCGCGACTATGACGATCGACTGCCTTCTGTCACGCCCGCCGATTATGCACGCCGCGCTGAGCAGGATCGCGCGTTTCTGGCGCGACTGCAGGGGATCGACCGCGCGCAACTCTCGCATCAGGAGCAGGTCAGCTACGATCTCTTCGCCTTCATGGTCGGCCAGCGTGTGCAGCTCTCGCGCTACAACGAATGGCGCCTGCCGATGAACAGCGACAGCGGCTTCTATTCCGAGGTCCTGACGCTCGCCGGCGCACATGCGCCGCGCACAGTGCGCGACTATGAGACCTACATCGCGCGCCTCAACGATGTGCCGCGCTATTTTCGTGAGCACACGGAAAACATGCGTCAGGGCGCGCGTGAAGGCTTTACCCTGCCGGCCGAGATTGTAGCCGGCGTGCGCGACGTTATTGCGGGCTGGGAGTTTCCGGCCGTGGAGGCCACCGACTGGTGGGGACCATTCGCGGACTTCCCAGAGACGGTTCCGACCGCCGAACGCGAACGTCTGGCCGCCGCCGGCCGCGAGGCCATCGCCGACTCCGTTATTCCGGCCTTTCGCGAATTCCAGACCTTCTTCGTGGACGAATACGCGCCGCGGGCGCGCAACGCCATCGCCGCCACGCGCCTGCCGAACGGACGCGCCTATTACGCCGACCTCGTCCGCTATTTCACGACGCTGCCCGACGCGACGCCGCAACAGATTCATCGCATCGGGCTTGCCGAGGTGCGCCGCATCCGCGCGGAGATGGAAGCGATCGTGCGTGAGGTCGGCTTCCAGGGCACGTTCGCCGAATTCTTGACCTTCCTGCGGACAGACCCGCAATTCTACCCGCAAACAGCCGAGGAATTGCTCCACCGCGCCGCCTGGATCACGCGCGAGATCGATGCACATATGCCGGATTACTTTGGCCGAATTCCACGCATGCCGTACACGGTCGAGCCTGTGCCCGCGGCGTTTGCACCCAACTACACGGGCGGTCGTTACAATCCGGGACCTCTCGGCGCGGCGGGGGAATATTGGGTCAACACCTACGCGCTCGACACGCGTTCGCTCTATAATCTCCCTGCGTTAACGGCACACGAAGCCGCGCCCGGCCATCATACCCAGGCCGCGCTGGCGCGTGAGCTAGAGGGCCTGCCGCGATTTCGGCTCAACTTCTATCCCCACGCGTTCGGGGAAGGGTGGGGCCTCTATGCCGAGCGTCTCGCCGGGGAGATGGGCATCTACCACACCCCGTACGAACGCTTCGGCCAGCTCACGTACGAAATGTGGCGCGCCTGCCGCCTCGTCGTCGACACCGGCATGCATTCGATGGGCTGGTCGCGTCAACGCGCACTCGACTATCTGGCCGAAAACACCGCGCTCTCGACGCACGAAATCCGCACCGAGATCGACCGCTATATCGGTTGGCCCGGCCAGGCGCTCGCCTACAAGATCGGCGAGCTCAAGATCGTTGAACTGCGCCATCGCGCCCAGCGCCAACTCGGCGATCGCTTCGACATTCGCGACTTCCACGACGCCGTGCTGGCGAACGGCGGTGTTACGCTGCCGGTTTTGGAGCAGGAGATCGATGCCTACATCGCCGCGGCGCAAGCGGCGAACTAAGTCGCAGTGTCCGCTGTGATTTCTTAGTGTCGCTGTGGTGAAAGAACCACGGCGACACACAGATTGCACAGCGATCACAGCGTCACTTCGTGCCGTAAATCCGGTCCCCAGCGTCGCCGAGGCCCGGCACGATGTAGCTGTGGTCGTTCAGCCCCTCATCCACGGACGCCGCCCAAACTTGCACGTCGGGATGATGACCGCGCACGACATCCACGCCTTGCGGCGACGCGACGACACACACGAAGCGGATTTGCGTCACACCGTGCTCCTTCAGTCGGTCGATGGCCGCGACGGCAGTGTGACCGGTCGCCAACATCGGATCGATGACGATGACCAGACGCTCGGCAACATCGAGCGGCGCCTTGAAATAGTATTCGACCGCCTTGAGCGTCTTCGGCTCGCGATACATGCCGATATGCGCCACGCGGGCTGACGGCACGAGCTCAAGCATCCCATCGAGCAGCCCCATGCCGGCGCGCAGAATCGGCGCGAACACCAGCTTCTTGCCGGCGATGGTTCGGCCTTTCATGCGCGCCACGGGCGTTTCGATCTCCACGTCTGCGAGCGGCAGATCGCGCGTGACTTCGTAGCACAGGAGCACGCTGATCTCGCGCAGCAGCTGGCGGAACGAACGCGTCGACGTTTCCTTGTCGCGGAGAATGGTGAGCTTGTGCTGCACCAGGGGATGATCGCAGACCGTGACGCCTTGCATCAGAACACCGTTCCGTCGCTGATAATGGTGAGCGGAGGATCGCCGCCGCGGCGTTCGCGCGCAAGCGCCCGGCCTGCCGCCCACGTGCCCCCTTCGAGCACGCGCGCCAGTGGGAAATCGGCCACTGAGACGCCAAGCCGTTCGCGCACCAATGGCGCAATCCGATCCAGCAGCGCCACCGTGAGCGAACGCCAAATCACCACGAACGCCTCGCTTACGTCATGCGTCTGGGCAAGCGCGGCGGCGTCCCGCGGAAGCAGCACGCCCATGTCCACGAACAAGCCGCCATTGCGATACTCCGCGAGCCCGGTCAGGCCGTCCACATCCGTCACCATTATGCCGGCGCGCGCCAGCGGCTCGATCAGCGAATAGGTGAGCCATTGCGAAAGCTTGTGCAACGGCACATAGCCAAGGCCCTCGACCAGCCAGCAATCGCCAAGTGGAACGCCATCCAGCTCTGGCCGGCGCTCCCAGATTGGGCCAAGCGCCTCCAGCAACAGCTCGAGAATGGCCGACGCGCCGACGGCGCCATTGTCAGCCTGCGCGTGCAGCACGTCGTACAAGCCGCCCGGGCGCGGGCGATCCGCGCGCGCAAACAAATCGCTGCGCACATCCACTTGCGCGGCCAGGCGATTCAATAAGCGCGCCCGGCCTTCCAGTCCTGCGAGCGGATTACGCTCGCTCGCCTGAAATGCGTCCGCAAGCTCCGCCGCATCGAAGCGCGCCAGCGCTTCGGCGTCCGCCCGCAACGGATCGCTTGGATCGGCGGAGAATCCGCCCCATTCGAACAGCCGCAAGCTCGCCAGCGCCAGTCCTTCCGATCTTGCGGCGATCATCCCGCTTGCCGAATCTGCGTAACGCCATGCGCCGCCAGCGCCTGCGTCGAGCAGCACCGAGGTGATCGCCAGATCGAACTCAGCGCGCGCCCGTGCGTGTTCATCAGGCCAGCCAGCGGCATCGCGAATGCTGGTCCACAGGTCAGCGCCGCCGAACACGAAATGGCGCCAGCGCGCATGAAACGGCACGGTAAGGTCTGGATAACGCTTGCGGATCAGCGCCGTGACGTAGTCGGCGCACGCGGGAAGCGCGGCCAGATCAACGCGCCATGCCAATTCACCCGCCTCGGCGCGTGGAAACAGCTCATCCGCCTTCGCGCGAACGGCAGAGGCCGACAGCAACGTTTTCGCCGAGCCGCTCATCGCAGTGTCCGCTGTGAAATCGGTGTGTCGCCGTGGTTTTCTTCTTCACCACAACGGCAGAGAGGAGGCACAGCGGTCACGGCGGTGCCTCAAAAGTCTTTGAGGTCACGGCCGATGACGCGCGTGAGGTCGGCTTCGCTTGACGCAGGTTCGGGGCTGAAATAGCCGGCGGCCTTTTTCGCCTCCAGCTCGACGCTGGCGTCGGGCGGCACCAGCTCCGGCGGAATCGGCACGCGCTCTCCGATCTCGATGCCGCTGGCGACGATGGCTTCGTGCTTCATGTTGGACATGGAGACGAACCTATCGATGCGGCTAACGCCCATCCAGTGCAGCACGTCCGGCATCAGCTGCTGGAAGCGCGCATCCTGCACGCCAGCCACGCATTCGGTGCGTTCGAAGTACGTTGCCGCCTGATCGCCGCCCGGCTGGCGCTTGCGCGCGTTGTAGACGAGGAACTTCGTCACTTCGCCGAGCGCGCGGCCTTCCTTGCGGTTGTAGACGATCAGGCCCGCGCCGCCCGCCTGCGCTTGGCGCACGCATTCTTCGAGGCCATGCGTGAGGTACGGCCGGCAGGTGCAAATGTCCGAGCCGAACACGTCCGAGCCATTGCACTCATCGTGCACACGGCACGCCAGTTTGCGCGCCGGATCGGAAAGCGCGCCAACATCGCCGAAAATGTAGACTGTGATCCCGCCAATCGGCGGCAGAAACACGCTGAGGTCCGGCCGCGTCACCAGTTCAGGATACATGCCGCCGGTCTGCTCGAACAACGTATGCCGGAGCTTCTCTTCGCTGACGCCAAACCGCGCCGCCACGCCCGGCAGATGCCATACCGGATCGACCGCGGCCTTGGTGACGGCGACATCGCCGCTTTCATGCACGATCGCGCCGTCGACCTGGAGGCGGCCGAGGCGGATCGCTTCACGCAATTCCGGCAGCGAAAGACGCGCCCTCGTGATGGCGATGGTCGGACGAATATCCACGCCGGCGTCGATTTCCGGCTTGAACGCTTCAGTGACGGCATGACCCCAGGGATCGAGCGAAACGATCTTCGCCGCATCGCTCCATTGCGAAAATGGCCCGAGCGAAACCACAGGGGAGGTGTCGGTCAAATCCGGCCGGGCGCCAGGCGCCAGCGCGCCGGATGAAACCGCCAGTGCGCGATACACCGAGTACGATCCGCCATGCGCACCGATGGCGTTGCGGTCGGCGGACACCGATCCAATGACCGGCCCGCGCTCGCGTGCGGTTCTGGCGCCCCAGCTAATCGGAAACTTCAGCCGCGCGCCGGCGCTCGGGTGCGAGGTCAGACGAATGTGGCCGATGCGGGACATGCAACAACTATCAGCGCAGAAGCGCGCTTCGATCTCGTTAATGTGTGACTTGGGCGCAGGCGTGGCAACACCAAACCCTCACAAGATCATCCGCTTGATACCCTGTTTCAAGAGGGCGACGTTGAAGTTGATGAGAAAACCAAGACGCTTTCCCGAAAGTCTCAGGTAAGTGAGGACTTGAGCGTCGTGTACTGGCGCAAGCACTTCCACCGACTTCACTTCGACAACGACATCGCCATCGATGAGGAGGTCAATTCGATAGCCTGCGTCAAGCTTAACCTCCTCATAGACGACGGGCATTGGAAGCTGACGCAATACGCGGTGGCCGCGTTTCTCCAGTTCGTAAGCAAGGCAAACTTCATAAGCAGACTCGAGAAGGCCAGGTCCGAGACTGCGATGCACGGTCAGGGCTGCGTCTACGATCGCGCGTCCAATCTGCTCGGTCTTGCGAGGCAACGGTTCATGAACCCCGTCCATCTTTGTGACCTTTGTGCGCGCCTTTGTGCCTTTGTGTTAACACGAAGACACAAAGTACTCCACAAAGTTCACAAAGGACGCGGCTAGTTCTTCAAGATGTTCAGCATCGCCATGGCGGCGGCGGGGTTGCGCTCTTTGGCGCCGCTGATGAAATAGAGAAAGACGTCGCCGT
>CAZIOD010000103.1:0-9842 GCA_964540785.1 uncultured Terricaulis sp.
GATCGCCTCAAAGTCCAGCTCCGCGACCAAGGCAAGCGCCACGATCTCGTCGACGCCGTGTTCGCACTCGGCGACGACGATCTCGTGCGCATCGTCGCCCGCGTCGAAGCGCTCGATGCCTTCCTCAAAACCGTAGACGGCGCCAACCTGCTTGCCGCCTCCAAGCGCGCCGCCAACATCCTCGCGGCCGAAGAGAAGAAGGGCAAATGGAGCGCCGACGACGCCAAGGGCGAAGTGGACGCTACAAGACTCGTCGAGCCCGCCGAAAAATCCCTGCACGACGCGCTCGCCAAAGCGCTCCCCGCCGCCCGCGCCGCTGTGGAGAAAGAAGATTTCGCCGCCGCCATGAAAGCGCTCAGCGCGCTGCGCGCGCCGGTCGACGCCTTCTTCGACAAGGTCCTCGTCAACGCCGAAGACCCCGCGCTCCGCCGCAATAGACTCGTGCTGCTCTCGCGCTTTACAGAAGCGCTGTCTGCTGTCGCAGACTTTTCAAAGATCGAAGGATGAGCGGAGGTCGCGACGCATACTCACCCCCGCCCCCTCGCGGGACGGAGGCAAGGGTTGGACGCCGTGCAACCGCGCAGGCGCTCGATGCGCGCGCGACTCCCCCTCTCCCTTGCGGAGAGGGGGCGGGGGGTGAGGGGCGTTCAACCGCCGCGCTGCCTGCAAGCAATGGCGCCGAGAAGCGGGGTCATGGCTGGGCGCCCGCTCACGGGGAGGACCGTCAAAAAGATCATGCCCGGACCAAGCTGCGCGCGCGGCGCCTGCGCAAAGAGATCACTTCGTCGGAAAGCGAACTCTGGAAGCTGCTCCGTTCGATCCAAGACCAAACCTTTCGCCGTCAACCTGCGATCGGCGACTACGTCTTTGACTTTGCACATTACGGAGCGCGTCTCCTCATCGAGATCGATGGCTCGATTCACGAACGTGCTGATGTGAAGGCGAACGACAAGGCAAAGGAAATCTACGCGATCACTCAGGGGTTTCGCGTGTTGCGCTTTGAGAACAATGACGTGTGGGATCGGCCGGCCTGGGTCGTAGCCGAAGTGCGCGCGCGCCTTTTCGCCCCTCACCTTCCGACCCCCTCCCCGCAACGGAGAGGGGGAGAGAGCGAACAATGACAAAACACTACGTCTATGGTTTCGGCGGCGGCGAGTCTGGCGGCGACGCCTCCATGAAAGCGCTGCTCGGCGGCAAGGGCGCGAACCTCGCGGAGATGGCGCGGCTCGGCCTGCCGGTGCCGCCCGGCTTTACGCTCACCACCGAAGTCTGCACCGCCTTCTACGCCAACAACCGCGCGTATCCGAACGAACTTGCGGCGCAGGTCGACGACGCTCTGGCCAAGCTCGAACAAAAGACCAACAAAAAGTTCGGCGATCCCGCCAATCCGTTGCTCGTCTCCGTGCGCTCCGGCGCGCGCGCGTCGATGCCGGGCATGATGGACACCGTGCTCAATCTCGGCCTCAACGACGACACCGTCGAAGGCCTCGCCCAGCTCTCCGGCGATCCGCGCTTTGCCTACGATTCCTATCGCCGTTTCATCCAGATGTACGCCGATGTCGTGCTCGAGCTGGAGCATGGCGCATTCGAAGAGATCCTTGGCGCCCACAAGGATTTCCAAGGCTACAAGTCGGACGTCGAAATGGAGGCGGACGACTGGAAGCAGATCGTCGCCGAATTCAAGCGCGCAGTCGAAACCAAGCTCGGCAAGCCGTTCCCGTCCGATCCCAAGGAGCAGCTTTGGGGCGCTATCGGCGCCGTCTTTTCATCCTGGATGAACGAGCGCGCGATCTTCTATCGCAAGCACAACAACATTCCCGAAAGCTGGGGCACGGCCGTCAACGTGCAGGCGATGGTGTTCGGCAATATGGGCGAGACCTCCGCAACGGGCGTGGCCTTCACCCGCAATCCTTCGACCGGCGAAAATCAGTTCTACGGCGAGTATCTGATCAACGCCCAGGGCGAGGACGTCGTCGCCGGCATCCGCACGCCCAAGCCGCTCACCAAAGCCGCGCGCGAAGCCATGCGCGAAGGCGGGCTCTCGCTCGAAGAGGCGATGCCGGACGTGTTCGAGCAGCTGGTCGCCGTCTATCGAAAGCTGGAGTCGCACTATCGCGACATGCAGGACCTCGAATTCACGGTCGAGCGCGGCACGCTCTACATGCTGCAGACCCGCAGCGGCAAGCGCACCGCCAAAGCCGCGTTGAAAATCGCTGTCGACATGGCGGCCGAGAAGCTCATCAGCGAAGACGAGGCGGTGCTGCGCATCGATCCGATGGCGCTCGATCAGCTGCTGCATCCGACCATCTCGGAGAAGTACCAGCGCGACCTCATCTGCAAGGGCTTGCCCGCCTCGCCCGGCGCCGCTGTCGGCAAGGTCGTGTTCGAGCCCGATGAAGCCGCCGAACTCGCGGCCAAGGGCGAGGCCGTTATTCTCGTGCGCGAAGAGACCAGCCCGGAAGACATTCACGGCATGCATGCTTCCCGCGCCATCGTCACCGCGCGCGGCGGCATGACCAGCCACGCCGCCGTCGTCGCGCGCGGCATGGGCCGGCCGTGCGTCTCCGGCGCGGGCGATATCCGCATCGATCACAAGGAAGGCGAGTTTCGCGCGCGCGGGCGCGTGGTGAAGAAAGGCGAGACCATCACCGTCGACGGCTCCTCCGGCGAAGTGCTCTATGGCGCGGCCGAGATGGTGCAGCCCGAACTCACCGGCGATTTCGGCACGCTGATGGAGTGGGCCGATCGCGCGCGCACTATGAAAGTGCGCGCCAACGCCGAAACGCCGGAAGATGCGAAGACCGCTGTGAAATTCGGCGCCGAAGGCATCGGCCTTTGCCGCACCGAACACATGTTCTTCGATTCCGAGCGCATCGCCGCCGTGCGCGAGATGATCCTCGCCGAAAGCGAAAGCGCGCGCGTCGCCGCGCTCGACAAGCTCGCGCCGCACCAGCGGCAGGATTTCGTCGACATCTTCCGCACCATGGGCGCGCGGCCGGTGACGATCCGCTTTCTCGATCCGCCCTTGCACGAATTCCTGCCGCATACGGAAAAGGAGGCCGAGGACGTCGCCAAGGCGATGGGCGTCGACGCCAAGACTCTGCTCGCTCGCGCCCGCGATCTCGCCGAGAGCAATCCCATGCTTGGCTTCCGCGGCTGCCGACTCGCCATCGCCTATCCGGAAATCTACGACATGCAGGCGCGCGCCGTGTTCGAAGCGGCGTGCGATGTCGCCGAACAGAGCGGCGAAAGCCCCACGCCGGAGATCATGATCCCGTTCGTGATCGCCCGGCGCGAGTTCGATCTCATCAAGACGCGTGTCGACGCCGTCGCCGAAGAGGTCTTCGCCGCGCGCAAGCGCACGTTCGCCTATCTCGTCGGCACCATGATCGAATTGCCGCGCGCGGCGCTGCGCGCCGGCGACATCGCGGCGACCGCCGAATTCTTTTCGTTCGGGACCAACGACCTCACGCAGACGGCGATGGGTCTCTCGCGCGACGACGCCGCCAAGTTCCTGGGCGCCTATGTCGATCGCGCCGTGCTCGCCGGCGATCCCTTCGTGTCCATCGACGAGGAGGGGGTTGGCGAACTGGTGCGCATCGCCGCCGAGCGCGGCCGCGCGGCGCGCCAGGATCTGAAGCTCGGCATCTGCGGCGAACATGGCGGCGATCCGGCCTCGGTGCATTTCTTTCATCGCGCCGGGCTCGATTACGTGTCCTGCTCACCCTATCGCGTGCCGATCGCGCGGCTGGCGGCCGCGCAGGCGGCGTTGGCCAAGGGCGACGCCTAGCGCGCATTTCAAAAATTTCTTGGTTCCGCCGGGAACGCGGACAATCCGTCGCGCCTTTTAGCTGCGTTCTGTTTGAAACCAGGCGCAAGAGGCGGATGCGCCATCAGAGGGGCGTCGTCCGGACGCCCCCAGAGGGGCGAGAAACTTGGCTTCACCCACGCGCGCGGCGGCGCAGACGCCCCGTCGGCCTCAGATGCACGCGCAGACCCTTGCCGTGCAGGAAGCGGTCGATTTCGCGGCTTACCTTGCGGCAATTCCCATGCTCGCCGGCCCGGCGCATGGCAGCCCTGCAACACCCCTCATTGGTGAACCGGCACAAATCCAGCAAGGTCATGTCCAGGAAGGGCTTTTTGCCTGTGGCCGGAGCGCCGCACAGACCGAAGTAAATCGGCGCCGGGGCGGTGAAGTCGAGACTATGAACAAAAAGTCAATCGCCCCTCCGGCGCAGGTCCTGTATCCGGCCAAAGCTTCGCGGCAGGTTATTCGCGAAACGAAATGGTCTTGGGTGCTGCATTTCAACTGGCGGCGAGCTGTCCCAAAACTGAACAGCTTTAAGCGGGGCTTAATGCATTTGTCGTTGTTTTGGCGTCGACTGGCTATCTTTGCGGGCGAGATTCGGACCCAAGTGATGGTTGAGATCGACAAGAACCCCCTGGCCGTGCGTCAGGGCGCAGCGACGATTGTCTGCCTTGCGGCGGCCGCCGTTGCGATGCCGGTGATCTCGCACCGCGCAGCCGAACAGCGCGACGGCGCTGAGTGGGCCGCCACCTCCAGTGCGTTCCAGGCTGAACTGCAACAATCCCTGTTGGCGGGCGCCGAACCCAACGGCCGTGTCGAATTGACGGCCTTCCGCACCGAGGATGGTTTACGCGCGCGCGGCTCAGCGCCGCTTTACGACACCGCCGACGCCCGCGCGATGATGCTGCAGGCGGTGCTGCGCGGCCCGTCGGGCGCCGCCGGCCAAGCCGCGCCCGCCGAACCGCAAGTCGATACGCGCCAGCACCACTGCCTCAGCCAGGCGATTTACTACGAGGCTCGCGGCGAAACCCAGCAAGGCCAGGTCGCCGTGGCGGAAGTCATCTTGAACCGCGTGCGCTCGCGCGCCTATCCGAACTCGATCTGCGGCGTCGTTTATCAGGGCGCGCATCTTTCGACCGGCTGCCAGTTCACCTTCACCTGCGACGGCTCGCTCGATCGTCGCCCGCGCGGGCGCGCCTGGGAACGCGCTCAGCGTGTCGCGTCGGCCGTGATGCTCGGCTACACCCGCCCGCTCACCGGCAACGCCACGCATTATCACACCACCGCGGTGAACCCGGTTTGGAATTCCGGGCTGGTGCCCACGACGCAGATCGGCGTGCACAAATTCTATCGCTTCCCGCGTGGCGCGGAGCGGGCGGTGTATCGCGAAGCGCTGTCGCGCCGCATGAGCGCGCGCCGGGCTATCGTGCGCGATCTCATTCCGGAAGCCGATGAAGCCGCCGCCGCGGCAGCGCTCGAAGCAGTTGAGATTGCGGACGAACCCGCCCCGCCGGCGCCTGCCGATGCGCCCGTCGCCACCGCGCCCGCGCCGGCCGCGGTGACAACGACCGATACCTCGACCGAAGCCGCGGTCGAAACCGGCGAAGTCGCGACCTAAGTTCTAAAAAAAGCAGCTGAGGCAGACGCGTTAAGTGTCGCCCATCGCTTTGCGGATGCGTTCGCGCATGGCGTTCGGAAAGAATCTCGCGGCAAAGCGCGCGCGTTCGGCTTCCTTGCCGACCATATAATGGATGTCGTTGCCGTGGGCGGCGTCCCAGGCGCGTTCGGCTGCCATGCGCACCGGGTAGATTGGCGTCTTGCTCTCGATCAGCTGGTCGCGCATGCGCCGGTTGGCGCCGGTCGCGCTCGCACTCTCTCCGTCGAGAATGGCCGTATCTATGAACCACGGCATCAGGCTGACAACGCGCACGCCGTAGCGCGAAAACTCGACATCGAGCGCTTCGGTCAAACCGCGCACGCCGAACTTGGTCGCGCAATACACCGCAAGCTTTGGCGCGCCGAACACGCCCGCCACGGAGGCGGTGTTGACGATGCGCGCGCCAGGCGTCTCGCGCAGCAGGGGCAGCGCGGCGGTCACGCCATTGATGACACCCTTGAGGTTCACATCGAGGACGAGATCGATGTCATCGGGCGGCATCTCTTCGATCCAGCCGCCTTTGCCGACGCCGGCATTGTTGAACAGCACATGCAGGCGCCGGTTGGTCGCTTGCCCGAACGCCTCGACCGCGCGCGCCCAGCCGGAGCGGTCGCGCACGTCGAACACCATCGATATGCGTTGACCTTCGGGCAGCGAGGCTGCGGTCTCTTCCAATCCCTCCGCATTGACGTCGAAAAGCCCCACGAACCAGCCGCGTTCGGCGAACAATTGCGCGGTCGCGCGGCCGATGCCGGAACCGGCGCCCGTCACGAAGATAGATTTTTGTTCGCCCATACGGATTTCGTCGGCTGGAACGGCGCGTCCGTCAAGCGCGTCGGAGCGTGCGTCGCATCTGGGCGGGCGGGGCGCCGTAGAGCCGCACGAAGGCCCGGCGCATGCGTTCGGGATCGCCGAACCCCGTGCGGCGTGCAATCTCCTGGATTGCGCCGCCGTGCTCGAGCGCCGTGCGCGCCGCCTCCGTGCGCATGCGCTCCACCGCCTTGGCCGGCGTCACGCCTGTTTCCGCGGCATAACTCCGCGCAAAATTGCGTGGGCTCATCGCGGCTTGCTGCGCGAGGCGGTCGACGGAAAGCTCCTCGTGTAGATGTTCGCGCATCCATGCGTTCAGCTTGGCGAAGCGCGCGGACTCAAGCTCAAGCAATGCGGAATGCTGCGCCTGCCCGCCCGGCCGCTTGGCGTACACCACCATCTCGCGCGCGACGCTGGCGGCGACATCTTCGCCCAGATCTTCCGCGATCATCGCCAACGCGAGGTCGATGCCCGCGGTGATGCCCGCCGAGGTCCAGATCTTTCCATCCTTGATGAAAATGCAGTCCGGCTCGAGCCGCACATTCGGAAACAGCCGCGGCAGTTCTGCGGCGCGCCGCCAATGCGTCGTCGCGCGTTTGCCGTCGAGCAATCCCGCTTGCGCCAGCACGTAGGCGCCGGAACACACGCTCGCCACGCGCCGCACGCGCGGCGCCATGCGTTTTATCGTAGTGATGAATGGCGCATCGCGCATCGCCGCAAGCGTGCCCGCGCCGCCGGCCACAACCAGTGTGTCGACGCCGCGTTGCCCGCGCAGCGCATCCGCCGGCATGCCAACGCCGGAGGAAGAGGCGATCACGCCCGCCTCCTGCGCGGCGACGCAAAGCCGGTACGCTCCCCGGTCAAAACGCGCAGCGATCTCGAACGCCGCGATCGGTCCGGCCGCATCGAGCAGCTGGAAGCCAGGAAAGACGACGAGAAGGATGGTGCGCGGCTGTTTTGAGGTTGGAGCGCGCGCCTCCCGGCGCGCGACGACCGGCCGTGTCCCTGGCCGAAAACGAGGCTTCTTTGACATTTCCGCCAGAGCATGAAGCGCCTAGCTTGACGCTGTCAATGGAGATTGCCGCATGGCCGATCCCTTCCGCATCGTCTTTATTCTCTATCCCGGCGTCACGCAGCTCGACTTCACCGGTCCGCACGAAGTGTTGACGCGCATGCCTGGCGCTGAGGCGATCGTCGCCTCGAAAGATGGCGGCGCGCTGCATACCGAAAACGGGTTGTCCTTCGCCAATCTGCGCGCGCTCGCCGACATCGAAAGCTGCGACATGATCCTCGTGCCGGGCGGCCCCGGCCAAACAGAAGCGATGCTCGATCCCGCGTTCATGACCGAGGTCAAGCGGCTCGGCGAGGGCGCGCGCTATGTCACCGGCGTCTGCACCGGTTCGCTTATTCTCGCCGCGGCGGGTCTGCTCGCCGGCAAGCGCGCCAACACGCATTGGGCCTATCGCGATCTGCTCGCCAGTTTCGGCGTGAGCGTCGACACCGCACGCGTTGTCCGCGACGGCGACACCTTCACCGGCGGCGGCGTCACTGCAGGCATAGACATTTCCCTCGCCGTAGTTGCCGAGATCGCCGGCGAACGCGCCGCCAAGATGATCCAGCTTTCGGTCGAGTATGCGCCTGCGCCGCCGTTCAATTGCGGCAGCCCCGATACGGCGGAGCCGGACATCGTCGAGGGCGTCGCCAGGATTTTCGCCAAGTACGCCGAGGCGCGCAAGAAAGCGATCGAACGCTTCGCGAGCGGCGCCTGATGCTCCAGCTGCGCCCCAATTGCGAACGCTGCGACGCCGACCTGCCGCCCGAGGCAGATGCCCGCATCTGCAGCTTTGAGTGCACTTTCTGCGCGTCCTGCGCCGAAGGCGGACTCAACAACGTTTGCCCCAATTGCGGCGGCGAACTCGTTCGCCGTCCAATCCGGCCAGACGCGGCGCTCCTCAAATATCCAGCGAGCACGAAGCGCGTGCTGCGCCAGAAATAGCATTTTGAAGGCCGCCGCCCGCCATCTATCCCCCACCGCGCCGGGAAGATTCCGTATACTTTCAAGCCCCGCGGCATGCGCGCTCGCAAATCAATCCACCCCCCCTCGAATGCGCTTATGCTCGGCGCACATGAATTACACGCCCGCCGAAAATCTCCCGTCCGAACACAGCCTGAAGCGCCTGCAGAAGTGGATGATGCTGACGGTCATCTGGTTTGCCGCGCGTGTCCTGGCCGTGATGGCGCCCGCGACCGCGGCGCGCTGGCTGCGCGAGATGCGCCATAATCTCCGCGCCGTGATGCTGGTGCGCGCCTTCCATCGGGCGCCCGATCCGCCCTTGGCGTCCCATCCCGGCTGTTACGACCGCGCTTGGGTGACAGATACGATCCGCCTTCGCGGCATGGCTGGCTACAGGTTCATGCGCGCGCTGTCCGGGCGCGGCGCGCTCGAACAAAGCCGGGCGCTCTACGCCGTGCTCGCTGACGCCGAGCGGTGGATCGATCATCTCGTGCGCCGGCTCCGGCGCGGCTTTACGAGGCTCGTGCGTCCGCGCGGTGTTGCGCATGCTGCGCCTCAACTCGCGGCCGCGCACGTTTCCCTCTGCGCCGCCGACAGCTCCTGACAGGATTTGCCGATGGATCGCCGTCCCACCTGCCTTGCGGCTTCGCAAGCGCAGCCAATTGTGCTGGTCGATGCAAAAGCGGCGCTCCCGAAGGAGCGCCGCCGCAAAAAGATTAATCCCGATCCGCGTCGTCGCGCTCGGCTTGGGTGAAGTCGCCTTCAGACAGTTTCCCGCTCGTTGCGTAACTGCTCTGCGATCTGGCCGCGTATCCCATCGCCGCGCGAATCTTGCCTTTCCTCAGTTTCAAATATCTGCCCGCTTCAATGCCGATTGCGCCCGCTTCCGTGAACGCGTCGACATCGGCGGCCAGGAACGTCACCAGCCAGCCCTTGTTGTCCTGCCGGTCCTTCAGCAGGGCGCGGATGGTTTCCTTGGTGTGCTCGGTGCTGGCGTTCTCGAACCCGTCGGTGAGGATGGTCAGCGCGGCCTTTTCGCCGGGCCGCAACTCGACCTGATCCATGTCGGCGACGACCTGCCCGATCGCGTCGAGCAGAGGCGTCGACGCCCTGGGCACGTAATTGGCGCGGCTGAGTTCGAGAAACGTGCGCGCCGGTTCGGCGCGGGCCAATGTGTCGATGCTGGTGGAATCGAAAATCGTGAGGGAGAGGCGGGCGTCGACCTCATCGGAGCGGCGAAGCCCCATGACATATTCGTTGAACGCGTCGATTGCGGTGTCGCGGCAGCTCTCCATTGAACCGGAACGATCGAGAAGGATGTGAGCGTAAAGCGGCGATTTATTCATGCAGTCTCCAAGTTTGCCCCGCCACGAACGCAACTGGGAAGACGCACAATTTACCGCAAGAGCTGTCGGGGATTCTTTTTCGTGACGCCGGCGTCAGCGATGCATGGTGCTTTCCCCATAGAGGAGGAGGTTGGGGCGCACTCAATCGATCACGTCCAGCCCCACATCCAGCGCCGGCGCGGAGTGGGTGAGGGCGCCGACGCTGAT
>CAZIOD010000104.1:0-9595 GCA_964540785.1 uncultured Terricaulis sp.
CGGCGCGCAGCGCTTCGCTTTCGTCCAGCTTCGGCGCCCACATGTCGCCGGTGCGATAGCCGACGCGCATCTGGTAGATCTTCGCCGGATCGTCGGTGAAGGAGACGCCCTTGTCGTAGATCTTCAGCTTTTCGGATGGCTGCAGATCGTCATAGACGAACATCTTCTTGGCGCCGCCGATGAGCACGGTGCGCACCTTCACGGGCGCCAGCCAGCTGCAATTGACGTGGGCGATGGCGCCGGAGTCATAGAACATCGTGATGTAGGCGAGGTTCTCCGGCGTGCCCGGGAAGTGGTTAATGCCGCCCGCTGAGACGGCGACCGGCTGCTCCTCCAGCAGATAATCGAGGATGGAGAAGTCGTGCACCGCGAGGTCGCTGATCACGGAGACATCGCGCTGGAACAGGCCGAGATTCACGCGCGTGGAGTCGTAGTAGAGGATCTTGCCGAGTTCGTCGGCGTCGACGAGGTCCTTCATCTTCTTCACGGCGCCCGTGTAGATGAAGGTGTGGTCCACGTGGAGGACGAGCTTCTTCTTCTCGGCGCAATCGACCAGCTGGCGCGCTTGCAGCGAGGTTTCGGTCATTGGTTTTTCCAGCCAGACGTGCTTGCCGGCTTTCAGCGCGGCCATGCCGAGCTCGAAATGGGTGTTCACCGGCGTCGCGATCGCGACCGCGTCGATGGAAGGATCGCGCAGCAATTCCTGGAAGTCCGTCGTCGTCTTGATTGCCGGGAAGCGCTTGGCCACAACTTCGAGCTTGTTCGGGTCGAGATCGGCGACCGCCGCCATCTCGGCGCCTTTCAGCTCCGCGAAATTGCGCACAAGGTTCGGCCCCCAATAGCCGTAGCCGATAACACCAATCCTGATCATTCCGATCGTCCCCGCATCCCATGGCGCGTCCCACCGCGCCGGTTTAGTCCCTCTTGTCCCTGGTGTCGCCCACCACCTTGGCAGGCACGCCAGCCACAATTGCGTGGTCTGGCACGTCTTTCGTCACGACCGCCCCCGCGCCAACGAGCGCGCCGGCGCCGATGGTGACGCCGCCCATGATGGTGGCGTTGGAGCCGATTGACGCGCGCCGTTTCACCACGGTCGGCACAACCTTCCAGTCGGCTTCGCTCTGCGCCGAGCCGTCCTCGTTCGCCGCTTTGGGGAAGATGTCGTTGATGAACATGACGCCGTGGCCGACGAACACCTCGTCCTCGATGCTGACGCCCTCGCAGATGAAGGTGTGCGAGGAAATCTTGCAGCGCGCGCCGACATGGGCGTTTTTCTGGATCTCGACGAAAGCGCCGATGCGCGAGCCGGCGCCAACCGAGCAGCCGTAAAGGTTGACCAGCTGGGGGTGGTGGATGGCGACGCCCTCACCCAGGCGAACATTGTCCGAAATCGGCATTCTACTCCCCCGCGACGGGGCCAGCGCACCCATCGCAATTTCCGAGCCGCGCGTTACGCTTAACGCGCGCTCAACCGCGCCAAACGTACAGACCTTTGGCTGGTCTATTGGCGAAGCGGGCGCGCTCTTCCAGGCATTGCGGCGGCCAGGAGAAATTCGCGCCTATTGGGACGCTGAAGCCGCCAGGCGCAAGGGATTTTGCCCGTTGTCTGCAGTTGCCGGCGTCGTCACGCCGGCGCCGACCGCGGCGACCAGCGCGCGAAAGCAGGCTTCGGGCGAGAAATTGATCTGCGCGCAGCGCAAAGCGCGATCGCCGAGGTCGCGCCGAGCGGCGCTGTCTCCTAGCAGCTTCGCCGCTGCTGCGGCGAAAAGCGCCGGCTCGTCTTCTATGACCATCGCATCGGCCACGAGATGGCGAACGCCTTGCGCAGTGATCGTCGTTCCCACCACCGCTTTGCCGGCGGCGAGGGCCTCGATCAGTTTGATCTTGAGCCCAGACCCCGTCGCCAGCGGGGAAATAACGAGGCCGGCGCTGCTGTAGAGTTGGGCGAGGTCGCCGACCACGCCGGTGAAGCTGACGCCCTCGGGACCGGACCCAAACGCGCGATGGACCGAGCCGGCGACGGTCAGCCGAGCGTTCGGTCTCAACGCGCGCAGGACCGGCCACGTCTCGGCGAAAAAGCGCTCGAGCGCGGTGACGTTCGGGGGCGTGTTGCTGCCGACGAACAGCAGCGTATCGTCTTCGCCCGGCTGCGCCGCGGGGCCGATCTCGGCGGCATGCGGCGCGACGACGACCTCGGCGCCGGCCAGAGCGGCCGCAACGGCGCGCGCTTCCTCCGGCTGAATGGCGACGACCACGTCGGCCTGGGCAAGCAGCCGGAATTCCTCGTCCGCGGTCACATCGTAGGCGTCGTCCGCTTTGCTTGGGTCTTTTACGCGCGCCGACATCAGGTCGTGCATGACAACGAAGCGGCGTGACGCCAAGGACAGCGCATAAGGCGCGACCGGCGTCAGCCACGCATAATCGCAGAACACCGCGCGTGCGTCCGGCGCCGCATGGCGTGCGATGAAGAGCTGGTCGGCGCGTGTCACGGGCGCACGTTGCGCGGCCGGCGCCGGCGGCGCGTGAAGCTCCAAGCCCAGCTTCGCGAACAGGGCGGCGGTCACAGCCCAGGCAGATGCGGCCCACGGCCGCCACGATCGGGCCAGAACCAAATTGCCGATACGAACACCGCCGTGGACGAGATAGCGCGCGAACACGGCGGTCTCGTCTTTCAACGGCAAGATCGCCCAACGGCCGAAGAGGGCGGGGGACGCGCCAACATAATCGACTGCGTATCCCGCGTTTTTCAAGGCTTTCGCAAGCGCCAGCAGATAGGCGGAACTCCCGTTGGTTGCGCCGACGATGCGCTGACGCGACAGCAACGTGACGCGGGGCGTCTGCAACGGACGCCGGTGCGCCCGCAGTTTCGGAATTCGCGCCAGGAGCGGATCGCGCAGCAGCCACAGCGCGCCTGGCCGTTTGACGGCGATGACGAGCGCCCCCGGCACATCGCGTGCCTTGAGTGCGGCGATGAGATTGGTGAACGCGAGGGCGTCCGCGCGCGCGCGCGCGCCGCGGCGGATTTCGCGCGCGAGGCCGGCATCGTCGCCAGGTTCGATGCGGGCATAGGCTGCATCCATCGCGGCGATGGACGCGGCATCGAGCCGATGTGAGATTGAGCGCGCGTGCTTGCGATAGAAATAGCCCAAATCGGGGTAAAGGCGCATGCGCGCGCCGTTTACCAGCAGCCGCAAGATGAGATCGGAATCTTCCGCGATCTTCAGGCTCTCGTCGTAGCGCGCGCCGAGTGCGCGGCGGAAAACGGGTTTCAGGTAGCCGAGCGCGCGCTGACCGCTTAACAACCGGTTTGCGCGTTCATATTGCGCGGGACTTATCCAGCTCGGCGAACGCGCCAGCGCGCCGCGGAGATGGGCGTGCGGCGCGCGCGATCCGTCTTCGTAGAACGCCAACAGGTCGTCGGCCGCGATATCCGCGCCGTCCGCTTCAGCGGACCCGATCAGACGGCCGAGCCGTTCAGGATGGATGAAATCATCGTTGTCGACCACGGCGATCCACTTTCCGCGCGCGATCGCCAGCGCGCGGTTGCGCGCCGCTGCAGGCCCGGTGCGGGCGAATTCGCTCTCCAGGAGAACCAGTCGGCGATCGCCGTTTGCGGCGGCTCGTGCGATCTGCAGTGAAGCGTCGTTCGATCCGTCGTCGCTGAGGATCAATTCCAGCGACCGCTCCGTTTGCCGCAGCACCGAACGCACGGCTTCGGCGATGTGCGCCGACCCGTTGAAGTTGGCCATAATGACCGAAACCAGAGGTGTAGCCGTGTTTTCGTTCATCCTGAGCTCACGGCCGCTCCTGCAAGGAGCGCTCCGCGTTTCACATGCCGGGAAGGGAACCGCGTTGCCAGTCTTTGCCCCCGGGCATAAGCCAAAAGCCATGGGATTGCTGCGGATGTTCGAGCGCGCGCCGCCGCCAGCCGCCCGCTTTCCGGATGGCAGGGTGGGCTTTGCCGTGGGCGATATCCACGGGCGTGCGGATTTGCTCGAAGAGATGCTCACTATCCTGGAAGAGCGCGCAGACACCGAGCGCCGCGAGGGCGGTGAGCCGATCGTCGTGTTCCTTGGCGATTATGTCGATCGCGGCCCGAATAGCCGGGCGGTTATCGAGCTGATGTTGCAGGGCCGGCCGAAGGGGTATCGTCGTCATTGTCTGAGGGGCAACCATGAACAGGCGATGCTCGAATTCATGCGGGCGCCGTTGGAAAACCGCGCCTGGGTGCTGCAGGGCGGGGCGGAGACCCTCGTCTCTTATGGCGTGCAGCCGCCGCCGCCGGTGGGCGCCAGGGATGTAGACTGGCTGGACGTCGCCGCCGCGCTCGGCGCGCGCGTGCCGCAGACGCATTTGGACTTCCTGAACGGTCTCGAACGGTACGTGGCCTATGGCGATTACGCCTTCGTCCACGCCGGTGTCGATGCCGGCCGCAGCCTCGAAGAACAGACCGACGACGACCTCTACTGGATCCGCGACCGGTTCATCGCCAGCCGCCGCCGCTTCTCGCACCGGGTGGTGCATGGTCACACGCCGGTGGACCGCCCGTACGCGGACGAGCGCCGCATTGCTGTGGATACCGGGGCCTACGCCTCTGGCGTCCTCACCGCCGCCCGATTTGAGGGAGAGGAGGTGGCGTTCTTGTCCGTCTCGGATCGGAACACCGCCCGCTAGGTCCCCCCCGCGACCCCCGGTCGGCTTGTTCGCTCCGGCGGCGCAGTCTAAACCCCCGGCCAAACGCGAGGAGACAAAGCATGGCGCAAGCGAGCGCGCACCCTGAGCGCGGGCAAATGGACATCCGAGACCAGGAGCAGACGTTCCATGGCTTTGTGCTGGCGACCGTGTGGGTCTGTGTCCACTTCGCGCAGATCATCGCTTTTCTGACCCTGGGCTTTGCGATTGGCGCGGGCTTCTGGTCCGGCTTTGCCGCCTACGTCCTCATCGGCATCGCGGCGGGGATGTTGTTCCGCCTCTCCGGCGTCTTCTGGGCTTCGCAGATCGTGACCTGGGTGTTGCTGGGCCTCGGCGGGATGATCGTTCCGGCCCTTGCCGGCATGATGGGCTGATCTGGTGCGCATTGCCGTTCTAAAGGAGAGCGCGCCCGGAGAGACGCGCGTCGCGGCGACGCCGGAGACGGTGAAGAAGATTGTCGGCCTCGGCCATACCGTGACGGTCCAGGCCGGCGCCGGGGCCAGCGCCAGCTATCCGGACGACCTTTACAGAGCCGCGGGCGCTGAGATCGAGGGCGACGGGGGCGTCGGCGCGGCCGATCTCACACTGAAAGTGCGCCGGCCGTCCGACGCCGAGATCGGCGCCATGAAGGCGGGCGCAGGTTTTGCCGCTTTGCTCGAGCCTTACGGCGATCGCGCCGTGATCGATGCGCTCGCTGCGGCGAAGGTCGACGCGCTGGCGATGGAGTTCATCCCGCGCATCTCGCGCGCCCAGTCGATGGACGCGCTGTCTTCGCAAGCAAATCTGGCCGGCTATCGCGCCGTGATCGAAGCGGCGGCGCTGTACGGGCGGGCTTTTCCGATGATGATGACGGCCGCAGGCACGGTGGCTGCGGCCAAAGTGTTCGTGATGGGCGTCGGCGTCGCTGGCCTGCAGGCGATCGCCACCGCGCGCCGTCTCGGCGCCGTGGTCAGCGCCACCGACGTGCGCCCGGCGACGAAGGAGCAGGTCGCTTCGCTCGGCGCCAAGTTCGTCGCCGTCGAAGACGAAGAGTTCAAACAAGCCGAAACCGCCGCGGGCTACGCTAAGCCGATGAGCGCTGAATATCAGGCAAAACAAGCGGCTTTGATTACAGAGCACATCGCCAAACAGGATGTGGTGATCACAACGGCGCTGATTCCAGGCCGCGCCGCGCCGGTCCTGGTCACCGAAGCGCAGGCCAAATCCATGCGCCCCGGTTCGGTGATCGTCGATCTCGCCGTCGCGCAGGGCGGCAACTGCCCGGTATCGAAGCCGGACGAACTGGTCGAGGCCGGCGGGGTCAAGGTGATGGGCTTTTCCAACTTGCCAGCGCGCCTGCCGGCGGACGCCTCATCGCTCTATGCCCGCAACCTGCTCGCGCTCCTGCCGCTGCTGACGGACAAGGAGAGCAAGGCGTTCGCGCCGGCCTGGGACGATGAAGTCATTCAGGGCGCAATGCTCAGCCGCAACGGCGCGCTCGTCCATCCGCATTTTGCGCCGAAGAGCGCCGCATGAGGGTTCTGTCATACCGTCCGTACCCGCAAGGGGAGGGATTGGACGTCAACAATGAACGATAGCGATTTCGCCCGCCGCTATTACGACGCTTGGAACGCCCGCGACGTGGACGCAATCTGCGCGCTTTACGCCGACGATGTCGAGTTTTCTTCGCCGTACATCGCCGCGCTTGGCTTTGCGCCGGACGGCGTGATTATCGGACGGGTTATGTTGCGCGCCTATGTCGAGCGGGCGCTGGAACGGGCGCCGCAGCTTACGTTCACGCCGGAGGCGCTCTTCGTGGGCGCGCGCGGGCATACGCTGGTCTATCGCAACCATCGCGGCGAGCGCACCGCCGAGGTGCACGAGTTGGACGGCGCCGGCCTCATCGTGCGCGCCGACGCTACTTACGAGACGATCTGATCCGGTTTCTGCGCACGGGACTGGGCAGCCGCCGCGCTCAACGCTACCAAGACGTCGCGCTTGTTCGATTGAGGATGATGTTATGGATCGACGACTTGCTGCTGGCGTCTTGATTGCGTCGATCGTCATGGTCGCGCCCGCCGCCGCGCAGGATCCGGACGCCAGTCAGGCGCAGGATCTCAGCAATTGCGCCGGCGCGGTCGCAGCCGTGGGCAATTTCGACCTGTTGACTCACCCCCGCGGGGCGAGCGGCGAGTGGGCCGGCGTGCTTGCCCGCATCCTCGAACGCCTCAATACCGAGCCGGGGGTTGAAGGCATGACCGGCCGCTACGCGGCGAGCGCCGCCAAGGATCATTGGCGCGAGCAGCCGCGGGCAGAGCAAGAAGCGGCGGCTAACGCGTGCCGCGAACGTTTCGGCGGCGAATAGAAGCGCCGGCCCGCTGTTGACCCGGCGGGCCAAGCCCCGCTTTAGTCCCCCAACGCATTGAGTCCGTGAGGGGTCATGGAAGCTGTCGATCCGTTCGTCTTCTACCTGGCGATTTTCGTGCTGGCGATTTTCGTCGGCTATTACGTGGTCTGGTCGGTGACGCCGGCGCTGCATACGCCGCTAATGGCTGTCACCAATGCGATCTCTTCCGTCATCATCGTCGGCGCGCTGATCGCCGCCGCCGCCAGCGAACTCGCTGAGGGGGGATGGATCGCCAAGAGCGCGGGCGGGCTGGCCGCGGGGCTTGCCGCCGTCAACATCTTCGGCGGCTTCCTGGTCACCCAGCGCATGCTGGCCATGTACAAGAAGAAAGAGAAGAAGTGACGTGACGCCGGCCGACTGGCGCGCTCTCATCGAGGCCTATCTTGACGGCCGCCTTTCGGCCGAAGCCTTCATGCGCCGGTTCATCGAGGCGTGGCAGCATTCGCCGGCGCCAATTCCGGGCGCCATCCAACGCCTGCAGCCGCACGTCGAAGCTTTCGAGGCCGAAGTGAACGCAGCGCGCGAGGAAGGCGCCGTCAATGACGACGAGCTGCGCCAGGCAGCGCGGCGCGCGCTGGTCAATCTTGGCGACGACGTTCCCGTTTCCCCGCACACCTTCGACCGCACCCGCGCGCGCGAGGAGGTGCGTCGATTCGAAATCCGGATGAAGCGACTGGCCGGCCTCGGCTGTCTGATCGCCTTCATCTGGGTGGCGCTCTGCGTGCTGCAGATCAATTATGTGATCGAGTGGCTGTACGCGAACGCGATTCAGAGCGTGTGGCTCTCGGCAGTCATCGGTTTCTTTCTCGCTTTCGTGCCGATTGTGGGCAATCTGCTCGCGTTCCTGGGCGCGACACAGGCAGGCTGGCCGATCTGGGTCGCCGCGCTCATCTTTTTCGCCGCACCTGCGGCGACACTCATTTCGGGCTGGACGCGCTGGCGCCGCCACGGGCGATAAGGGGCTTTCATGAACGCTGATCTTGCCGCGCTTTTGTATCTCGTCGCGGGCGTGTTGTTCATCCTGGCGCTGCGCGGACTCTCCAGTCCGGAAACCAGCCGCCGGGGCAACATCTTCGGCATGATCGGCATGGCGATCGCCATCGGCACGACGCTCTGGCTGGTGACGCCCGATACGACAACGTGGATCATCATAGCGGCGGCGATCGCCATCGGCGGCGGCATTGGCGCCATGATCGCGCGCTCGATCCAGATGACGGCGATGCCGCAGCTCGTCGCGGCCTTCCACTCGCTGGTGGGCCTGGCGGCCGTGGCAGTGGCGGCGGCGGCGTTCTATGCGCCGGAAAATTTCGACATCGCGCTTCCGCTCGGCATCGCCGGCGCCGAGCGCGGCATCAAGATGCAGTCGCTGATCGAGCTTTCGCTCGGCACCGCCATCGGCGCCATCACCTTCACCGGCTCGGTCATCGCCTTCGCCAAGCTCAACGGCAACATGTCGGGCGCGCCCATCATTCTGCCGGGTCGACACCTCATCAATATCGCCATCGCGCTTGGCATCGTTGCGCTCATCGTGATGACGATCAACGACGCCGGCCGCACAGAATGGCACTTTTGGGCCATCGCCGGCCTTTCGCTGCTGATCGGCGTGCTGCTGATCATTCCGATCGGCGGCGCCGACATGCCGGTCGTGGTGTCGATGCTCAATTCATATTCGGGCTGGGCCGCGGCCGCGCTCGGTTTCACGCTGGAAAACATCGCCCTCATCATCACCGGCGCGCTGGTCGGCTCATCGGGCGCGATCCTCAGCTACATCATGTGCAAGGGCATGAACCGCAGCTTCATCTCCGTCATTCTCGGCGGCTTCGGCACCGGCGATGGCGCAGCGGCAGGCGCCGGCAAGACCGAAACGCGCCCCGTGAAGCAGGGCAGCGCCGACGACGCCGCCTTCATCATGAAGAACGCCGGCAAGGTGATCATTGTGCCGGGCTACGGCATGGCCGTCGCGCAGGCCCAGCACAGCGTGCGCGAAATGGCGGACATGCTGAAGAAGGAAGGCGTCGAAGTGAAATACGCCATCCATCCCGTCGCCGGCCGCATGCCGGGCCACATGAACGTGCTGCTGGCGGAAGCCAACGTGCCTTACGACGAAGTGTTCGAGCTCGAAGACATCAACAACGAGTTTTCGCAGGCGGATGTGGCCTACGTCATCGGCGCCAACGACGTCACCAATCCCGTCGCCAAGACCGATCCGCAATCGCCGATCTACGGCATGCCGATCCTCGACGTGGAGAAGGCCAAGACCGTGCTGTTCGTGAAACGCGGCATGGGCTCGGGTTACGCCGGCGTCGAAAACGAACTCTTCTTCCGCGACAACACCATGATGCTGTTCGGCGACGCGAAGAAGATGACCGACGAGATCGTGAAGGGGCTGTGAGGAAGCGGTCGTGAACTGGCCCAACGCATGAATTCAGGCCAACCTCCGACACGAGAGTGTACCGTGCTGTTTGCCGATCTGGTCGGCAGCACTCAGCTGTACGGACGCATCGGAGACAGCCGCGC
>CAZIOD010000105.1:0-9551 GCA_964540785.1 uncultured Terricaulis sp.
GCCTGCAGCAGCTTCAGGATGATGTTCTCGACGTCTTCGCCAACATAGCCGGCTTCGGTGAGCGTGGTTGCGTCGGCCATCGTAAACGGCACGTCGATGATGCGCGCCAGCGTTTGCGCCAGCAGCGTCTTGCCGCAGCCGGTTGGGCCGATCAGCAGAATATTCGATTTGGCGAGTTCAACATCGCCGTTCTTCGAGGCGTGGTTGAGACGCTTGTAGTGGTTATGCACCGCGACCGAGAGGACCCGCTTGGCGTGCTCTTGACCGACGACGTAATCGTCAAGGACGCCCTTGATCTCCTTCGGCGAGGGCACGCCTTCCTTGGACTTGACGAGGGAGGATTTGTGCTCCTCGCGGATAATGTCCATGCACAGTTCAACGCACTCGTCGCAAATGAAGACGGTCGGGCCCGCAATCAACTTGCGGACCTCGTGCTGCGACTTTCCGCAGAACGAGCAGTAGAGAGTGTTCTTGGACTCTCCGCCGGCCGTGCCTTTGCTCATGCGCGATCCTTCGAGGGGCGTTCTCAAGCCAACCTAATTAGGGAAAACGGCGGGCTCGTGGCCCCCATAACTCCCCTCAGGCCAAATGGTTGGCCCCTATCCCTTTCAAAAACGTTCACCACCACCCGACCGCCCCGGTCGGCCAATTAGACCTTAGCAAGGATGGGGCCGCAAGCCGCCAACCCCGTCAGGTGGGGTCGATTCCAGCTGCTGGGGGCAGAAAAAATGGCAACCTTCCAGGCCAGGTGTTGGGCGCGCCTACATGGTTGCCGCCCCTCGCCCCTTCAAGGCTTGGGATTTGTTTCGGCTTAGGAGCGAATTGTGGCGGTCTAATTGGTCCGCATCATCCGGCGGACGATCTGCCCCTCCTGCTGGCGGGTGCTGCGAGGATTGTCGGCGGAAGCGTAAAGACCACGCAGGTAGGCGATGTCCCAGGAGGTCAGAGCCGCAGGCCTGAGACTGGCGTCCTCCGAGAACAGATTAAGGATCGTAGGCGCATTCCCGGTCTCCGCTTCGGGATTAATCTGGGCCAACGCCACCATCGCCACGTAATCGGCCAGCGCGCCAACCGTGGTGTGCCCAGTCTTGCTCGCGTCGATCACGATGATGACATAATCCATCATTTCCATCACGCCGCCACGCAGGCGCGACACCTCGCGAACCCGGGTGCCGCTGGTTACCTGCTCAGAGGCCTGATCGCGACGATCCAGGTCAGCTTGCTGGCCTTCTGATGGCTCGAACTCACCGGTGCCCGTTGAGCCGAAGCCGTTGAACGCCTGGGCGCGGGTCCGTTCCTGTTCACCGCTCCGCTGGCTGTCGCGCCCGAAAGAGACTCCATCGGTGCCGGTCCTGCTCACGTGCCACCAGCGCACGGGGTGTTGCGTTTGCACGAAATCCTGCAGCGCCTCTCCGCCTCGCGAATTGCCCGTCGAGTTGTTTGCGGAAACGAGATTGCTCTGATCGGCGATATTGCGCGCGAGCGCAGCGGCGTCCCCCGCGAAATGGACCAGTATGTTCGGACGACAGCCGGGCTCTTCCACCCTAAGTCCCATGGCGTCGGCAACTTCGCCGATCCTGTCGTTCAGCACCTGCGCCTGCGCGGCTTGCATGCCGACGACGCCAAGGCAAAGCGGCTTGTACCAGCGTGGCATGGGGCTGCGGGTGCGCGAGGGGGTGGTCAACGCCGAGACGTAGCTGCGCACCAGCGCCTCATCGCTTGCCGAGGGCGCCTGAACGACGATGTCGTCGCCTCGATCGGACTCCTGCGCAATGGCGCTCGCAAACATGGCGGCTTGTAGCGCTCCGGCCGCCGCGACGATCCGCACCCATTTCATGATCAAGCTCCCACCAAGGCCTGTCGCTAGCCAGCTTCTAGCGCGCGCATTCTGGCCAGCCGACGGTCATCCTTCAACCCAGCTCGGCGCCGGGTCGCTATCGGGATTGGGGCTGTGGCTGGACCTGACGGCGCATGCGCCTGGCGATGTCCGCCTCCTGGCGGCCGGCGTCACGCGCATCGCGGGTCGCGTGGTAAAGCCCGTCCAGATACCACAGATCCCAGTCGGTGATTGTCGTCGGGGATGTGGCGGCGTCTTCGTCGAATAGATTGAGGATGGTGGCGAAAGAGCTGACGTCAGCGTCCGGATCCAGTTGCGCCAGTACAGCCATCGCCACGTAGTCCGCTACCGCGCCAAAACGGTACCCGTCGATCCGACGGGCGTCGACGATGATGATCACGCGATCGAAATCTTCACGTGTGCCGCGACGCAGACGGCCCATCGAACGCACCGTCGTCGGCTCGCACCCTTCTGCGGCGCCGTCACATCGCGCAACCGCAAAGCCGTCCGCTGTGAACGTACGGGTCACGTGCCACCAGCGGACGGGGCGCGGCGTGTTGACGAAATCGTCCAGCGCCTCGCGCCCCCTCGTGTTGCCATGTCTGTTGCGGTGCGACAGCAGCGCACCGTGTTGTGTTGCCAACTCATGCGCCAGGGCGTCAGAATCCTCGGTGACGTAAATAAGCGCGTTCGGCCGGCAGCCAGGTTCGCCGACGTCCAGTCCGGCCCCAAACGCGATTACGGCGAGCCGGTCGATCAAAGCCTGCGCGTACCGCCGCCGCATGCCCGCCACGCCGGGGCAGATCGTGCGGTCCCACCTGCCCAGCTGCTCCAGCTGACCGGCGGAGCTCACCTCTCCCACAAATTCGCGGACCATTTCACGGATCAACGGCGCGCTGACGACAACGTCGTCAGACGTCACGGCCTCGCCAGCAACTTCCTGTTGGGCGGTAGGCGCGTCTTCCGTCTGCGCGTATGCGGCCGCGGCCGTTGCGGTGAGCGTAAATAAGGCTGCCAAGGCCGATCGCCATGCACGAAATCCCCCGCGTGCTTTCGACGTTGCGACATCCATGGCGAAGTCCCCGTGCTGCGCCGCTGACCCTTAGAGGTCACTGAAGCATGACGATGAGCGACATAAGTGCAAGACGCGCCGGCAGCGGCGCAGGGGCTTTGCGACGTCGGAGCAACGCAACGACGGAAATCAGAAGGACGGCGTGCCGGCGCCTTCGGGTAGTTCGCGCTTCTCGTAGACGCGGTCGACTATGCCGAAGGCGCGCGCCTCTTCCGCGGTCATGAAATGATCGCGGTCCAAGGTCTTCTCGACCCGCTCCAGCGGCTGGCCGGTGTGCTTGACGTAAATCTCATTCAAGCGGCGCTTGGTGTGCAGGATGTCTTCAGCGTGACGTTCGATATCGGACGCGGGCCCACGGTAGCCGCCGGAGGGCTGGTGCACCATGACCCGCGCGTTCGGCAGGCAAATGCGCAGCCCTTTCTCACCAGCGGTCAACAGCAGCGAGCCCATCGAGGCGGCGAGTCCGATGCAGACCGTGGAAACTGGACTGCGAATGTATTGCATGGTGTCGTAGATCGCGAGGCCGGACGTCACGTACCCGCCCGGGCTGTTGATATACATCGCGATCTCGCGTTTCGGATTCTCCGATTCCAAGAACAGAAGCTGGGCCGTCACCAGCGCCGCGAGCCCATCGTCAATGCCGCCCGTGACAAAAACGATCCGTTCCTTGAGGAGCCGTGAGAAAATATCGAAGGCGCGCTCGCCGCGGCTCGTCTGCTCGACCACCATCGGCACGAGATTCGAATATCTTTGGATTGGGTCGAACGACATAACGGCCTTTCAGGAAGCGCCCGGAATCGCCGGCGCGCCGCTCATATTTGACGCTCGGCGGCCGCCTGCAAGCCCTTGAAGCTGCTCGCGGGCGTCCGGTCTAGCCTTCACCCTTGGCCGTTTTCGCCTTCTTGCCCTTTTGCGGCGGCGGCTCCGGGGGGTCTTCGTCGGTGAACAACTCTTCCCGGCTCACGGTCTCGTTCGTCACCTTGATCAGTTCGAGCACGTAATCGACCACCTTCTCTTCGTAGAGAGGCGCCCGCACCTGCGCGACCATCTGCGGATTACGTTGATAAGCCTCGAAAATCTGACGTTCCTGGCCAGGATAGTTGCGTGCCTGGGCAGAGATGGCCTGGGCCACCTCCTGGTCCGAGACCTCAAGCTTGTTACGCCGGCCGACCTCGGCCAGCACCAGGCCAAGACGCACCCGGCGCTCGGCGATCGCCCGGTATTCTGCGCGCAGATCATCCTCGCTCTTGCCTTCATCGCTCGGATCGAGGCGGCCGGCCTGCTTGTCCGCTTCGATCTGGCGCCAGATCTGATTGAACTCCGCCTCAACCATCCGCGGCGGCAGCTCAAAGTCGTGCGCCTTGTCCAGCTGATCGAAGAGGGCGCGCTTGGCTTTCGAACGCGACTGTTGGGCATGTTCGGATTCAATGCGCTGCTTCAGCGCCTCCTTGAGCGCCGCAAGCCCTTCGAAACCGAGCTCCGTCGCCCAGGCGTCATCCGGGGCGCCCTCTTTTGGCTGGCGCACTTTGTTGATCTTGGTCTCGAACTCAGCAGCTTTGCCCTTCAGTTCCGCGACCGGATAATCCTCCGGGAAAGTCACCTTGAGGGTGCGCTCCTCGCCGGACTTGGCGCCAACCAGCTGCTCTTCAAAGCCGGGAATGAATTGCTTTGAACCGATGACTACGTTCGCGCCTTGCGCCGACCCGCCCTGAAAGGCTTCTCCGTCGACTCGGCCCACAAAATCCACGTTCACCTGGTCGCCCTCGGCCGCTGCCCCCTCCTTGTCCTCGAACCCGCGCTGCGTTGCGGCCAGGTCCGCAAGTGCGGTTTCGACCTGCTCGTCCGTAACTGGCGTGATCGGGCGCGTGATGGCGATACCTTTCAGATCGACCGGCTCAAAATCCGGCATCACTTCCAGGGTGAGTTCGAACTGAAGATCCTCCTGGCCCGCCACCACCTTGTTCATGTCGCTCTTGAGATCGAGCGAAGGCTCAGAAGCCGCCCGCACCTTTTCGAGGCTCTCTTTAGTCGACCGTTGCACCGCGTCGTTGATGATGTCCTGCATCATCGACTGGCCGTAAACCTTGCGAATGTGACTAGCCGGCACTTTGCCGGGGCGGAACCCGTTAATGCGCACCCGCGGGCGCACTTCCTCGATCTTGGCATTCAATTTTTGCTGGAGTTCAGCCGCCGGGACGGTGACATCATAAACGCGCAGGAGACCTTCAGAACGACGCTCTGTGAGCTGCATGGGATCGGCTTTCGGCATCATCGCGCCCGTAAGCCGCAATTCCTTTGCCGCGGGCGCTGTTTTTGGAAAGCGCGGCTTATGGCATTCCGCTTAGGCAGAGTCCACGGTGGGCGCGCGCCGCGTCCGTTGGGCCGGCGGCGGGCATGGTGCGGACGGCGGGAGTCGAACCCGCACGCCTTGCGGCGCTGGAACCTAAATCCAGTGCGTCTGCCAGTTCCGCCACGTCCGCGCCCGGAAGGCTCCGTTTAGGGGCGAAGCTTCTGGTCGTCCACGCCAGAAGCAGCACGTCGTCGGCGCCGCCACGGGCGCTTGCCGGGCGGCTCTCGCCCTGACCGTCAGGGGTTTGAAGCGGCCGGCGCGTTTTCCACACGCGTGGTGCCCCACGAAGCCACGGCCTCCGCGGCCGCTTCGTTCGTCTCGTCCGGCAACAGCTGGCCTTGGGCGGTAATGTCGATGCGATACGCCGCGCCGTCCGCCATGGGCCAATACACCGCTTGACCATGCTCGGGCACATCGACCAGGGGAATTTTGTCGCTGATAGGCCGGACGATAGGGAGAAAATCGACGCCTGTGCGCCGCTGCGGACGCAGGTCGTAAACAGACGGCGGCGTCGTTTGCGCTGTTGCGACATCGCGATAGCGGCTGTCGAATCGGTCAAGCCGATATTGGGCGTCGAGCCCCAGCACCGTTGCCCAGGGCTTCCAGCGGATGACCCGGGAGGAGATCATCCAATCGTCGCCCGTTGCCTGGAAGGTATGTGTCTCGCCTGGCGCGCCGTCGACGATCTCCGTGAGAGTGACGTCGTAGGTACGCTCTGCGCCTTGCACCTTTTCAAAGCTGATCGTGGCGACCTGACGCTGGGCCTGGCCAAGACGGTGGTATGTCTGAACGTTGAGCCCCATCAGCGCCACGATGGAAGCGACAGCCAGGGGCACAGCCCCGATCACGACGCCGCGTCCCCCTTTCACCGGTCGGCCCCGAAACATCCAGCCAAGTCCGCTGAGCACGAAAGCGAGGCCGAGCACGGCCAGCGCGCCTGGAATGACCCACCACCACCAAACCATTGAATCCTTCCCCCTCGTTGGCGCTTGTCCGCTGGCTATAAGGGTTAGACCAAAAGCCGGCTCCGAAACAGGCCGTTTCAGGCATCGCAGGCGCCCGCGCGCAGCGCTGGTGGCGCCAAGCGGTTGAGAACAGCAGGTAATTTCTCGCAAATGTCCTCGGCAATCAAGCCTGCGCCAAGCGTCTCACCGGCCCGGCCATGCAGCCAAGCCGCCGCCGCCGCCGCCTCGAAGCTCGGCATGCCCTGCGCGATTAGGCCAGCGATCAGCCCCGTTAAGACGTCGCCGGCGCCGGCGGTGGCCAGAAAAGGCGTGCCGGACGTGTTCACGATCGCTCGACCATCGGGGGCGGCAATCACGGTATCAGGGCCTTTAAACAGAAGAACGCACCGCGCGTAGGCCGCTGCGGCCCGCGCTGCGTGGATGCGCGTTTTCGAAGAGGAATAGATGCCCGGAAAAGCGCGCCGAAACTCGCCCACGTGGGGTGTCATGACATCTTCGTCGCTGAAGCCGTGTGTCAAAGGCGACAAGAGGGTGAGCGCGTCGGCGTCAAGAACGAGCGGGCAGCGCGGACGTGCTTCGATGGCGGCGCACAGCAGCTCATAATGCGCATCGGCGAGACCGAATGCGGGGCCAATGGCGAAGCATTGCGCCATGCGTGCGGCTTCGGCGTAGTCCGTTTCGTCGATTGCTTCGCGCACCATTATGGCGGTGAGCTGAGCCGCATTCTCCGCCAGCGCATCGGGTGGGCTTAGCACCGTGACTAAGCCGGCGCCGGCGCGCAGCGCGGCGCGGGCCGTGAGCCTTGCGGCGCCAGTGCGGGCTCGCCCGCCGCTAGCGACCATGACGTGGCCACGCGCGTGCTTGTGCGCGCTCGGTTCGGGCCAAGGCAGGGCCCAGAGATCGGGATGGTTCTCCCAGAGCTTGAGGTGTTGTTGTTGTACGACACTCTCCGGCGCTCCAATATCGGCGACCACGACATCGCCGCACAAAGCGCGCCCCGGCATCAGAACATGCGCGGGTTTCTTGCGCACAAAGGTGACAGTGACCCCGGCGGCACAGCTTATGTCACCTATCGGTCTGCCCGTGTCGCCATCCACGCCGCTTGGAATGTCCACCGCAACGACCCTTTCGCGCACCTTTGTGAGGGCTTGGGCACGCTGCGCCGCTTCTCCGTCCAAAGGGCGCGCCAGACCAGCGCCGAAGAGCGCGTCGACGAAAAGCTCGGCTGGGGGGCTGGCATCGCCAAGACTGAATGTTTCGCCGGTCCACGCCGCAGATGCCGCAGCCGCATCCCCGTGGAGGTGCTCGCGCGGGACGAGCGTCTCGACCCAGACTGGCCAGCCGAACTGGCGCAGCGTGCAGGCGGCGATCCAGCCATCGCCGCCATTGTTGCCTGGGCCACACAGCACAGCTGTTGGACGCGGATCGAAGCGCCTCACGATCGCTTCGGCAACCGCGCGACCCGCATTCTCCATGAGTGTGGCGCTCGCAACCCCGGCAGCGGCGGCGGCTTCATCTATGGCGCGCATCTGCGCAACGGTGATGATCTCGCAACTCACCCAACCTCTCCTACGCTCATCTCTTCGCCCACGCGCACCAGACGCAACACGCCGTTATGCACGTCAAACTCGGTGATCGAGGCATAGGCCGGCTTGCAGACGATGGTGTCGCCACGATTGAGCGCCGCGCCAACGATGACGTTGATAGCGATGAAGTGCGTAAACACTGCGCTGTCTTCGTTCAGTTCCTCAGCCCATTCGAGCACGTCAGTGCGCCAGGCCTTGAGGTCGGGATGCAGATCGTCCCAGCGGCGCGCTGGCCCGCCCCTCCAGGGGAAGGTTTCCAGGAGCCAGATACGCCGATCTGCCGTGCCAGGCGGCGCCGCCACCTCGCTGACGCGCGGCTCGATGCGCGGGGTTACTCCGTGCGACCGCGCCAAGGGCGCTGCGGTTTCCTGACAGCGCCGCATGGGGGACGTTGTGATCTGCAGCGGTCGATGAAAGGACAGCGCCCGCGCCGCCGCTTCCGCTTGCTTCCAGCCGACGTTCGAAAGGCCCGGGTCGTCCGCGGAGCCGCCCCAAGCGGATTCAGGTTCTCCGTGCCGGATCAGAAATAAGCGGGTCATAGCGCAATCTTAGAGCGGCTCGCGCGCTGAAACAGCCGCTTGATTAGGCGCCGGGCGCCTCGAAAGGAGGCGGTGTTGCTTGGCCAGGCATCACCCACAGCGCTTCAGCTTTCCGACTCGCACCGCCCGGCGCATGCGAAACAGGCATGCAAGATCAGGATAGGAAGGGACGTCCCGCGTGAAAAAGATCGAAGCCATCATCAAGCCGTTCAAGCTCGACGACGTCAAAGAGGCGCTCCAGGAGATCGGATTGCAGGGCATGACCGTGGTCGAAGCGAAGGGCTTCGGCCGGCAGAAAGGCCACACCGAGCTCTACCGCGGCGCGGAGTACGTCGTGGATTTCCTTCCAAAGCTGAAAATCGAAGTCGTGCTGGCCGACGACCAGGTCGAAGCGGCCCTGGAAGCGATCCAAAAGGCAGCCAAGACCGGCAAGATCGGCGACGGCAAAATCTTCGTCATCGATGTGCACAACGTGGTGCGCATCCGCACTGGCGAAACGGGGGCGGCGGCCGTCTGATCGGACCGCCTCGCTGATTCTGAGGGTCGCGCCGGACCGAGCCGAGCGCCGCCCCACTAATGAACTCAGGGCTCGGGGAGATGGCGATGTCTGACGAAGTCATGAAACTGATCAAGGACAAGGAAGTCCAGTACGTCGACCTGCGCTTCACCGATCTGCGCGGGAAAATGCAGCACGTCACGTTCGACGCCGGCATGATCGACAAGGATACGTTTGAAGAAGGCGTCATGTTCGACGGCTCTTCGATCGCCGGCTGGAAAGCGATCAACGAGAGTGACATGGTTATGCGTCCGGACGCCGCCGGCGCGCACATCGATCCGTTCTATCAGCAAACGACCCTGGCGCTATTCTGCGACGTGCTCGAGCCCGGCACGCTGCAGCCTTATGCGCGCGACCCCCGCTCAATCGCGAAGAAAGCGGAAGCGTACGTGAAGTCTTCGGGCGCAGGCGACACCGCGTATTTCGGACCGGAGGCCGAGTTCTTCGTTTTCGACGACGTGCGCTGGTCCACCGACGCCTGGAACACCGGCTACTCGTTCGATTCAACCGAGTTGCCGGTGAACACCAGTCGCCAGTACGAGGGCGGAAATATGGGACACCGGCCTGGACCGAAAGGCGGGTACTTCGCGGCCCCGCCGATCGACAGCCTTCAGGACATGCGCGGCGAGATGCTGGACGTGATGGG
>CAZIOD010000106.1:0-9406 GCA_964540785.1 uncultured Terricaulis sp.
CTTGATGATGTGGATCGTCATCGACTCAGATTATGGACCGCCGGCGCCCTCGCCGGCAAACACCGGCGCCAGCCGGCGAGGCGCCGGCGATCCATATTAATTCCCCTCCGGTTCATCGCCCATTGCGCGCGTGGCGCGCATGAGGGCGGCGACGTCGCGCGCGGCGGCGTCCGCGCTCGCCGCAAGCCCTGCAACCACGCCGCTGAAATCCGCTTCGCTCTTGTTTTGCGAGAGCTTTTGCTTGGCGTCGATTCGCTCCACGTGCAGCGCTGCGCCGACGATGCCGCGCAGCAACGCATCGATGTATTGGCGCGGCGCATCGTTGATAGTCCAGGGTTGCTGGCGGCCCTCCTCGTAGACGACTGAGAGCTCGCGCACCACAGCTTCCAAACGCGCCGCATCGTCGAACCATTCGACGCGTCCGGTAAGATGCACTGCTTCGTAATTCCAGGTCGGCACGGCTTTGCCGTGCTCGGCCTTGGAGGGATACCAGGCCGGCGTCACATAGGCTTGCGCGCCCGCGAGTACGAGCAGCGCTTTGCCGTCGCCGAGCTTCCAGTGCGGATTGGCGCGCGCGATGTGGCCGGTGGCAATGCGCTTTTCCCCATCCCACAGGATCGGCAGATGCGTCGCAACCGGCGCACCTTCTGCGTCGACGCTAACAAGAATGGCTGCGTTCGCGCCGGCGAGCCGATGGATCAGCGCATCCGCATCGTCCGCTGCGAAATGCGCGGGGACGTACATCTCATTCCGCCGGCACGGCGGCGGCTTGTTGCTGCGCGGCCCAAGCTTGTTTGATCGAGCGCGAGGTTTTGCGCGAACCGTCCGGGCTCCAGCCCGGCGGGCCGAACATATAACCGAGCGCTTCGCGCAAGCTCTTGGCGCTGCGTACGTCGCGCCAGATGCCGAGCCATTCGTGAAACGCGACGCGGAACGGATTGAACGTGCCGAGTTGGCTGATGATGCCGTACCGCGGCTTTTCCTTGTCGTCTTCAGGCACGAACGTGCCGAACAGGCGATCCCAGATGATGAGCACGCCGGCGTAATTGGCGTCGAGATACTTGGCGTTGGTGGCGTGGTGCACGCGGTGGTGCGAGGGCGTGTTCAACACCCATTCCAGCAGCCCCAATCGCCCGATCGCCTCGGTGTGAATCCAGAACTGATAGACAAGACTGATGGCCGAGAACATCAGCACCATCAGCGGCGGAAAGCCGATCAGCACCAGCGGCAGCCAGAAAATGAAACTAAGTCCCAGCGTGCCGGTCCAGGTTTGCCTGAGCGCCGTGGTCAGATTGTAGTGCTGCGAGGAGTGATGCACGACGTGGCTGGCCCAGAACCAGCGCCGTTCGTGCGCGATGCGGTGAAACCAGTAATAGGCGAGGTCTTCGGCGAAGAAGCAGGCGACCATGACGGGCCAGGTCCAGCCGAGATCGAACAGCCGGAACTGATACACCCAGAAATAGGCCGCGACCGCCAGTCCGCCGAAGGCGATGCCGAAGACACGGTTGCCGAAGCCCATGAAAAGGCTGGCGGCGCTGTCGCGCGCTTCGTAGCGCCCGCGCTTGGTCATGCGGACATAGATCATTTCCAGCAGAATGAGCGCGACGAAACCCGGCACCGCGTAGGTGATGATCGGCGGGATCTCGAACGGCGGTTCTGGCGCAATCACCTGGCTTCTCCACCCGCCAGCCGGCCAAGCCAGGGCGGGGTCTGATCGATCTCCAAATCTAGCGGCGGAAACCCGGTGTCGGCAAACGCCACGCGGAATTTTCCGCCGTGCAGTCCAAAGCGCGCCGCGCTCATCGGCACGATCCGGGCGCTGACATCTGCGCCCATGACGCGGGCAATCATCAGCTTGCCGTCCTCCAGACGCGCCAGCGCCGACTTGCCGTCCGGCGCGAGGACAAAGCGGTCCACACTGGCGCCTTCCGCTGCGGCGAGGCGCTTCAGTTCGGATTCGTCAAGCCGCGCGGTCTGGCGAAAGCCCAGCGCCGCGGCGATGGCGACCATGACCAGCACTGCGACGATCGAGCCCAGCAAGGCGGGCGCTTCTTCAAGCCATTGCTGCAAGTACGCTTCCAGGCTCATCCCGCGAGACCGAGAATGACCACGAGCGTGAAGAAGATGCAGGCCACCACTAGGGCGAAGATGAGCAATACGATTGTGCGCCAGAACGCCGAGAACCACCCGAGCGCATAGGCCCCCTTGAGCTGGAAATACATGTGAACAGGCAGGGCGATGAGGAGCCAGTCGGTGAACCTGCCGACCAGGGGAATCTTGGCGACCAACACTACGCTGGAAAACAGCAAGGCGGCGAACGCCAAGCCGTAGAGCGCGAACGTCATATGATCGTAAAGGGTGACGCCGCGCCTTCCCAGAAACATCAGTGCGATGAAGGGCAGTGAAAGAGGCGCCAGCAGAAACGAGAATTTCGAAAACGCGTCCTGAACTTGGGCGAGCGCGAGGTCAGGGTTTCGCAGTGTCCGTAGCGCACGCTCGTTCAGCACCGGATGGCCCATGTTCACTTCGACCTCGCCGCGATCGATCGCATCGCGCAGTTCATCCTGCCAGGTCGATCCTTCAGGCACGGGTTCGCCATTCACCGTGATGCCGACATTCAAATTGTCGTCGTGCGGATCGGCCGCCGAACCCGCGTTGCGCGCCCGAACCCGCGCCTGCTCGGCTGCGAGCAGGCTCTCGGCGAGGCGCAGGCGCGCTTCAGCAAGACGCACCTCCTCGGCGAGGCGCTCCTCAAGCTCTGGCGGCGCGCTTGGGTCGGTGCGTGCGGCCTCCAGCTCGGCTTGAGCGCGCACGACGCCTTCTCTCTCCTGCGTCACGTCTGCAGCGATATCCCGGAGTCGCGAGCCGCCAAAATCGGACGGCATATCGATCGTTGAGAAGGCGACGAACATCAGAAAGATCGACAACAGAAACGTCGCCAGCGGCGACACATAGCGCGCCCGCTTGCCATAGACATATTCGCGCGTGAGCGTTCCGGGGCGCAGAAGCAGCCGCGGCAAGGTACGCCAGGCTTTGGTATCGAAATTCCACAGGCCCGAGAGGAATTCGCCCACCATGCCGTGCAGCGTGCGGTGCGGTTGCGCGGCTTGACCGCAATTGCTGCAATAGCGCCCGCCTGCGAGCGCCGTCCCGCAATTGAGGCACGGGCCGTCGCCGGCGGCCCCACCTTCGCGCCCCTCGATCACGCCCGCGACGGCGCCGGCCGTCGCCAGCGCGCCGGCAGCCTCCAATTCCCCGCTCATGGTCGAACTGTCGGGCGCCTAGTCGCGCCGATCAAGCCTGTGCGCCACGGCGCGATGAGCCATCCGCCGGCTGCTCATCATCGATGTTGGTGATGAAACCCAGATCGGAGCGCGCCACCGCTTGCGGCGCAGCTTTAGGCGCCGCCGCCGGCGGGCATTTGATGGCGTCGGCCGTGATCGGCTCGAGACCCTCTTCCTCCAGCGCCAGGGCGGCCAGACCTTCCGCCTCCTCGATGGTGCGGGCCCATACGAAGACGGCGGTGACCGCCCCGTCATAGCGCCGCGACCAGGCGCGGGCCCGGCGGTCGAGCCTGGATTCCACAACAACGCGCCAGAACGGCATCGGCGCGCGCACGAGCCCGGCGCGGAACGCGAACGTCCAAAACCGGCTGAGGCCCCGCTTCAACTTCAAGTGTTCCACTCCGGCTGGCGCTTTTCGAGAAACGCCGCGAGCCCTTCCCTGCCTTCCGCCGAAACCCGCCTCTGGGCGATGCGCCGCGCGGTTTCGCGCGAAAGGCTATCGTCGATCTTATGTCCTGACACAAACCGCACCAGCGACTTTGCATCCGCCACCGCACCCGGCGCCGCAGCCAGCGCCAAGCCGCTCAGGCGCTCCATGATCGCCTGCAAACCGGCCTCGTCGTCAACTGTGTACTGCACCAAACCGATCTTTTCCGCATAGGCGGCGTCGAATTCCTCCCCGCTTGCGAACAACGCGCGGGCCGTGCGGGAACCGATTGCCTCAACGACGTAGGGGGCGATCGTTGCAGGGGTCAAACCCAGTCGCACCTCGGAGAATCGGAACCTGGTTCCCTTGACGGCTGCCGCGACGTCACTGGCGGCCAGCAGCCCGGCGCCGCCGCCCATCGCAGCGCCGTGGGCAAGCGCTACCGTGAGCTGAGGCAACTCATAGAGATGTCGCAGCATGCGCGCGAGGCCGAGCGCGTCGGCCTCATTATCGTCCTGGGTCCGCTCGCCGCCGCGGCGCATCCAGTCAATGTCCGCTCCCGCACAGAAGATCGGACCCGCACCGCGGATAAAGACGACGCGCACGTGATCGGCGCCCTTCAAGGTTTCGAGGTGTTCGGCGAGATTGGCGATGACCAATTCATCAAACGCATTGCGCTTGGCTGGCCGGTTGAGCGTCAGGATGGCGACGCCTTCGGTTGAGACATCGAGCAGGACCGGATCGGGCGCGAGGGTCATGGCGTGGTTCCTAATGCGCTGAGGAGCGCTTGCGGCCGTTCCGCTTCCGGCGTTTCAAACAATTTCAAGTGTTGTACGCCGGCGAGGAAGTACTCGAAATCTTCCGGCGGGTCAGCCTGTTCGAGAAATACCGGTGTCAACTTCTTGCGATAGCGATCGGCGAGATAGATTTCACGTTTAACGTGATCGCTCTCGAAGGCGGCCTTCGAGCACATCACCACGACACCCCCGGCGCTGCGGATCGCGCGGACGATCTCTCCGGCCCAGCCTTGTCCAGCGCCAATGCCTTTTTGATCGATCCAAAAGGCTCGGCCCCGCGCTTTTGCAGCCTCGATGACCGGTAACACCTGCTTGGCGTTGGCGCGCGCATAAGATACGAAAACCGCATCCGTGCGGCCCAGCTCGATCTCTCGCGCCGGACGCGCGCGGCGCGGCGGCGTTGCGCCGGAAGCCGCCAAGCCCGCAATGAAAATGGCGAAGATAGCGAGTGTGACAATGATGGCGATCAGGAACAGCCACTCGGTCACGCCTGAAGGCGCACCGTAACGCAAGCCAAACTCGTCGATGCCCCGGCGCAAATCCGCCCAATTCCCTGGCGTCGGACCGATGCGATTCACGAGCCAAATGGAAATCGCTGCAGCCGCAGCGCCGAGACCTGGCAAAGCCAACAGCAACAAGAGCAGCCCGCCAAACCCGCCGCGCGAGCGGCCTGCAACGGCGGCGGGCGGGATGTCAGAGTCGGTCTGGCCTGCCGCGGCTGCTGGACGGGCGAGCGCCTCACGAACGGCGTTCGCTACGTCCTGCCACTTGAATGGGCGCTGCGTTTCCATGCTCGCATCGATCGCGGGGAGATCGCGCAGGCCGACTGGGGCAAGGCTCGCATCGAGCTTCACCACAACGAGACGCTGATCGCTCCAGGCGTCGAGCGCACGCTGTTCGAGGCGAAGACGCGCCGGCCCGAACACAAAATCCTTCGAAAGCAGCAGCACCACCACGTCGCTGAACTGCACGGGACGCAACGCAGTTGCGCCATCGTCGAGTTCAACGAACTGGCCGCGGCGCTCGAGGAATTTCTCCAGCGCTTCGGCCGTCTCACGGTCCGCGGGCGCATGCGCGACAAAAACGGTCATAGCGCCCTCTTAGCATGGAGACGGGAGGGGAAAAGCGCAGGGCGTCCCTCATTGCGCCTTAACACACCGCCCCTATCCTTTACCCTTGGATAAGCCCATGAAGCCGAGTCTCGCCGAAATCGCCTTCCTCGAGGACGCAAGTCCGGAAGTGCTGGCGGCTGTGGACGCCGAGACCGAGTGGTTCTCGCTGCCGGCGGGCTGGGCATTAATGAATGCCGGCGAACCGCCTGAGGGCGTCTGGTTTCTGCTGTCGGGTTCGCTCGCGGCCTTCAAGCCCGCCGACCGCGGCTATCAGGTGCTCGGCTACATACGCCCGGGCGAACCGGTAGGCGAGATGGCGATGGTGGCGCGCGAGCCGCACACGGCGAGCGTGTTCGCCATGCGCGACAGCGAGTTGCTGAAGCTCACCCCCGATGCATTCGACCGGCTCGTCGCCGAATATCCAAAACTGATGCAGCACATGGCGCGTCTGATGCTCTCGCGCACACGCGCGACAAGCTCATCCAGCGCACGCGCTGAGCCAAAGGTGTACGCCTTCATTTCCACTTCGCCCACGATCGACTTGCTGCTGCGCGCGCGGACGCTGCAGGCCGCGTTGAAGCGGCTCGGCGCGCGCGCTGCGATAGTTGCCAATCAGGACGAAACCGAGCTGAACGGCGAAGGCATGACCAGCGCCTGGTTCGATGCGCTCGAGCAGAAGAACGATGCGGTTTTTCTGCTCACGCCGATCGCCGACACGCCCTGGTTCCGCACCTGCATTCGCCAGGCCGATCGCATCTGGTTTTTCGCCCGCGCCGATGCGCGCCCGTCCTTGCCGTTGCTGCCCCCGGAAGAGCCCTCGCCGGCCCGGCAATTCCGCCTTGTCGACTTGATCCTGTTGCACCACGGCATGGACCGTAAAGCCGCGACCACGGACGAATGGCGGCTCGCCTGCGAGGCGGCGCGCCTGTTTCACTGGCGCGGCGTCGATGACGCCGATGCAGCGCGGCTCGCGCGCGTCGTGGCGCGCAAATCCATCGGACTGGTGCTGTCCGGGGGCGGGGCGCGCGGCTATGCCCATATCGGCGTCATACGTGCGCTCCGGGAGGCTGGCCTGCCGTTCGACATGATCGGCGGCACCTCGATCGGCGCCGTGATTGCCGGCTGCGCGGCGATGGGCTGGGACGACAACGAGATCGAAGAGCGCATTCGCAAGGCGTTCGTCGAGAGCAATCCGTTGGGCGATTACGTTCTCCCGGTGGTCGGCCTCGTGCGCGGACGGCGGGTGGAGGAGCGGCTGCGCGACAATTTTGGCGAGACGCTGATCGAGGATCTGAGCATCCCCTTCTTCGCGGTCTCCACCAATCTCGTGGCTGGCGAAATTCGTGTGCACCGGGCCGGAATCTTACGGCATGCCCTACGCGCATCGATCTCGTTGCCCGGCATTCTGCCGCCGGTGTTGGACGGGCCGCATGCCCTGCTCGTCGACGGCGCAGTACTGAAGAATTTCCCAGTCGACATTCTGAAGGACATGCATCGCGGACCGGTGATCGGCGTCGACGTGGCGCGACGCGACACGATCGATCCGGAGGACTTCCGCGATCCTCCAGGCTTCCTTGGTTGGGTGGCGGCGCATGGGTTCCAGACGGCGCCGCCAATCGCCTCATTGCTGATGCGTTCAGCGACGCTTGCGGTCGATCCCTGGGAAGGCCGCTCCGGCGCCGATCTGCTGATTGCACCGGAAATGGCTGACATGGACATGCGCGATTGGAAGCGATTCGACGAAGTGGTCGCCGCAGGATACGAGGCCGCGGTCGCTGCGCTGCAGCGCCCACACGGGCTGTTCAGCGCCCCGCCTGCCGACGAGATCGGCGATCTTGCCAGCGGCGCACGTCTGGAAATCGCTGAATAGACTGGCGCATCTGTTTCACGCCGCTAAGGTCCGCCGCGATTCCGGGGATCCCATGCGCAGCGCATTCGTCCTTATCGCCGCTCTTGCGCTGGCAGCTTGCGGCCAGCAGCGCGATGGTGCGGCGTTTGACGCGGAATGCGCGCGAATGGCGACGCATCAGGTGGTTTGGACTGCCGCGGAGACGCCGGACGTGGTCACGGCTTACGCGCACGGACCGAGCTGCACACAGGCCGTCGTGACTTTCGTTGCACGCAATAGCGAGGGCGATGCGCTGTGGGCGTTCGCATCGACATATTATGCGCTCACGACCGGCGGCGCACCGCCAAAGGGCGCCCCGGCCGTCTCGCAAGACGAAATCGATCGTTTCCTTGCGGCATGGGCGGACGTGACAGAGATGCGGTCCGGCGCACTGCCGGAATGGCGTGAGGGCGCGACGACGCTGACCGAAAGTGCGGAGACGTTCGCGTACGAAACGCCATTCGATCGCGATACGTATGAAAGGCTGCGGGCGCGCGATCTGCCGATGATCTGCTTTGCGGCCGCTGTCGACGCAACCCAATGCCTGATTATCGATCCCGCAACCAGCAGGCCCGCCATAATGGCGGCGTACGGCCCGTGAGACTGCTCGGTCTCGGCATGATTGCTGTGCTCGCAGCTTGTCAGCCAAGCGCCGAAACGCGCTGCGACATCAGCGTAACGCGGGATCTGTCGTTCTCAGGATTGGCGAACAGCGAAACCGTCACCGCGCACGCGATCGGACGATCATGCGACAAGGCCATTGGCCTCTATGCAATCCATGACGCGGAGGGCCACCCGGTCTGGGCCTGGGCGGCACCATTGCCGCGCGCGTTCGGCAACGCCTTCGTCGACGCGGACGAAGAGATGATGCGCGACTTCCTCACACGCTGGGCGCAGCCGGAGATCTCCACGACGCAATCGGCGCCCGCGTGGGACGTATTGACGCCTGGGCAAACCACACTCGATCGTCTCACTTATGACGACATCCGCGCGCGCAATCTGCCAATGCTCTGTCATGCCTCGGGGACGGGCCGTGAATTGTGCGTGTTCTGGGAGCCTGCGGCGGGCGGCGCTGGACATTATTTCGATCGAGACGTTGAGGAGGTCACGGAATGAAGCGTGCGACGATCGCTCTTGCTGTGCTTGCGCTAGCGGCCTGCTCACCGCCGCAACAGAAGAGCGATGTTGCTACGGCCGAATTGCCGCCGGCCGCGGCGCGGGCTGGATGCTTTGCCGAATACTCACAAGATTGGTCGGCCGTCGGCAGTCAGTACTACGTGATCGAAACGGAAGCGGAAGGGCCTACTTGCGCGGAAGCCACCGCCACCATGCGCATTACCGCGCGCGACGGCACCGTGCTGTTCGAACACGCGTACCGCACAGCGGCAATTCCGCTAGCTTTCAATCCCAACAGCAATCAGACCGCGCTGCGCGCCGAGTTGGAGGCGTGGTCACAGAACACGGCCGAGCCGCCGCGGGCAAGCACGATGCCGGCGTGGCCCGCCGGCGCGGCGCGCCCGCCTCATGTGCAGCCCGAAGTGACGCGCGCGCAATACGAAGCAGCGCGTGGCGCGCAAGGGCCGTTGTTTTGCTACCCGGACGGGACTGAAAGTAATGCCTGCATCGCGCTCGCCGGCGATCGTGCAACGCTGCTGGGTTCGCTGACTCCGGAACGGGAGTGATCTCAGCAGAAGCCTGCGTATTGCCCTCTGGGCCGCAATTTCGCCCCATAAGGTACGCTTGCGCGATCTCTCGCCTGATGCAGCCCATATTAGCCAAGTGGCTTTGCACAGCGGCCGCGACACCCTATCTTCGCGACTCCGGCGATCGGCGCCGGGCTTGGTTTTAAGAAAGGAGGTGATCCATGTCTCATTGTCACCCGTCAGGGGCTTTTCGGA
>CAZIOD010000107.1:0-9332 GCA_964540785.1 uncultured Terricaulis sp.
ATGAGATCGTGGAAAAGCAAGTTGTCTCCGGCGTCGCCTATTCGCGCGACGAAGCCAAGATTACGCTGCTCGGCGTCAACGACGATGTCGGCAGCGCCGCGGAAATCTTCGGCCGCCTCGCTGACGCCAACGTCAATGTCGACATGATCGTGCAGACCGAAGCGCGCCAGGCTGGACGGCGGAACATTGTGTTCACCTGTCCTGACCGGGACGCAGCGCGCGCCGCGGAAACGATTGAGGCCGCCCGCGGCAAGATTGGCGTGGAAGACGTCCACATTCGCCGCGATGTGGCCAAAGTGTCCGTCATAGGCATCGGCATGCGCAGCCAGGTCGGCGTGGCGCGGACGATGTTCGAGGCGTTGGCGCAGAGGAGCATCAGCATCGAGGCCATCGCCACGTCCGAAATCAAGATTTCGGTCTTGATCGACGCGGCCTACACCGAGCTTGCAGTGCGGGCGCTGCATACAGCCTATGGTCTGGACGCTGTCTGAGAACGGCAAGTGGAGGAATTGAACGAGCGTCATGGCCTCACCGGCGAGCATCGGCGGGTCCCGGATCCTTCTGCGCAAGTTGCGCGAGATCATGGAGACAGGCGCAGAAGCGCAGGATCGGCTGGACAGGCTCGTCTCAATGGTTGCGGCCACAATGGTCGCCGATGTGTGCTCGATCTACCTAACTCGCGGGCCATTCCACGAACTCTTCGCGACGCAGGGCCTCGCGCCGGAAGCCGTGCACAGCACACGCCTGAAGCAGGGCGAAGGGCTGGTCGGCCTCGTTGCAGAGACGGCGCAGCCGCTCAATCTCGCCGACGCGCAAAGCCACGAACGTTTCGCTTACCGGCCCGAGACGGGCGAGGCGCCTTTTCATGCTTTTCTCGGCGTGCCGATCGTTCGCTCCGAGCGCACATTCGGCGTGCTGGTGGTGCAGAACCGGGTTCAGCGCGTCTACGGGGAAGATGAGGTCGAGGCGCTGCAGACGATCGCCATGGTCTTGGCCGAGATGGTTGCATCGGGCGCCTTCGGCGATCTGTCCGGCCTTGCCGATGTGGAGGCGCGCGCCAGTCGGCCCGATCTGCTGCTGGGGAGAGCTTTCTCGGACGGCATCGCCATCGGCACCGCCGTGCTGCACGAGCCACACGCCCCCTTAGGACGCGTGATCGCCGACGATCCAATTAAGGAAGAGCAGCGTCTTAACGCTGCGCTCGATCAGGTGCGGACCGCCTTGCGCGACATGCTTGAGGGCGATCCGGGACGCATTTCCGGCGTATCGCGCGAAGTGCTTGAGACATTCATTATGATTGCCTCCGACCAGGGCTGGGAGGCAAAACTGAAGCACGGTGTGCGCGCCGGCCTTTCCGCCGACGCCGCCGTCGAGCGTGTGCGCGGCGAACACCGCGCCAAGTTCAATGCCACGCGCGATCCCTACCTGCGTGAGCGTATGCACGACCTGGAGGATCTCGATAATCGATTGCTCCGGGCATTGGCCGGTGTGGACGGGGCGTCGGCGCGGCCGATGCCGCGGGACGCTATTTTGGTTGCACGGCAACTGGGCCCCGCCGAACTGCTCGATTATGGCGCTGACCGCCTGAAGGGCGTTGCCCTCGAAGAGGGGGCTAACACGGCGCACGCTGCGATAGTCGCGCGCGCGCTTGGCGTGCCCATGGTTGGGTCACTGCAGGGCTTACTATCCCGGGTCGAAGACGGCGATTCGCTTGTGCTTGACGGGGAGCGTGGCGAAGTCCGGCTGCGTCCGGAGCCGGCCGTGTTGCACACATACGGTCAACGGGTGGCGCTGCGCTCTGCGCGCGCTGCAGAGTTTTCCAGGCTCAAACAGATCCCCCCTATCACGCAGGACGGCGAGCGGATGACGCTTATGCTGAACGCCGGGCTTGCCCTCGACGTGCATCATCTCGACGAAGTCGGCGCCGAGGGGATTGGTCTCTTCCGCACCGAATTCCAGTTCATGGTCTCGGAGACCTTGCCAAGATTGGAAGCGCAGACCGCGCTTTACCGCGACGTGCTCGAAACGGCGGGATCGCGGCCCGTCACATTCCGCACACTCGATCTCGGCGGCGACAAGGTGCTGCCCTATGTGACTGCCGAGCGGGAGGAGAACCCCGCGCTTGGCTGGCGCGCTGTTCGCATCGGCTTGGACCGCCCGGCGCTGCTGCGATACCAATTGCGCGCGCTGATCAGTGCGGCTGCCGGCAGACGCCTAAGAGTCATGTTTCCGCTGGTGACCACGGTGGGTGAATTCGACGCGGCGCGAGCCCTGGTCGATCGTGAGCTGGAATGGCGCCAGTCCCGCGGCGGCAAGCTGCCGCACCACATCGAAGTCGGTGCGATGGTCGAGGCCCCGGCCTTGGCCTGGAGCATCCCAGACCTCAAAGGTCGGGCCGATTTTCTCTCGATCGGCACAAATGACCTGATGCAGTATTTTTTTGCGGCCGACCGGGGCAACCCGAGAGTCTATGAACGCTATGACATCCTGTGCGCCCCGGCTTTGCGCTTCCTGAAACGCATTCTCGACGACGCCGACGCTGCAGGCATGCAGGTTTCAATCTGCGGCGAAGCGGCGGGCAAGCCCCTCGAAGCACTCGCATTTGCCGCCCTAGGTTTTCGCAGGCTGTCGATGCCGGCATCCGGAATTGGGCCGGTGAAGCGCCTCATTCTATCACTTGATGCGGGTCAAGCAGCTAAAGCCGTCACTCGTATGATGAATGGCGCCGAAGCGTCCCTTCGCGCCGAACTCACAGAATTCGCGAATAAGAACGGATACCCGCTGTGATGCGTTCACCTGCTGCGTTGAGCAATTCATGATTCGCGTTTAAGCTCTCTTGGTGGCTCAAAATTTGCCTTTGTAAACGTATGGTCTCCAGGAGGGACCGACGCACTCATGCTTCAGCACGTACCTACGCCGCCAGAAAGTGAACCGGACGCCGTCGATGCGAGTCCGCAACGGACTAAGGCCGCGGCGCCCGCGCCCATGCTCGACCCCCAGTGGCGGGCAGGGCGCAAACTGGCCGAGGCGCGTCGCCAGCGTGGCTGGACGGTGGATGAGGTAGCCGAGCGTATTCGTGTACGGCGGGAATTCCTCGAGGCTCTCGAGGACATGAATGTAAAGCTTCTGCCTGGCAAAGCCTACGCGCTGGCGTTTCTGCGTTCCTACGCGCGTGAACTCGGCGTCGATGAAAAGGCGATTGTCGATCAGTTCCAGGATGAATGTGTGCTGACCCGGGAAGCCGTTCAGCCGCAGATACGGGCGCCCAGCTCCCGCCCGCGCAAAGAACGTCCCTGGATGATCGCCGTAGGGCTCGTGGTCATCGCTGCTCTGTTCGTGGGCTGGCGGGCGTTAGAGACGGGCGTCACCCGCGATGCTCCTCCAGAACAGACCGTCGCCGTTGCACCGCCAGCCGCCGGCCCAGGGGCCTTCGCGCCTCGCGAGACGGCGGCCCCGGAGGCCCGCGTGGTGGAGATTCGCGCCATTTCGGAATCCTGGCTCGAGGCGCGCGGCCCTGATGGCACGGTGTTCCTTTCGCGGACCCTTCGGCCCGGCGACGTCTATCGACCCGACCCCAGCCCGGGCTGGACACTTCACGCGCGAGACGGCGGCGCGTTCGAACTTTACGTGAACGGGATGTCCGCCGGCCCGCTTGGAACCGCGGGCATGCCCGTGTTGGGCCGTCAGATCGACGATATCCAGCCGATCGTGCAGGCCGAGGCGCCGGCGCCGCGCAGTTGAGCCGCACCGCACGGGGCTGTTAGCGGGCCTTGCGAGGCGCTATCTCGGCGTTGGAAGGAACAATTGATATTATGGACGGCGCCGCGGCCGATCTCCACCACATCCGCCCATGGCGGCGGATCCAGCGCCGTCTCTCGCGCAAGATCCGCGTGGGCAGCGTCGAAGTGGGCGGGGATTCGCCAATAACAGTCCAATCGATGACGAATACGCCGACGCCGGACGCGTCGGCGACCATCGATCAGATCAGACGGTTGGAGGACGCCGGCGCCGACATCGTGCGTGTCTCCTGCCCCGACGAGGACTCAACCGCTGCGTTCGCGGAGATCGCACGCGCCGCGAAGGTTCCGCTCGTCGCAGACATCCACTTTCACTATCGCCGAGCGATTGAGGCGGCGATGGCGGGCGCGGCGTGCCTGCGCATCAATCCGGGCAACATCGGCCGGGCTGAGCGCGTGAAGGAGGTCGTTCAGGCGGCAAAGGACCACGGCTGCGCGATCCGGATTGGCGTCAATGCCGGCTCACTCGAACAACACCTGTTGGAGAAATACGGCGAACCGTGTCCCGAGGCGATGGTGGAGAGTGCGCTCGCGCATGCCGCGATCCTCGAGGAACACGACTTCCGCGAATACAAGATCAGCGTGAAGGCGTCGGACGCTTTTCTGACGAGCGCCGCATATCAGATGCTGGCCGAAGCCACCGACGCGCCGCTCCATCTCGGCGTTACGGAAGCTGGAGCTTTGCGCACGGGCACCGTGAAGTCCTCGGTCGCAATGGGCTCTTTGCTATGGGCGGGCATCGGCGACACCATTCGCATCTCGTTGGCCGCGGACCCGGTTGAGGAAGTGAAAGTGGGCAACGACCTGCTGAAGTCACTCGGACTTCGCCAGCGTGGCGTCACCATCATCGCGTGTCCTTCGTGCGCGCGGCAGGGCTTCAACGTGATCGCCACCGTTGACGAACTTGAGCGCCGCCTGGCGCACATTGCTGAACCGATTACCCTTTCCATCATAGGCTGTGTCGTGAACGGGCCCGGTGAAGCGTTGATGACCGACCTGGGCTTTACCGGCGGCGGCAAAGGCGCCGGCATGGTCTACCTGGCGGGAAAAGCGGACCATAAGGTCGACAATAATCAGATGATCGACCACATCGTAGAATTGGTGGAAGCGCGCGCGCGCTCGCTGCGTGCCGCCGGTGCGTCTAGTCCACGATAGGCGCTACGGAGAGCGGAACGTCGGTTGACGCCTCGTTGCGTTGCCGGGTCACTGTCATGTCGCAATTCGGTTTCGCGATTACAGGCGCGCTCCCTGAGCGGCCGGCCGTTGATCTGCGTCACGTGCCGATCCCGTGGGCTTCATGGGGCCAGTGCAAGATCCGAGTGGCTCATGCAACGAAAACTAGCGGCGCCGAGCCACGCCGCAAACCTCGCCGGGTCGACAAGGCGGGTTTGATAGCTCATATCGGAGTTGAGGACGGCTATGCTGCAGCGCCATTTGCAGGACACCTACGAGTATCTCTTCGATGCCGCCCATCGTGCGCTGAAGGCGGGGACGTCGTTTGCCCCTTTCGGCGCCGGCATCCGCAAGACCGGCGAGCAAATCCACACCAACGTGGATTTGCCGATCGAGAAGTCCGCGCCGGCGGATCATATCTCCGGTCTGATCGCCGGCTTTCGTCTCGACGAGGCGGAAAACGGCTTGATTGCGGCCGGCCTCGTATTCGACGGGCGGGCGCACAGCGACGATGCGAGTGCGCTCTGCTTCCATATTGAGGCGGCCAACGGTAAGGCCGTCGAGGTAATCGTGCCCTACGCACGACTTCCCGGGGACGTAATCGGTTTTGACGAGCCGCAGATTTCGGAGGTCGCCCCGGAAATCTTCACCGACGTGATGTAGCCATGAGTGCGTTTGAACGCTTGGAGCGTCGCCTGGACCAGGCGGTCGATCGCTTCGAACGCATCGAAGCGCGATTGGCGGCGGCCAGCGACGGCGCCGAGATCGTCAAACTCGGCCAGGAACACGCCGAGTTGAAACCACTGGTGGACGCTGTGGAGGCCGTGCGTGCGCTGCGCGCCGAAGTGGCGAGTCTGGAAGCGATCGCCAAGGAAGGTGATGCAGAGATGGCTGCACTCGCACGCGAGGAGCTTGCAAGCGCGTACCAACGTCTGCCGGAGCTGGAGCAACGCGCCGTATTGTTGTTGGCGCCCAAAGACAGGGATGAAAGCGCTTCCGCCATTTTGGAGATACGCGCCGGGACAGGCGGAGAGGAGGCGGCCTTATTCGCCGGCGATCTCTTGCGCATGTATCAGCGCTATGCGAGCCGCCGCGGCTGGCGCTTTGATCTCGAAGATGTCTCAGAAACGGGCATCGGCGGCGTGAAAGAGGCTGTCGCCAGCGTGACCGGCAAAGGGGTATTCGGTCGATTGCGTTTCGAAAGCGGCGTGCACCGCGTTCAGCGCGTTCCTGAAACCGAGGCTGGCGGGCGCATTCACACCTCGGCGGCGACGGTGGCGGTTTTGCCGCAGCCGGAGGGCGACGTGGATATCGCGATCGACGACAGAGACCTTCGCATCGATACTATGCGCGCGTCCGGCGCCGGGGGACAGCACGTAAACAAGACGGACAGCGCGGTGCGCATCACCCATTTGCCGACCGGCATCGTCGTCATCAGTCAGCTTAAATCGCAGCACCAGAATCGCGCGCAAGCGATGATGATGTTGCGCGCCAAGCTCTACGACATGGAGCGCGAAAAGCGCGATTCTGCACGCGCCGCCGAACGCAAAGGGCAGATCGGCTCAGGCGATCGCAGTGAGCGTATCCGCACCTACAACTTCCCTCAGGGGCGCGTCACCGACCATCGAATCAATCTGACCGTCTACAATCTGGCGGAAGTGATCGACGGCGCGCTGGACGAAATCCTGGACGCGCTTGCAGCCGAAGACCAGGCCCAGAAGCTCGCCGCTCTGGAAGTACATACGTGATGCTTGCATGGCCCATGTCGGAGCGCGCCAAAGCGCGATGAGCATGACGCTGGTGACCTTATGGACGGACGCACGCCGGCGTCTGGAAGCGGCAGGCGTGGACACCCCCGTTCTTGACGCTCGTCTGCTCTTGGAAGCTGGCGCACGCGTCTCGCGTCTCGATATCGTCACGGACCCGCGTCGCCCTGTCACGCCTGAACAGGTTGCGGCCGTCGACGAACTTGTGCGTCGGCGCGAAGCACGCGAACCGGTCGGACACATCCTCGGGCGCAAACATTTCTGGACACTCGATCTGTTGGTGAGCCCGGCTGTGCTCATCCCTCGTCCGGAAACGGAACTCCTGGTGGAAACCGCGCTGCAAGCGATATCCGAACACGATGCCGCGCGCGTGTTGGATCTGGGCGTGGGATCAGGCGCGATCATTCTGTCGGTCTTGGCAGAACGCGAACACGTGACGGGTGTGGGTGTCGATCTTAGCGAGCGCGCCCTTGCCGTGGCGGCGGCGAACGCGGAGTCGCTTGGCCTCGCCACACGGCTTGAACTGAAGCACGGCGATTGGGGGATCGTGCTGCAAGGCCCATTCGATGCCGTGCTCTCAAATCCGCCCTACATTGCATCGAAGGACGTCGCTGCTCTGGCGCCGGAGGTGGCCCGTTACGAGCCTCTGCTCGCTCTAGATGGAGGCGCCGACGGCTTGGACGCCTATCGCGCGATTATCGAACGGCTTCCAGACCTGCTGCGTCCGGGAGGGCTCTTCGCGTTCGAGGTCGGCCAGGGCCAGGCGGAAGCCGTCACCGCGCTTGCGCAAACGGCCGGTTTGTCCACGGAAGCGCCTCGCCGGGACCTCGGGGGGATTCCGCGCGTTGTCTGGGGCCGGCGCGCCGAATGGGCGCGGGGCTGAAAAAGCTCTTGGATCGGGCGCCGCAAGGCATTACGTTGAGGCTCGGAATCGATAGCCAGACGGGTTCAAGGGGCAGGACCGGCGGCGGTTTCGTGAAAGGCGGGCGTGCTCCCATCGCCGCCGCAGCTTCCTCAGCAAGAGGTCAGGACAGAACGGCGACAACGCCGAGTGGCAAGCCCGAGGCGCGTGAGAACCGGGCGATTGACTTTTGGATCGAGACGAAATCGACGCGGGGCTGCGCCACGTGCGGTTTCGGGGCTCAAGGACCACACGACGACTAGCATGGTGAAATCTCAATGAAGCGTCAGCGGGGCCGCGGCCGTAGGCCGGGCGGCGGACATCAACACAATCAGCATCAAAACCCTAACCGGTCTATGGAAAGCTCAGGGCCGGAGGGCGGCAAGGTGCGCGGGCCGGCGGCCATGGTTCATGAGCGGTACCTCCAGCTTGCACGTGATGCCGCATCTTCGGGCGATCGTGTGCTCAGCGAGAACTATCTCCAGCATGCGGATCACTACTTCCGTCTGTGGCGCTCGATTCAACCCGCCACGCCGCCGCCGCAACAGCCGAGTGACCGTTTCGCTGATGAAGGCGTCGACGGCGAGGATGAAGGCGTTGCCGAGGCCGAAACTGAGGAAAGCGAAGCCGCCGCTGAGACGGGCGATCAGCCTGATGCGGATTTTCCGCAGGGCGGCCGCCCGCAGCAATTCGAGCGCGAAGGCGAAGGGCGTCGCCGCCGCGGACGCCGGAGCCGTTACCGTCCGAATGAAGCTGAAGGCGGCGAAGCGCGCGAAACCCGCGAAGCCGGCGAACGCGAAGGTGATGCCGGCGACGAGCGTCGCGAACGCCGCGAACGACAGCCGCGGGAGCGCGACGATAATACGGGCCCGGAAGGTTTTTCCAGCGGTCCGAAGCCGGCCTTCTTGCGCGACTAGCGTTTAGCAGTAGGCGGACGCGGCGGCGCTGCGAGCCGGCGCTCAAGGTAGGCGCGCGCGTGTTTTTCCACTTCTGCGAGATGATCTTCGCTAGGATCGCGGCCGCGGAAGAAGTGATCTGCGCCCTCGACCGGCTGACCATCGACCCTTATGTTCTTCTGAGTCCGAATGCGGCCGATCACGCGCTCCATATCTTGCGCCGTAGTGACGCTGTCGCGGGTGCCGTAAATGATCACGCCCGAGGCGGGACACGGCGCAAGGAAGGAAAGGTCGTAGTGGTTCGCTGGCGGCGCGACGGCAATGAACCCGTCGATCTCCGGTCGGCGCATCAGCAGCTGCAGGCCGATCCAGGCGCCAAAGGAATAGCCTCCCACCCAGCACTGCTCCGCATTGGGGTTCAGGCTTTGCAGATAGTCGAGCGCTGACGCGGCGTCCGAGAGTTCGCCCATGCCGTTGTCGAACACGCCTTGGCTGCGGCCGATGCCCCGGAAGTTGAAGCGCAGCACGCCAAAACCGTAGTCAGCGAACAGCTTATAGAGCTGCACCGTCACGCGATCCTGCATCGAACCGCTCGCACGCGGATGGCCGTGGAGGATCAGGGCGATCGGCGCGCCTTCCTTGGACGGTTCCTGATAACGGCCCTCCACGCGCCCTGCGGCGCCTGGGAAAATCACTTCCGGCATTAACACGACCCCAGGCCGCGGACGTCCAAAGTTCCGCGGCTAATTCTTGACCAAAACACTTGGGTATCTTAGCTCTCGGCTTAGATAAGGCGGCA
>CAZIOD010000108.1:0-9260 GCA_964540785.1 uncultured Terricaulis sp.
ACCCGGCCGAAGCCAGCCATGGCGATCTCGGCATGATCACCGAGCAGGATTGCGTTCTGGCGATTTCGCGCTCGGGCGAGACGCGCGAGCTCTCCGATCTGCTCTACCATTGTGGACGCCTTGGCGTGCCGGTTATTGGCATGACCTTCAAGGAGAAGTCCTCGCTCGCGGCGGCTTCGAATGCGACGCTGCTGATGCCAGATTGCGGCGAAGCCAGCGAAGAGGCGCCGGCGCCGACAATCTCGACAACGATGTGCCTGGCGCTCGGCGATGCGCTGGCGGTCGCGCTGCTCAAAGCGCGCGGCTTCACCGCTGATCATTTCGGCGCCATCCATCCTGGCGGCAAGCTGGGCGCGGCGCTGAAGCGGGTGCGCGATCTGATGCGCATGGGCGACGAAGACCCGCTGGTCACGCCCGATACATCGGTGCCGGACACGATGGCGGCGATCTCGCGCGTCGGCATCGGCGCGGCCGGCGTGGTGGAGAACGGCAAGCTGATCGGCATCGTCACCGACGGCGATCTTCGGCGCAAGTTGACGCCGGAGATGTTCGCCAAGACCGCGCGCGATCTGATGACCCCCAATCCGCTCACGATACGGCCGGATGCGCCGGTCGCAGACGCCGTGCAGATCATGAACAGCAAGCGCATTACGCATCTGTTCGCCGTGGACGAAGCGGGACGGCCCGTCGGCATCGTGCACATGCACGATCTGCTGGCGGCAGGGGTGCGGTGAAACCTGATATCGCCTGGAGGCTAGAGGGAACGCTATGAAACTGATCGCCAAGGTCGCGCTCGCTGCAGCTCTGGTGTGCTCAACCGCGAATGCGCAAACGCCGGCCGGTTTGTCCGACACAGTGGAAAGCTCGGTTCAATCCGTACTGCCGCGCATGATCGAATGGCGGCGCGATTTCCATGAGCATCCCGAGCTCTCCTACGAAGAAGTGCGCACGGCGCGGATCGTCGCGCAGCACTTGCGCTCGCTGCGCATGGAGGTGCGCACCGGCGTGGCGCAGACTGGGGTTGTCGGGGTGCTGCGCGGCGCCCACCCGGGGCCCGTGATCGCCTTGCGCGCCGATATGGATGCGCTGCCAGTGACGGAGGAAAGCGATCTGCCGTTCCGCTCGCGGGCGCGCGGCGTCTATCAGGGTCAAGAAGTCGGCATCATGCACGCGTGCGGGCACGATACGCACGTCGCCGTGCTGATGGCGGCCGCCAGCGTACTTGCCGCGCAGCGCGATCAGCTCGCAGGCACAGTGATCTTCGTGTTCCAGCCCTCCGAGGAGGGCGCGCCTCCAGGCGGCCTCGGCGGCGCGCGCCGCATGCTGGCGGAAAACGTATTTGGAGACCTGCAGCCTGAAGCGATCTTCGGGTTGCACGCATGGCCGGGCCCGAGCGGCACCATCACCATGAACGCCGGGCCGACCATGGCGGGCTCAGACCGCATTGACATCACCGTGACAGGCAGCCAGACGCACGGCGCGCAGCCGCATCGGGGCGTCGATCCGATCGTGGTGTCGTCGCAGATCATCAATGCGCTGCAGACGATCCCGTCACGGCAGATGGATGCCGTGCGCTCTCCGGTGATCGTCACGATCGGCTCGATCCAGGGCGGCGTGCGCTACAACATCATTCCGCAAACCGTCGAGATGCAGGGCACGATCCGCTATCTCAACCCGGAGACCCGGCAGGACATCTACACGCGCATCCGCCGCACTGTGACTGACATTGCATCTGCTTCGGGCGCGACGGCGGAAGTGACCATCGCCGAGAACGCGGTGCCGGTCGTGAATCCGCCGGAGATGGTGGCGCGTGCGCGCGCGGCCGCAGCGCGGGCGATCGGCGATGAGAACGTGCTGACGGACGCGCCGGTAATGCCGGCGGAAGATTTCGCGTACTTCCAACAACAGGTCCCGGGCGTTTTTTTCTTCTATGGCGTCAATGCCCCCGGCGTTTCGGTGGAGGAGGCAGCGCCTAACCACAATCCGCGCTTCTTCGTGCACGAGCCGGCGATGGAAACGGCGCTGCGCGCGATGCTGGCGGTGGCGTTGGATCGGGTAGGCGCCGCGGACGGATCGTAACCGCCATTTCACTTTTTCCAACGCGCGGAGAAGCCGCGTTTTCCTTGACTTGACGGCGCCGGTAGCGCCCTATGCGGCCCGGACTACACGGTCGAGACGTTCCGACCGCGCGCCTCATTGCGCCGGCTTTCGTTCTTCCAAGCAGGTCCAGCCGTGCGTCGCTTGTGACCTCGGTGCTTTTTTGAGGAGTGCGCCCATGGCTACGGGTGTTGTGAAGTGGTTCAATATGGCGAAGGGTTTCGGCTTCATCGCGCCGGATGAAGGCGGCCAGGACGTGTTCGTGCACGTGAGCGCGGTCGAGCGTTCGGGTCTCACGGGTCTGCGCGAAGGCCAAGCGGTGAGTTTCGACGTAGAGAACGATCCGCGCAAGAACAAGCCGGCGGCAGTGAACATCAAGCCGGTTTAACGCGCCCTACACCATAGACTTTGGATCGCCGCCTGGGTTAGCCCTCGCGGCGATTTGCTTTTCAAGGACCTCGCGATGACCGCGCCTTTCCGTCTCTACGGTGCTGAGCTTTCGCCTTATTCGGTGAAGCTGCGTTCGTACCTTCGCTACAAGGGCCTGCCGTTCGAATGGCTGCAGCGCACGGAAGCGCGTCAAGAGGAGTTTCAACGTTACGCCAAGCAACCGCTCGTGCCCGTGCTTGTCGACGCCGACGATAATGCGTTGCAGGATTCAACGCCCATCATAGAAAAGCTGGAACAGGAAAACCCGGAGCCGTCCATCGTCCCGCCGGAGCCTTCGCTCGCCTTCGTCTCAGCGCTGCTGGAGGATTATGCCGACGAATGGCTCAACAAAGCGATGTTTCACTATCGCTGGAGCTATCCGGAAGACCAGGAAAGCGCAGCGCACCGCATTGTCGACATGCTGTTCGAAGGCGCCGAGAAGCCAGCGGGAATAGAGGACTCGGTGCGCACGCGCATGGTCGCGCGGCTGCACCATGTCGGCTCCTCCCCCCAAACTGCGCCGGTGATTGAAGGCTCGTTCGCACGCGTGATTGTGCTCCTCGACAAGCTCGTCTGGTCGCGTCCCTATTTGTTTGGCGGGCGGCCAAGCGCCGCCGATTTCGGCCTGGCCGGGCAGCTGAAACAATTGCTCTCGGACCCAACCCCTGGCGCGATGATCAAGGCCCAGGCGCCCAACCTCGTGGGTTGGATTGAACGCATGGATTCTCCTAAAGACGAGGGAGAGTTCGCCACCTTCGAGGCGGTGCGGAGCGATCTTGTTGAGCTGCTGCGCGAAGAGCTGGCAGGCGCCTATCTCGCCTGGATGAGCGCGAATGCGCAGGCGGTCGAGGACGACGCCGTCGGGGTTAGCGTCGAAATCGCGGGGCGAGCATTCGTGCAGAAGCCGCAGCGCTATGCCGCGAAGGCGTTCGCCGAGCTGAAACGCAAGCGCGCGGCGGTGGACGATGAAGCGCTCTCCGCGTTGCTGCTGGAGACGGGCTGCGACGCCTTCCTGGCTGCGCCAATCACGATCGCATCGCCGGAGCTTGAGCCCGATCCGGAAGCGGACGTCGATAACGGCGACGATAGCGCGGCGGATAACGGCCAGGAATAAGCCTGGACGGTGGAGTTCGCATCAGCCGCTGCAAGCGGCTTTGAAGTCGTACGAATTGATCTCGCGCGCGCAATCCGGCCACGTATCGGTGTCGCGCCAGTAGCGCGCGAGACCAATTCGCGTGCAGAGCTTCGCGAAGTCGGGATTCATGCGCAGCTGAACCGTTTGATCGATGAATAAGAGGGCGGTTTCGTAACCGATGTGCGGCCGGGCGGCTTCGAGCGCGCCGGTGCGCCACGCATCGACGTTGTCGAGGGCGTCCTGAAAGATTGCCAGCGCCGGGCCTGTGAAGCCCAGCACGGAGAGGGCGACCGCGAGATCGAGAGCGGCCGACGGCTCAGCCTCCGCCATTGCCGCGAAATCTTCGCCGAGCTTGATGAAAGCTTCCGGCGACGGCGCCATCATCAGCTCCTGCATGCGTAGGCCGGCTTTGTGCACGGCGGAGTCGGCCAGACCGGGCACGAGCCGTTCGCCCGCCGTGCGCAGGGCGTTGGCCGTGGCGAAATCGCCGTCGAGCGCGGCTGTGTTCAGGCGCATGAACCAAACGAACACATTATCCGGATAGCGCCCGGCAGCTTCGTCGAGAATGCGCTTGCCGTCGTCCTTCGAGATTTTCGACCAGACATTGTAACCGTGAAAGGCGGCAAGCATCGGGTCGAGCGGATCGAGTTCGAAGGCCTGCGCTTGCTGCGCGTAGCCGTCGGCGACGCGCCCGACAGACACCAGGAATTGTCCGTGCCGGAAAAGCAGCAGAGGATTGTTGGGCTCGATTTCGAGCGCCTTTCCGATCAGCGCTTCGCGTTCGCGCCAGCGGCCAAAATACTCACCCTCCAGGGCGGCCAGCACGGCGTAGGCTTCACCCATGCTCGGGTCGCAGCCTAGCGCCCGTTCGGCCGCTTCGCGTGCGTCCTCCACCAGGCGAGCGCGATCGGCGCGCGAAAGGCGCAGGACCTCAAGCTTCGCGGCGGCCAGCGCGGCCCAGGCGCGCGCAAAGTCCGGCGCTTCGCGGACGATGCGTTCGAGAGAGGAGGTCGCGGCTTGGTAGGCCTCGGCTGCGCCTGTTCGCATCAGTTCGCGTGCTTCAAAATAAGCGTCGGACAGCTCGGCGGTCAGTTTTGGCGCGCGTGCGCGCCGCGCCTCGCTCAGGGCGACCATCAGGGCGGCGGCGACCTCGCCCGCAATCTCCTCCTGCAAGGCGAATGCGTCGGCGAGATCGCGGTCGTAGCGCTCGGACCAGATCACCACGCCGCTCTCGGACTCGGCCAGCTGCGCCGCCACACGCACCCGATCTTCTGTGCGCCGCACGGAGCCGTCCAGGACGTGCGTCGCGTTGAGCGCCTTGCCGGCCTTTGCTTTGTCGCGGCCGCGGAAAGCGAAACTCGACGTGGAGCCGATCACTTTGAGTCCGGGCAAGCGCGACACTGCGTAAAGGATCTCTTCTGAGACGCCGTCGCATAGCGCGCGTGTGGCCCGGTCGCGGCTGGCGCTGTCAAATGCGAGCACGGCAAGCACAGGCTTCGCAGACGCCGCCAGTGGTTTCGACGCCGAATCCAAGGCGAAGACGCTCATCTTCTCGCGCATCTTGGCCAGTTTGATCTTGCCGCGTGGCGTGAGGCGTTCGGCCAGATCCGGCGCGGCGGTGTCGCGTACGACCTGCGAGACAATGATGCCGCCTGCCGTCGCTTCCGTCTGCAAACGCGCGGCGACGTTGACGCCGTGCCCCAGCAGATCGCCGTTTTCCGCCGCCGTCACTTCGCCCAGATGTACGCCGAGCCGAAGCGGCGCCTCGGCGCCTTCGCTGAGTTCGATGGCGGCGGCGAGCGCGTCGGATGCGGTTGCGAATTCGAGCATCACACCGTCGCCGGCGGTGTTGAAGACGCGGCCCGCGTGGTCGGCGCAAGCCGAGCGAGCGCGGGCGCGCAGGCGGGCGACGTATTCGATGGCGGACGCCGCGTCGCGCTCCGAGAGCGCCGAATAGCCGGCGATGTCGGCGGATACGATCGCGGCGAGCCTGCGGGCTTGGGGGGCGTCAGACATCGCTACGGACACTTAGCACACCCCCAGCCGACGGCGCGCCCCTTCGTGCCCCGCCAGTCAATCACAAGTTCGAAGGCGGCAATGCGGCAAAGCGCGGAGGGCGCGTCGTGTGCGCTCGACGCGACACAAAAAAACGCGCCACGATGGGCGCGCGTTGAAGAAAGGGGGCCCGCCGCGCGGCACGGGGGGAGGGGGAAGCCGCGCGGCGGGCGTGAAGCGGGGGTTTACGCCGCTTCTGTTTCGTTTGCCGGCTCGACCGCCTTGGGCTTCGCCTTCGGCGCGGTCGCGGACCCGATCTCGATCTTGCGCGGCTTCAGGATCTCGGGAAGCTCGCGGACGAGATCGATCGTGAGCAGGCCGTGCTCCAGCTTGGCGCCAGCGACCCGAACGTGATCGGCAAGGCCAAAGCGCCGTTCAAAACTGCGTTCGGCAATGCCGCGATGCAGGAAGTTGCGCTGGGTTTCAGGCGTCTTGCGCTGGCCTGAAACAACCAGCGAATTCTGTTTGAATTCGATTGTCAGATCGTCCTGGGCGAAGCCCGCCACGGCGAGCTCAATGCGGAACTCATCGTCGCCGATCTGTTCGATATTAAAGGGCGGATAGCCCGGCGCGGCGTCGAGGCGCGCGGCCTGGTCCATCAGGCTTGCAATGCGGTCGAAGCCGACAAGCGTACGGTAAAGCGGATTGAGTTCGGTCGAAGCCATAGAGTGTCCTCCTGAAGCGACATCTGGCGCGCCCTGGCGGGCGCTGTGGTGCAGAGGTTCCGTCCCCGAAGGCGGCGGAACAGCTGCGGCGCGGCCTCCATTAGGAGCGCCGTGCAGCCAGTGAGATGGGGAGCTTCGAGAGGGGTTCAAGCCCATTTCCAACCCGGCCTGACCCGGCATTTTGACAATCTTAGCGGTTCGCGCTTAGCGCTCCGGCATGCATCCGCTTACCCGTCGCCAGACCGTGTTTGCACTTGCCGCAGGGCTCGCCGGTTGCGGGGGCCGTGACCCGGAAACGCCGCCCGCCGGTTCACTGGCGTGGGCGCTGGCGGGAGAGTGGCGCCTGCAGCCGGCGCGCGATCAATATCGCCATCCCCTTCAGTCGCTCCTGTTCTGGGGACTCGAAGGCGACATGACGGTGCTGGAAATCTTGCCCGGCCTCGGCTGGTACACGGCGATCCTGGCCCCGTTCCTTTCCGCCAACGGCGGCGCGCTCATCGCCGCCGGATTCGATCCGCAAAGTTCGAGCCTGGCCGAGCGCGAAGTGCTCGCGGCGTGGCAGGCGCGCTTCACGCATAACCGCGAACTCTATGGCGACATCCGCCAATCCGTCGTGGCCGGCGCCGAACCTATGGCGCCGGCCAACAGCGTCGACCTCGTAATCCTTGCCAACCACGTCCACACCCTGATGGCCGAAGGCGTCGCCGAGCGCGTGTTCGCCGATGTGCTGACTGTATTGAAGCCCGGCGGCGCGTTTGGCGTCGAACAGCATAGAGCCTCGTCAACCGGCTTGCAGGACCCGCTCGCCGGCACGGGGTACGTGCAGGAAGAATATGTGAAGGCGCTGGCCCAGGAAGCCGGCTTCGAGTTCGTCGCCGCTAGCGACGTAAACGCCAATCCGCGCGACACCCGCGACCATCCGTTTGGGGTGTGGACGCTTCCCCCGGTGTTGCGCACATCCCCGCTCGGACGCCCCGACGATCCTTCTTTCGACACCAGTCCCTATCGGGCGATCGGCGAGAGCGACCGCATGACGCTCAAATTCCGCAAGGGCGCCGGCCGCAGCGGCGTCCAGACCGTCGGCCCGTCGAATCTGCGTCGCTGACGCCCGCGTCAGTCTTGCGGTGAGCCGCGCCGTAGTGTGTAAGAGCCGGGAGATGACCCCCGGAGGATAAGGCGATGACGTACGAGGAAATCCTGAACCGCTTCCAGAGCGCCGCCGTCACGGTGCCGGGAAAGAAAGTGAAATTCGACTTCGGCGATCAGGGCAAGATTTTTCTCGATGGCGCCGACAACAAGGTGACCACGGACGATGCGGCCGCCGACACCACGATCAAGGTGAAGCTGGAAGATTTCGTTTCGATGGCGCAGGGCGCGCTCGATCCGACGGCCGCGTTCATGCAGGGCAAGCTGCGCGTTGAAGGCGATATGGGCGTGGCGATGCAGCTGCAAAGCGTCATGGCCAAGCTGCGGAGCTGAGGCGCAGAACGGCGGATGTCGTTCGTCCGCGTCCCCGGCAACGACATTCCCGAAGGCGCCGAAGAGCACTGGCTCGAAGGCCGCGGGGGTGTGAAGGTGCGCGTCATGACGGCGCCCGCGCATGGCGCGGCGCGCGGGAGCGTCATCCTTGCGCCGGGGCGCACCGAGTTCATCGAAAAATATTTCGAGGTAACGCGCGAACTGCAGCAACGCGGTTTTGCCGTGTTCTGTATCGATTGGCGCGGCCAGGGCATGTCCGGCCGCGAGGTTGAGAACGGGCTCAAAGGGCACTTCGCCAGCTTCGACGATCCGGTGAACGACCTCTCGACCGCGCTGAAACTCTGCGCCGCCAGCTTGCCGCGGCCGCACATCGGGCTCGCGCATTCGATGGGCGGCGCGATCATGCTGCGTGCGCTGCAGACGCGCCGCATCGAGCTGGACGCAGCGGCGTTCTCCGCGCCGATGTGGGGCATCGCCGGTCTGACGCCCATGGCCAAGAAGTATGTGCGGTTCATGAGCTCGCTTGGCGCGGGCGGGCAGTTCGCGCCCCGGGTCGAGAAGAAATGGAAGCGTGAGCCTTTCAAGAAGAATCCGGTCACGCACGACAAGGAGCGCCACGCGCGCTGCCAAGGGCTCATATCGGAAGAGCCGCGCCTGGCGCTGGCGGGCCCGACCGTGGGGTGGGTCGCCGCCGCGGCGGACACGACCGAAAGCTTCATGTCGCCCGGCGCCTTCGCGCACGTGAAAGTGCCCATCCTGATTGCAACGGCGGGGGAAGAACAGCTCGTCGACAACGCCAGTCACGAGGTTGTCGCTGCGCAATTGCCGAACGCCACGCACATCACGATCGATGGCGCCAAGCACGAGATTCTAATGGAACGCGACGAATTCCGTGCGCAGTTCTGGGCCGCGTTCGATCGGCTCACAGAGCACGTCGCACCCGTACCCGCTTAGAGGGAGGCCGCCATGGCCGGAGAATTGGTTCTTGTCACCGGCGGCTCTGGTTTTCTTGGCGCCCATTGCATCATTCAGCTTCTGAACGCCGGCTACCAGGTGCGCACGACTGTTCGTTCGTTGGGCCGCGAGGGGCAAGTGCGCGAAATGTTGCGCGCAGGCGGCGTGGAGGACGGCGATCGGCTGAGCTTTGCGGCAGCGAACTTGGAAAGCGACGCCGGCTGGGCCGAGGCCGCTGCCGGGTGCGCTTACGTGCATCACGTCGCCTCGCCGTTTCCGCCAAATATCCCCGCGCATGAGGACGAGGTGATCGTCCCGGCGCGCGACGGCGCCCTGCGCGTGCTGAGGGCGGCGCGCGACGCCGGCGTAAGACGGGTGGTGCTGACATCGTCCTACGCCGCCATCGGCTATGGCCAGCCGCAACAAAGCGCGCCCTTCGATGAAAC
>CAZIOD010000109.1:0-9191 GCA_964540785.1 uncultured Terricaulis sp.
GAGTAGGCGTCACTCCCTTGAACTGTCGCCCCCGATATCCCTATGCGGCGGCGACGCTGAGGCGTAAGCCCATCGCGCGCAACACGCCGATCAGTGTCGTCAGCCTCGGATTGCCCGTTTCGCTGAGGGTGCGATAGAGCGTCTCACGCGAAAGCCCGCTTTCTTCGGCGATGGCGGCCATACCCTGAGAGCGCGCCACGACGCCTAGCGCATCTGCAATTTCGCCGGCGTCGCCATCGGCGAGCACGGCGTCGAGATAATGGGCGGCATCCTCCGCGGTCTTGATGTGATCCGCCGCATCGAAGGGTGTGAACTTGGCCTTGGTCATTGGTTCTGCTCTTTCCATTCGCTCCATAGTTTTTTAGCCGCCCTGATGTCGCGATCCTGGCTCGACTTGTCGCCGCCGCCTAGAACGATCACAAGCTCCTCGCCGCGTTGCCCGAAGTAGACGCGATAGCCCGGTCCGAAATCGATCTTCAACTCGCTTACGCCTTCACCGACGGGCGCCACATTGCCAGGATTGCCGCGCTCCAAGCGCGCAAGACGGCGAAGCACCTGGGCTGCGCCGGCACGGTCGCGCAGATTGTCGATCCACTCTGCGAAGACGTCTGACTTGACGATCGTCGGCATGGCGAAAAGTAGCCTATAAGCTACTGCTGGTCAAGGGGCACAGGCCGCCGTTAGAGCCTGGCGGCACGCGTGAAACGGTCCGTTTGCAGGGACTGACCTCCGTGAGACCAACGGGCCCGCGCCAAATGGTAGATCGCCACCGGCGCTGATGGCGGGATCGATCCGAAGCGCTCTTGAGCCGAAAAGTGCGGGCCGGAGCCCGCTGTCCCAGGAGGAAAGTGCGCGGCTCGGAGGCTCGCACTCCAACTTTAACTCGTTAGGGATGAGCGCTAAGCGCTGCCCAGCGGGTTGCGGCATTCTTCGGCGTCGGGGCGCGGCGCGCTGCCGAAGCCGACATCGCGCGCATCCTCCAGGCAATTCACGAAGCTGTCGCGCCAAGCGACGACGTCGTCGCTTTCCACCCCGTCCCACAGCGCACGCCAGCGCCGGCGGCGCTCCTCCAGCGGCATGACCAGCGCACGCTTGATGGCGTCGGCCATGTCTTCCTGGCTGAACGGATTGACGATCAGCGCCTCGCGCATTTGCTGGGCCGCGCCGGCGAAGCGTGAAAGGATCAGCACGCCGGGATCGTCTTCGTCCTGCGCGGCGACGAATTCCTTGGCGACCAGGTTCATGCCGTCGCGCAGCGGCGTCACCAGCATGACGTCGGCCGCGCGGTAAATGCCGGCCAGTTCGTCGCGGGTGTGCATGCGGTGCACGTTGCGCACCGGAATCCAGTCCATCTCCGCATAAACGCCGTTGATGCGCCCGCTCAGCGCATCGAGCCGAGCCATCATCTCCTGGTAGGCGTCGACCTGGCTGCGCGTCTCGGTCGAAATCTGCAGCAGGAAGATCTTTTCGCGCAGGTCTGGATTATCGGCGAGCAGGCGCTCGTACGCCAGCATGCGTTCGTCGATGCCTTTGGAATAATCGAGGCGGTCGACGCCGAGCAGCATCTTGCGCCCGGCCTTGCTCTCGATCATGCGCGCAAAGCTGTCTTGCGCAGCCTCGCTTTGCATGAGCGCGCGGAAGCCCTTGGCGTCGATGCCGATGGGAAAGGCTCTGGGCAGCACGGTGCGCCCGAAGGCGCGCACTTGCCCGTCCGTCATGGCCATGCCGTTGGCTTCGTAGAGCACGTAGCTCACGAAGGCGTTGCGCCACTCCTGGGTGTGGAAGCCGATGACGTCGTAATAGAACATCGATTCCACGAGCTGGCGGTGGCGCGGCAGCGTCACCACCAGTTCGCGCGCCGGCCAGGGGATGTGCAGGAAAAAGCCGATCGCGTTGCGCACGCCGCGCTCGCGCAATTCGCGCCCGAGCGGGATCAGGTGATAATCCTGCACCCAGATGATGTCGTCAGGCCGGATCAACGGCGCCAGCACCTCGGCGAAGCGCGCATTGACGCGCTCGTAGCCAGAGCCGAAGGAGCGTTCGTATTGTGTGAAATCGATGCGATAATGGAAGAGCGGCCAAAGCGTGCGATTGGCGTAGCCGTTGTAATATTCCTCGATGTCCTGTTCTTCGAGATCGACGGTGGCGACGGTGACGCCGCCAACGCGCCGTTCGTGCAGTTCGCCGGTCCATTCCGGCGTCGATTCCCCGCTCCAGCCGAACCAGACGCCGCTATATTCCCTCAGCGCCGCCGATATCGCCATCGATAGGCCGCCCTGGCTCGCTCCGGCTTCGGCCTGTTTGGCGCTCACACGATTGGAAACCACAATGAGCCGGGTCATCGTACGGTGCTCCACGGATTGGAAAGCAACATCGCGCAATTGATGAGGCCGGCGAGCGAATAGGTTTGAGGATAGTTTCCCCACGCTTCGCCGGTGTTGTAGTCGCAATCCTCGGAAAGCAGGCCCGCGCTGGTGCGGCGCGCCAGCATTTCCTCGAACAATTCGCGCGCTTCCTCCTTCCGGCCGACCAAAGCGAGCGCTTCGATGTACCAGAAGGTGCAGAAATTGAACGCCGTCTCCGGCAAACCGAAATCGTCCTTGTCCGAATAGCGCAACAGATAGCGGCCGCGCTTCAGGTCCTGCTCCAGCGCTTTGAAGGTGGCCAGGAAGCGCTCGTCGTCGGGCGCGATGAAGCGGGTGTCAACCAGCTGCAACAGACTTGCGTCCATCTCCGCACCGTCGAGGCTGCCGGCGAAACGGCCGAGCTTTTCGTTCCATGCGCGCTTCAAAATAGTTTCGCGGACTTCAGTGGCGCGCGCGCGCCAGAATGCTTCGCGATCGTTGAAGCCGATTTTCTGCGCCGCGTTGGCAAGCCGGTCGCACGCCGCCCAGCACATGACGGACGAATAGGTGTGCACCGCCGATCTGGTGCGGAATTCCCAGAGCCCGGCATCGGGCGCCAGGTGAAGCCGGTAGGCGCGTTCCGCCACCGTCTCCAGCTTGTGAAAATCATCGAGCACCGGCTCGCGGATCAGCCGTTCGTCGAAAAACGCCTGCACCGTCGAGAGCACGATCTGGCCGTACACATCGTGCTGATGGTGCTCGTGCGCCTGGTTGCCGGCGCGCACCGGGCCCATGCCGCGATAACCCGGCAGCGTCTCCACAATCGTCTCGTCCAGTATCGGCTCCATGCCGACGCCGAACACCGGCTGGATGCGCCCTTCGGGATGGGCGTCGACAATGTTGCGCAGATACTTGAGATACCCTTCGAGGATATCCACCGCGCTCAGCCGGTTGAGCGCCTGCACCGTGTAATATGCATCGCGCAGCCAGCAGTATCGGTAATCCCAGTTGCGCCCCGAATTGGGCGACTCGGGGATGGAGGTGGTCAGCGCCGCGACGATGGCGCCGGTCTCTTCGTACACGCACAGCTTCAGCGAAATCGCCGCACGGATGACCGCCGATTGCCATTCGAGCGGCGTCGCCAGACCGCGCACCCAGCGCCACCAATAGGCGCGTGTCTTCTCGTACATGCCGCGCACGACATCGCGAATATCGTCGTTGAACGGCTCGTCCGGCCCCAGATAGAAGAAGTGCTCGTTCTCCAGCCGCCACTCTCGCGCATGTACGATGTGGGAGATCGGCGCGGTGGTGCTGAGCCGCAGCGTGGTCGCGGAGAGAAAGCGCAGATGGTTGGTGCCGCCTGTGCGCGCCGCCTCCTCGGCGCCCCAATCCACGGCGGGGGTGAGACGCATCCGGATCCGCGGGGCGCCCGCGAGCGGGCGCACGATGCGCGCGAACGCGATGGGGCGGAACATCCGCTCGTAGCGGCGGAAACGCGGACAGAAGTCGACGATCTCCACCACGCCGCCGCGCGCATCCGTGAGTTTGGTAATCAGGATCGGCGTATTGCGCTCGTAACTCTGCTCGCTGGCGACCTGATCGATGAGGTCGATCGCCCAGATGCCCGGCTGCGCCTCATTCAGATCGCGTCCCGACAACAGGGCGCAGAACACGGGGTCGCCGTCCACGCGCGGCACGCAGGCCCAGACGAAGCGCCCGTCTCGGTCGATGAGCGCGCTCACATTGCAATTGCCGATCGGGGCAAGATCGAGAGACCCGGACCTCATGCGCGCACCGCGGCAAGCGAGGCGGCCAGCCAGTCGCGCACGGCTGTGGGGCTGGCCAGCCGGTACGCGGCCGAACTCGTGCGACTTTCGCCGACGCGAATGGCATAGCCGTCCGCGCGCGCAGCTGCGGCGAAGGCATCCTCGTCCGTCACGTCATCGCCGACAGCCACGGGCTTGCGCCCCGCAAATGGCGCTGCGCCCAGAAACGTCTCCAACGCATCGCCCTTGGTGTGGGCGCCCGCGACGATCTCGATCACCATCTTTCCAGGCAGCGTGCGCAGACGGTGCTTTGCCGCGATCTGCGCCGCGCACGCGCGCACGTCGCATTCGCTTTCGGGCGCATGGCGATAATGCAGCGCCACGCTCGCTCCCTTCTCTTCGACGTGCGCTTTGAGCGCGCCCGCCTCGACCAGCTGGCGCACATCCGCGAGAGCCGCGCGCATTTCGGATGCGGCGTCGCTATCTCGATTGATGCGCCCGTTAAGTCGATGTTCGAGACCGTGCACGCCCGCGATATTCACGATCGCGCCGCCGAGGATGCGGTCGGCGTCCGCAATCGTGCGGCCTGTGATCAGCGCAACGGCGCCGCCCGCGGCCTCGCACGCCCGCCGCAAGAGGGCGCGCAGCGCCTCATGGGCGATCACATCGTCCGGGTGCGCCTCGATATCCACAAGCGTGCCGTCGAGATCCAGAAATAGCGCCTGGGTGCGCACATCGAACAACGGCGGGGCTGCCGATGACGCAGCAGTCCCGGGGTCGAGAACAGAGCCGTGCATCTTAAACGTAGCTAATGGCGTGCAGCACTCAGGGCAACGCGCCGTTTGCGCGCGAGTTCCCACGATGGGATCGGCTTACTCGCGCGCCTTGCCCTGCTCCACCAGCACGGCGAGCCGGTCCTGCACCCGGAGCTGGGCCATCCAGATTTCCCCAAGCAGCCGTAGCGCCAGGATCGCCGCCGCGCCGAGCCCGAGCAGACCGACAGCGGTCAGCAGCGCCGTGAAGAATCCCGCCGTATTGATGGCCGTCAACACGGCGATGGCGCCGAACACCGCAAACAGCGCAATGAAAACCGAGACGATCTGGAAGACGACCGTCATCAGCGCGGGTGTCAGCGCCTCGTCGAATGAAAGCAAAGCGCGCATGTCGCGTCCCAACTCTGACGGGAAACGCTAGCCTGCATAACCTGCCGGCTCAATCACGCGCGCCGCGGAGGTGATCTTTTCGCGCGCCTCCGCGGCCAGCGCGCGGGGCGTGCACTCAATGGTGCTCGAGTTGCTGTCGTATGGTTTCGATTTCTTCCTTCAATTTCAGTTTCTGGCGTTTCATCGCCGAAAGGCGGGAACTGTCCACGTAGGGGCGTTTCGCCTCGTTTTGAATGATGATGTCCAGATCCCGATGCCGGGCGTCGAGTTCGCGTAGCCGCTGCTCGATAGCCATCGAAGGCGCCTCCTTTGGTTGGGCGAGTCTGAGGATGGCGCCGATCGGGGCTGTTGTCTCGTTACATCACCAACAAAATTAACTTTTATACCGCTTGCCACGCAGGAGCCCGTGATTCTGGCGGATTGCGCCGCTTTACAGGGGCTCCGGCCCGGGCTTAGCCTTAGGGTTTCGGGCGCCGGCGGGGCGGCGCGGCCACTTGCCGGAACTTTGGCCATGGACGCCGACGACGACGGCTTCGACATCACAGACACGCCCGAGAAGCGCGCTCTTCGCGCCCGACTGCACGAACTGCGCGAGGAGCATAGAGCCCTCGACAGTGCGATCTTCGCCCTGCAGGAACAAAGCGGTGGGGACGCGCTGCAGCTGGCGCGCCTGAAGAAGCGCAAGCTGGTGCTGAAGGATCAAATTCAATGGATCGAGGACAGGCTGACGCCGGACATCATCGCCTGAAGCGGTGGTTGACCGGTGCAGCAATCGTAGCGGCGGCGACGCCGGGCTTGGCGTTCGCCCAGGACGACGCCGCGGCGCAGAAAGGCGTTCTCTCGCTGACTGTGGAAAACGACAGTCTCTCTTCCGGCGCCGACCGCAACTACACCTCCGGCATTCGGCTGGGCTACGTCTCGCCCGCCGAGCGCGTGCCCGATTGGCTGCAAGGCGTCGGCGGCTTTACGCGCGCCCTGTCGAGATCCGAACCCGATTTCTGGGGTGTCGCCGTCGGCCATTCCATCTTCACACCCGAAGACATCGGCGCCAATCCCGCACCCCCCGAGGAGCACCCATACGCCGGATGGCTCTATATGCAGATCTCGATCGGCGCCGAAGAGGATCGCAGCGACGGACGCACGCCGCGTTTTCTGGACACCTACGAACTCGAACTCGGCCTGGTCGGACCATCTGCGATGGGCGAGGAAGCGCAACGCGGAATTCACGAATGGCTCGGCGCGCCGGATCCGCAGGGCTGGGACAGCCAGCTCAACGATGAGCTCGCTTTCGCCGTCTCGTTCGACCGGCGCTGGCGCGCGCTGCGCCTGTTTGGCGATTATTTCGGCGGCCTGGAAGCGGATCTGACGCCCAGCGCCGGCGCCACGCTCGGCACGTTGCGGACCGAAGCGCATGTCGGACTCGCCGCGCGCGTCGGCCAGCGCATCGACAGCGATTACGGGCCCCCGCGCGTTCGCCCCTCGCTTGCCGGCGTCGAGCATTTTCGCGGCGGCGGGCTCTCCTGGTCGATCTTTGCCGGCGTGCAGGGCCGCGCCGTGGCGCACAATCTCTTCCTCGACGGGAACACGTTTCAGGACTCCGCTTCGGTCGAGCGCAATCCTTACGTCGCCGACTTTCAGACCGGGTTCTCGCTGAGCGCCGGCGCGGTCCGGCTCGCCTACACCTATGTCTGGCGCACCGAGGAATTCGAAACCCAGCCGACGCGCCAGGACTTCGGCGCGTTGGCTTTGAGCGTACGATTATAGACTGCTTGCGCGCCGCGCGCCGATCATCGACACGGGGAGATCATGGGAAAAATCATCTGGATTGCGTCTTATCCGAAATCCGGCAGTACGTGGCTGCAGGGCTTTCTGGGGAGCCTGTTCACGCCGGCGAACGCGCCGCTCGACCGCAACACGCTGAACCAGATCTGTCCGACGCTGATCGATCGCGCGCTCTACGATGCGCGCGCCGGCAAGTCCACTCAGGGCTTCTCCGATGAGCAGATTCTTCGTCTGCGTCACGACGTGCAGAAGGCGATCCACGAGACGGCGCGCGAAAGTATTTTCGTCAAGACCAACAGCTGGTTTGGCGATGAGCAGGGTACGCCGCTGATCGAGCCGGAGTTCACCGCCGGGGCGATCTACCTCGTGCGCAATCCGATCGATGTGGCTGCGCCCGCAGCGCAACAATTCGGAGTTTCGGTAGATGACATGGTCCAGCTCATGGCCTTGCCCGAGTTTCTCACCGCGCCGTCGGCTAAACACGTCGTCGAATATATCGGCTCCTGGTCCAAGAATGTCGCCAGCTGGACATGGCGGCAAAACCCGAAGGTTCTCGTCGTCCGCTACGAAGATCTGACCGCGGCGCCGGAAGCCAAATTCGGCGAGATCGTTGCGTTCCTTGGACTTAAGCCGTCGCAGGAAAAGTTCGATAACGCTGTGCGTAAGGCGCGCTCGGTGTGGCTGATCGAAGAGCAGAGGGGCCGCGAAGGCGTGCCCCAGCCGTTGATTGACGCGATCAAGGCGACGCACGGCGAACAGATGGCGCGCTTCGGATACGCCTGAGCGCGGCGCTTGCGTCTTCAAAAGGCGGCGAAGGCTTGTCGTTCGACGCGCCGCGCGTGCTTGTCGGCGTACATCGCCTCGTCAGCGCGCGCGATGGCCGCTTCCGGCTCCTCCACGGCCGCAATTGCGTGCACGCCGATCGACGCCAGGACGCGATGGGCCACGCCCGCATGGATGATCGCGCTTGAATTGATCCTGTCGTTCAGAAACTGCGCCTTCGCATGCGCTTCTTCGGCGGCGACGCGATTGAGGATGACGCCGAATTCGTCCCCGCCAAGCCGGCCGACTGCATCGCTCTCACGAACAGAGTCGACCAGCAGGCGCCCCACGTGCATCAGCACGGCGTCGCCGGTGGCGTGGCCGTAGCCGTCGTTCAGCGCTTTGAAGCCGTCGAGATCGATGTAAAGCACGGCGGCCGGTGTCTTGTAGCGTTCGACTTCGGACATCGTGCGGTGCAGCTCGCGCAGGAAGGCGCGCCGGTTCAACACCTGCACGAGCGCGTCGCGGTCAGCCAGTTCCTCCGCGGCGGCCAGCCGCGCCGCCAGCTCGTCGCGCTCTGCCGCGAGTCGCGCGAGAGCGGCCAGCGCCGACGCTGAAACGTCGCGCGGACCGAGACCCAGCTCTTGCAGGAGCCGGTTCGTTTCGGGGGTGCGCGACTTGGATCCGAACCGCATCTTCTGGTGCGCCTTCCCCTCTGGGATGCGCCAGCGAGGTAAAGACCGCCTTAACCTGCAGAATCCGACCAGCGTCAGCCCTGGACGGACGCGGCAGCTTCTATTACTTGGCGTTTTTTTAGGAGCAGCCATTCATGGCTACGCCATTGGTCGGGCTCATCATGGGCTCGAAGTCGGACTGGGAAACGCTTTCCGCCGCCGCCGAAACGCTCGACGCCCTGCGCACGCCCTATGAGGCCAAGGTCGTCTCCGCCCACCGCACGCCCAAGCGCCTCTACGAATATGCCGAGAGCGCCAAGGCGCGCGGACTCAAAGTCATCATCGCCGGCGCCGGCGGGGCCGCGCATTTGCCCGGCATGACCGCCTCTCTAACCCCGCTTCCCGTGCTCGGGGTGCCGATCAAGAGCCGCGAGCTGAAGGGCTTGGACAGCCTTTTATCGATCGTGCAGATGCCAAAAGGCGTCCCGGTCGGCACGCTGGCCATCGGCGAAGCCGGCGCTGTGAACGCGGCGCTGCTGGCCGTCTCCATTCTCGCCCTTTCCGATGACGCCTTGGCGGCGCGGCTCGACGCCTATCGCGCCGCGCAAACCAAAGCCATTGGCGAAAATCCCACATGAGCGCGCTGCCCCCAGGAAGCACGATCGGCATCTTGGGCGGCGGTCAACTCGGACGCATGCT
>CAZIOD010000110.1:0-9130 GCA_964540785.1 uncultured Terricaulis sp.
AGGCGAGGAAGTCCTCCTTGGAGAGGTCCTCGCGCATGATGTTCTTGCCGCGCAGGTGCTTTGGATAGTTCGCTTCGATGAACGCGCGCACTTCGTCGCGGAACGCGATCTCTTCCGCGGTAAAATTCAGATCCATGGATCAAGGCCCGAGACGCGCGCACCGACTGCGCGCGGTCGGGCGACTATAAAGCGCCGCGAGGGCCTATCAACTCAGCGTCGGGAATGCGCTTGCCGTTGCGGCGCCGCTCGGCGGCCACACGCGCAGCTTCAGCCGCCTCACGTTGTGCGACCTGATCGGCGGCGGTCTCACGGTCGGGCGCCGGCCGCGCCGCCTGCGGCGCCGATCCGCCGGGCGCGCCGCCATCTATGCGTACGTGGGTGGCGCGACGCGCGTCCTCGACCTGACACTCGGCTGACGCCTCAGCGGCCCCGGCGAGAGGCACAGCGGCGGCGGTGAACAGGCCGGCCAGAACCCAGACCTTCATCTCAAGTCCCTCCCGCGCGCGGCCTGCGCCAGCGCGCCATATTATCGGCTCACGCGTCGCCGCGCGAGTCCGGCGCTGTGGCCAATTGCGTCCCTGAGCAAGCGGCGACTTGTTCCTGGGCCAGTTCGCCCGCTTCCACCGAGGCGGTCTTGAGGACGATGTCTGACACCTCCGCTTCAGCACGGGCTACAGTTTCGGCCGGTTGACGGCGCGCTTCAGCGTTGAGCTGCCATTTGGCGTCGTTGAGATCGTGGCCACCGGTGATGTCCTGATACGCGGTGCATCGCACCGCCGTGAGAAACTGGTCGCTGGACATGTGCGGCCCGCTGGCGCTGACGGCCAGCGGCACAGCTACGGCGGCCGCCGCGGCGGTTGCGATGACGGCAAAGCGCATGATGAACCCTCCAAATGCCTTTCACCTGCATCGCTGGAAAGATGCCGCCGGCCACAGGCTCGGATGCGCCATTGCTGCGATTTCAGGCTGATATCGATTTACGATAAATTGCATCGAGAGTCAATGTGTATTTATCGAAAAACAATACATCTATCCCGACTGCGGTTTGCCTGACTAAATCCGTGGCCTTAGGGCTTGAGTGATGAACGCCGCGCCGATCTCCAGTCCGTGCATCAAGCTGTGCGCGGTGAGCGGTCAAAGCGGGCTGTGCATCGGCTGCGGACGCACCCTGGTCGAGATCGCCGCCTGGGGCAGCCTCACCGACCGCGAACGTCAAGCCATCACGGCCGCGCTCCCAGACCGCCTCAAACGCGCGGAAAAGGCCGCGCCATGACGCGCTGGGTCGGGCTCGGGGTAGTCGCGGTCCTGCTGTTGATCGCCTGGATCGGCTTTTTTCATCCCGAGACCTTCCCGGTTGGCTTCAACGTGCCCCAGCTGGTTCACTTGTTGATGGTATTGCTGCTGGTGTCCGGGGCGGGCTGGGGATTCTGGCGCATCCGCCTGCAACCCGGCGCCGCGGTCGCAGGCATCGCGTTTTGGGCGGCCCTGATTGTCCTGATCATGATGGTCTATTCCTGGTTCAGCTGAATGCTTCACGCAGCATGTTAATCGCGACGACCGCGAGGAAGACCGCAAACGCGCGCTTTAGTGAAAGCTGCGGCAGACGATGCGCGAGCGCCGCGCCCATCGGGGCGGTCAGCATGGTCAGCGCCGCCAACACGAAAAAGCCGGGAAGGCTCACAAAACCAAGCGACCACGGAGGCAGGCCCTCACGCCCCCAGCCGGAGATCACATAACCGAGCGCGGCCGGGAGTGCGATCGCTGCGCCAAACCCCGAGGCAGTGCCGACCGCCTGGTGGATCGGTCGGCCGCTCAAAGTCAGCACCGTCACTCCAAACGCTCCTCCGCCGATACCCATGAGCGCGGAGAACAACCCGATGCCGCCGGCGGTCACTGCGCGTCCAAACCCCTTTGGCAGATCGCGAAACAGACGCCAGGCCTGTTTGCCGAGTCCCATCTGCGCTGCGATGAGCAACAGCCCGAAGCCGAACACAAGAAGCAAAGCCGCGGTCGTGGCGAACCCGGCGAGCAACGCGCCGGCAATGGCGCCAAGCATGATCCACGGGCCCCACGCCTTCAAGACGTCGAAGTCCACGGCGCCGGCTCTGCGGTGTGCGGTGAGTGAACGCCATGATGTGGCGATGATCGTCGAAAGCGACGTCCCTATCGCGGCGTGCATGCGCACGCCTTCATCGACGCCCAGAGCCGTGAAAAGCACATAGAGGGCCGGCACGACGACCGCGCCGCCGCCGATGCCAAACAATCCGCCGACAAAGCCGGCGAATAAGCCTGCGCCGACGAGGCCTGCCAGCAGCCAGACCAGATCTGCGCTCATACCGCGCGAAGCGGCGGCCGCATGACGTGCGCAAGCGCATCGCGCACCACTTCGACGCCAGCGCCCGACCGAACGCCGCGCTCGGAGAGGGCGCGCCGCCATGCACGTCCGCCCGGCTGTGCGTTGAACAGCCCCAACATGTGCCGCGTCATCGCATGCAACGGCACGCCTTCCGCCAGTTTGCGCGCGATATATGGCAAATGCGCCTCCACAGCGTCCACGCGCGACGTGGACGGCGCAGGCGCGCCGAAGACGCGTGCATCGGCGTCAAGCAGCACGGCCGGGTTCTGGTACGCGGCGCGACCGAGCATCGCGCCGTCCAGACTTGGCGCGGCTGCGTTTCCGCGCTGATCCGGCGGCCCAAGCGCAGCTTCCTTCAATGCATGATCGATATCGCGGAGGCCGCCATTGAGGATCACCTCCAGGTGCGGCCGCTCGCATTTCAATGTGCGCACCAGATCGTAATCCAGCGGCGGCACATCGCGATTTTCGCGGGGCGAGAGGCCGTCAAGCCAGGCCTTACGCGCATGTACGATGAACGTGCGGCACCCGGCGCGCGCACTCGCATCCACCAGCGCGAATAGCGCCTCGCGGGGATCCTGATCGTCAACGCCGATCCGGGACTTGATGGTGATGGGCATGTCCGGCGCCGCTTCCTGCGCGGCGGTCCAGAGCTGCGCCACCAAGTCCGGTTCTCGCATCAAGCACGCGCCGAAGCGGCCGGCCTGCACCCGATCGGACGGGCAGCCGATGTTGAGATTGATTTCGTCGTAGCCGAATGCGGCGCCGACGCGCGCTGCCTCACCCATCTTTGCAGGTTCGCTGCCACCGAGTTGCAGCGCGACAGGATGTTCAATGGGATCGAAACCCAGCAGCCGCGCGCGATCTCCATGAACGATCGCATCTGCAGTCAACATCTCGGTATAGAGCAGCGTCCGGCGCGTCAGCGCGCGATGGAACGCCCGGCAATGCCGGTCCGTCCAATCCATCATTGGAGCGACGCAAAATCTGCGCGATTGAAGCCTAGACATGTTCCCGCGCTCTATAAGGCGCTAGGGCCGACTGCACACCACGTGCAGCGCCCGATCCGATCCCCCGCGGGCGCACGCATAAAGCACAACACGCTATTATCAACAGGCCCCACGCGCCGGTACGATATTTTGTCATCCTCGTGTGAGACGGCGGGCGCTCGCGCTTATCGAAACCTGGCGCGTGTCATACGCCGCCGGTTACAGGCACCAGGGCCCCGGTAATGGCGCGGGCGTCGTCAGACGCCAGGAAGAGCATCACTTTCGCCAGGTCGTCCGGCTGAACCCATTTCGACGGGTCGGCCTTTGGCATGTCTTTGCGGTTTTGTTCGGTGTCGAGAATCGACGGCAGCACCGCGTTGACGCGCACCTGCCCTTTCATCTCCTCGGCCAGACTCTCGGTGAGTTTGTGTACGCCGGCCTTCGCCGCGGCATAGGCCCCAAAGCCGGCGCCCGCTTTCACGGCGCCTGCGGCGCCCACGTTCACAATCGCTCCGCCTGACGCGATCAAGAACGGTAATGCCGCGCGCGAAGCGTTGACCGCCGTCTTAAGGTTGATCGCCTGCATCATGTCCCACACGGCGCCGTCGCTATCGGCCAGCGTGCGCCAGCTGAACCCGCCGGCGATATTCAACAAGGCGTCGATGCGCCCCGCCGCAGCCGCGACGCGCCGCATCGCATCTTCGGTGGCCTCCCCCTTGGTGAGATCAATGCCGCCGAGCACGAGCGGATCTTCCCTCAGGCTCGCCGGCGCCGAGGCGTAATCAATCAACACGGGACGCGCGCCCAAGCGCCGAGCACGCTCAACGACGGCGCCTCCAAGCACGCCAAACGCGCCGGTGACGACGACCACTTTGCCTTGCATGCGAAGCACCTCCGTCACCCTAACCTAGCGACCGCGCATCCAAAACCAAGCACGTCAGCATCTTCAGAGCGACGAGCGAAGCTCGTCTGCCTTATGCCTTCCTTGGGCGCGGCGGCTTTTTGGCCGCCCGCCTCTTTTCAAGCTCGTGTTTTCATTTCTGCGAGTACGCGCTGCGCATATGCGCGACTCACCGGCACTTCATCGCCGCCGTCAAGCACCGCCATCAATCGCCCGTTGGGATCGCGCCGCACGGCTTTGAGGCGCTTCCAGTTGACGAACGCAGACCGATGCACGCGCAGCATCACGTTGGGGTCGAGCTTGCTTTCGAGGTGCGACATGGTCTCACGATGCAACAGCGTGCGCCCTTCCCAATAGAGGCGCACGTAATCGCGCTCGGCTTCGATACGTTCGACGTCGACAACCGGCACGCGCAGAAAACGGCCGCGGTCGCGAATCCAGAATTCCTTGTCGTAGCGGGGCCCCTCGCGCTCTTCGGCCTCTTTCTTCAGCGCATCGAGCACCGCGGCAAGTTCTTCGGCGCGCCTTCCCGCATCCTTCGCCGAGCGCCGTTCGCGGGCGCGGTCGAGCGCGGACGCCAAGCGCTCGAACTCGACGGGCTTAAGCAGATAATCCACCGCGGAAGTCTCGAACGCCTGAACTGCGTAAGAATCGAAGGCTGAAACGAAGATCACCTCCGGCCCGCCGGCGTCTTCTACTGCATTGGCGACTTCAAAGCCGTCCGCCAGCGGCATGCGGATATCCAACAGCACTACATCGGGCTTGAGGTCGCGCATGGCGGTGATGGCCTGCGCGCCGTCGCTGGCGTCGCCAACGACCTCGACGTCAGGAATCTCCTTCAGCGCAAGTTTAATGCGACGCAGAGCCAGCGGCTCGTCGTCAGCTAAGAGCAGGCGCAGGCGTTCGGCCGACACGTTCTTCCTCCAGAGGCAACCATATTTCCACGCGACAGCCGTTTGGCTCGCGGTTGCGCGCGATCAGGCCCGCGCGTTCGCCGTAAATGAGTTCCAGCCGCTCGCGGGCGTTAGCCAGGCCAACGCCGCGCCGCCGGCGCGGTTGGTCTTCGGAGCACAAGCCCGGGCCGTCGTCTTCAATGGTGATGCGCAACACATCGTTGTCGCGGCTGGCGGAAACGTCGATGCGGCCGCCCTCTACCCGTGGGGTGATCGCATACTTGATCGCGTTCTCAAGAATGGGCTGCAGGATGAGGCTCGGCACCTTTGCATTCTCAAGGCCGGGCTCGACGTTGAACCTGACCTCGAGCTTGTCATCGAAGCGGGTTTGCTCGATCTCGAGATACTTGCGCTGCGCTTCGAGTTCCGCGGCGAGCGCCGTCATCTCCGTAGGCTGCCGATCGAGCGAATAGCGCAGAAAACCCGCAAGCCGCAGCAGCATGTTCTCGGCCGCTTCGTTGCGTTTCTCCAGCACGAGCGTCGAAATTGCGTTGAGCGTATTGAACAGAAAGTGCGGATTGATCTGGTAATGCAGCATGCGCAACTGCGCGTCGTAAGCAAGCGCCTGCGCCCGCGCGACCGCGCGTTGCTGCGCCATGGTCTCGAAGTGATAGCCGAGCAGCGCCTGCGTCAGGCCCCAGAGCGGCAACGCCCACCCGAACTGAAAGAGATAGATGACGAACGGGTACGGCTCCGGCGAAAACCCCGCGAGCATGAGCGGCCAGACTTGCTCGCCCCATTGCGTCAGCGGCGCCAGCGCCAACGCGCCAAGAACCAGCAACAAGTTGCGCGCCCAGGTCGATTGGTTCGCGCGCGGGCCAGCGATTAAGGCGAGCAGCGCTCCCGTGAGCGCGAAATAGGATGCGACGACGAGCAGCCGGTTGAGGAAGTACGGGAAGTCGGAAACGTCCTCCGGCGGATCGGCCGCGGCGGCCGCTGTCCTCACGGCTAGGTACACGAGCCAGAAGGCAATGTGAGCGCTCCACCGCACCCAGGCGGGGTGTTCGAGCAGGCGGCTCATCGGGCCTGCTTCGCGCGCGCCGTGTCCCTCCCGGTCTATCATCCGCGCCAGCCTACTCAAGTTGACGGTTCAGGGGGTAATGCGCTGTGCAGCGCTTGCCTCTGTTCGTCGTACTTTCATGTCGGTTCGTCGCGGCTTCGTGCGATAGGCTACGGAATCACTCCGCCCCGGCCGCTTCCGCTGCAACGCGACTAGACGAGCGGCTGTCGTTCGGCATCGCAAGCTCAAAAGCGTATTCGACGAACACGTCTTCGAGAGCAGCAACGGATAGCAGAACCTTTTTCGACCACAGCGCCCAAGCGCGCGCGACCCCCTGCTTGGGCTTCTTCATCAGCGGCCAGTGAAGCGCGATCATCTCCAGACCGGCGCGAACAGCGATCTCATGCATGTTGGAAATGGACACCCAGCGGGTGTGCTCCAGGTTCGCCATCACATAGCGAGTGCGCCGCCGCTTGCGATGCAGGCGAAAGCGCGGCGCGAATGGATTCGGCGTCGTAACCAGTATGCGGCCTTCAGGCCGCAGGTGCCGCTTTGCGAAGTTCAGCAGTGCGACCGGGTCGTTCACATGCTCGATCACGTCGCCGATGAATACGCGGTCGAACCGCTCGCCCAGATCGGTATCGCCGGTTGCATCGACACAGCGGAAGTCGAACCCCTTTGCATTATAATGCTCGCACAGGTCCGGCATTAGCTCGGCCGCCACGACCCGCCTGGCCACCTTGGCGATGCGCCCATGTTCCCATCCCTCTTCCGAAAAAAAAGAAACGTCATGTTCGCCGGCGCCAATGTCGAGCACATCGAGATCACGACAAAAGCCCAGCACCATTTCGAGACGCGAGGTCTCCTCGACTGAGGTGATAGAGCGCAAGAAAGCGTCCATACCAAGCGTGGCCTGGCGATTGGTCGGATCGCGCGAGACTTTGCGCCAGTCGAACATCGGCAAGCTAGCCCACCTGCTCCAATTCCGCAGACAGCGCGCGCCAAAAGGACGTCGCACCGTACTTTGCCCGCAGCGCAGCGCGGCCGTTTTCCGCTTTGGCTCTGAGAGCGTCAAGCTCGGCGAGCGCATCGCGGATGGCGGCGGCTAATGCGGAGGTGTCGCCGGCCGCGAACAGTGCGCCGTAGGCGCCGTCAAGGAGCGCGGCGCGATTGCCGGCATTGTCGCCCGCCAAGATCGGGACACCGTGATCCAGCGCTTCCTGCAGGAGATACGGCAGCCCCTCCCAGAGCGAGGGCAGTACAAGGATGTCCTGCGCGTGAAAGTGGGAAAACGGCGCCTCGAGCCAGCCCGTGAACTCCGCCGCGAGACCCGACTCGGCAACCGCGGCTCGCATTTCCGCTTCAAGTTCGCCGGCGCCGATGAATCTCAGCGCCGGCGGGCTTTGGAGTTTCGACAGCGCCTCGATCAAGCTGAGGGGCTGTTTGGTGGGGATGAAGCGCGCGACGAAATTGAGCCGCGGTCGCGCACCCGGCGGACGGACCGGCGCCGGCGGCGCGACGTATGGATTTCCGAGCTGCGCAACCCGAACCGCCGGCCAGCGCGCGCGTGCAAGCGCGCTCTGAGCAGCGTTCAGCGTCACAATCAGATCGGCGCGTCCCTTGCGTTTCATCTTGTCCGAATGACAGACGGCCGCCGCGCGCGCCCGCGGGAACATGCGCTTGACGCCGTTAAGCGCGAGATCGCTATGAACGATCGCAACATCCGGCGCCGCGCCTCCGGCCTCGATAATGCTCCGGCGTAACCGGGCGAGATCGGGCGACAACCCAAATAAGGGTGAGGTTAAGCTGGCTGGCGCATCGATCAGCCCGCCGACGCCGCGGACGATTTCAGGCGCCGGGCCACGATAGAGCGTCGCCGAACGCACGCCGATCGCTTCGAACATGCGCGCGTAGTGCGTCACGGCGCTCAACATGCCGCCCCGCCCTTTCATCACTGCGACCTGCAGCACGAACATCGCACGTCCCTCGGGCGCACGATGTACGGCCATTGCGCGCAATGCAAAACGGCCCCGCTGTCGCCAGCGGGGCCGAGATGGGTGCGGGAGTAGGATTTGAACCTACGACCTTCAGGTTATGAGCCTGACGAGCTACCGGGCTGCTCCATCCCGCGTCAAACTTTGCTCTCCAAACACAAACGGCCGCTTGTGGCGGCCGCTGCGAAACGGCCGGAGCCGCCAACATTGTGATGAGGGTTCTTGGACTTGCTCGCCGCGCGCTTGGCAGACCCGGCAACGACCTACTCTCCCATGCCTTAAGACATAGTACCATCGGCCCTGGGGGACTTAACGACCGAGTTCGGGATGGGATCGGGTGGGGACCCCCCGGCATAGCCGCCAGGTCGGCAAAGCGCGCGACCAGAATGAGCGAATGGCGAATAGTGAGTAGCGAACAGGGACTGCGAACAATGCCGCGCACCATTCGCTATTCGCTATTCGCTATTCGCTCTTGTGACATCGTCTGACGCGTTTTCACTGCACTAGGAGCGACGCAGTCGTCGCCGTGCATGAACGCGGATCGTTCAAGCCGATCGAGCGATTAGTACCAGTCAGCTTCACGCCTCGCAGCGCTTCCACACCTGGCCTATCAACGTGATGGTCTATCACGGCTCTCAAGGGAAACCTGGTTTTGAGGGGGGTTTCACGCTTAGATGCTTTCAGCGTTTATCCCGTCCGCACTTAGCTACCCAGCTGCGCCGTTGGCACGACGACTGGTGCACCAGAGGTGCGTCCATCCCGGTCCTCTCGTACTAGGGACAGATCCTCTCAAGTTTCCAACACGCACGGTAGATAGGGACCAAACTGTCTCACGACGTTCTGAACCCAGCTCACGTACCACTTTAAATGGCGAACAGCCATACCCTTGGGACCTGCTCCAGCCCCAGGATGTGATGAGCCGACATCGAGGTGCCAA
>CAZIOD010000111.1:0-9109 GCA_964540785.1 uncultured Terricaulis sp.
GCGCATGCGCCCATTCGCGCACGCTGGCGTCGCGGGGCGCCGCTTTCGTTACGGCTTGCGACGCGCTCGCTGCGGATGACCTTGGCGCAGCGCCCGCGGGCATGGCGGCGGCCGGCACTGCGCGCGGCGCGCCGCGTTGCATGGCGGCTTGCAGCTCCGCCTCGGACCAGGTCGCCCCGGCCGGCGCTTTGAGCTTGGGTTTGGATTTCGGCGCATCGGCCTGGGGCGCCGCCTGCTCGGGTTCGGACTTGGCCGGTGTTGCGGTCAAGCCGTCGGCCTCGGGAGATTTGGCGGCGGTGGCGCCGTTGCTGCGCTCTTGGACCGCCGGCGTCTCGCCGGCAGTCGCTTTCGACGTTTGCGCAGAAGACGCCGGCGAGGACGCTGGCGGCCCAAGACCTTCGCCATCCACTTCGAACACGGCGATCGGACCGCCGACGGGGGCCATGTCGCCGGGCTCGCCATGAATGGAAACGATCTTGCCGGCGACCGGAGACGTCATCTCAACCGTCGCCTTATCGGTCATGACGTCGACGAGCGGATCGTCTTCCTTGACGACATCTCCGACACGCACGTGCCAGGCGACAATCTCCGCCTCGGCGGTGCCTTCGCCAACATCAGGAAGTTTGAAAACGAACTGGCCCATCGCGCTTTAGGCCTCCATCACGCGGCGCATGGCTTTGATAATGCGCGGCGGGGTCGGGAAATACTCCCATTCGAGGGAGTGCGGATACGGCGTGTCATAGCCGGTGACGCGTTCTATCGGCGCTTCGAGTTTGTAGAAGCAATGCTCCTGCACCAGAGCGCTGAGTTCGGCGCCATAGCCCGATGTGCGTGTGGCTTCGTGCACGATGACGCAGCGGCCGGTTTTTTCCACCGAGGCGACAATGGTTTCGATATCGACCGGCAAGAGCGTGCGCAGATCGACGATCTCGGCGTCGACGCCGCTCTCTTCGGCGGCCGCCTTGGCGACGTGCACCATCGTGCCATAGGCGAGCACAGTGCAATCGGCGCCTTCGCGCACGATGTTCGCCTTGCCGAGCGGGATCGAGTAATGCCCGTCCGGCACATCGCTGGCCGGATGCTTCGACCACGGCTGCACCTGACGATCGTGGAAGCCGTCGAAGGGGCCGTTATAGATGCGCTTGGGCTCCATGAAGATGACCGGATCGTCGTCCTCGATTGCGGCGATCAGCAAGCCCTTCGCGTCGTAAGGCGTGGAGGGGATGACGGTCTTAAGACCCGCGACATGGGTGAACAGCGCTTCGGGGCTCTGGCTGTGGGTCTGGCCGCCGCGGATGCCTCCGCCGTAGGGCATGCGCACCGTCATCGGCACGCTGAAATCGCCAGCCGAGCGATAGCGGATGCGCGAGGCCTCGTTCACGAGCTGGTCGTAACCTGGATACATGTAGTCGGCGAATTGGATCTCGATCACCGGCCGCAGCCCGTAAACGGCCATGCCGATTGCGGTCGCTGCAATGCCGTTCTCGCTGATCGGCGCATCGAAACAGCGTTTGAGGCCGTATTTCTGCTGCAGATTTTCAGTGACTTTGAAGACGCCGCCGAAATAGCCGACGTCCTCGCCGAAGGTGAGGACGCTGGGGTCTTTGGCCATCATCGTATCGAGCGCTGAATTGAGCGCCTGGATCATGGTCATCTGGGGCATGGCTATGCGGCCTCAACATTCAGCAAATGCGGCATCTCAATCACGCTCCCATGTCGTCGCGTTGCTTGCGCAAGTGCCAGGGGACTTCTTTGTAAACGTCCTCGAACATGCTGGCGCGCGAATGCGGGGCTTCGGCGGTGAGGATGCCGACCTTCTCGGCTTCCCGGCCTGTGACGCGCACCGTTTCGATCGCCTCCTCTTGCGCTGCTTTGTGCCGGTCGTCGTCCCATTCGCCGATCGAGATGAGATGCGCCTTGAGGCGTTCGATCGGATCGCCCAATGGCCAGTTGGCCTTCTCGTCCGCCGGACGATAGCGCGAGGGATCGTCTGACGTGGAGTGCGGGCCGCCGCGATAGGTAAAGTGTTCGATCAGCGTTGGCCCAAGATTGGCCCTCGCCCGCGCTGCGGCCCATTGCGTTACGGCATAGACGGCCAGGAAGTCGTTGCCGTCGACGCGCAGCGGCGGCACGCCATAGCCTATGCCGCGTGCGGCGAAGGTTGTGTTCTCACCGCCGGCGATGCCGTGGAAGGAAGAGATCGCCCATTGATTGTTGACGACATTGATGATCACCGGCGCCTTGTAAACAGCGGCGAACGTCATCGCGGCATGGAAATCGCCTTCGGCGGTCGAGCCTTCGCCGAGCCATGTGGCGGCGATGCGCATATCGCCGGAATACGCCGAGGCCATGGCCCAACCGACCGCTTGGGGCGCCTGCGTGGCGAGATTGCCCGAGATGGTGAAGAAGCCTTCCTTCTTCGAGGAATACATGATCGGCAGCTGGCGGCCCTTCAGCGGATCGCCGGCGTTCGAATAAATCTGGTGCATCATGTCGATCAGCGGATAGTCGCGCGCGATCAACAGGCCCTGCTGGCGATAGGAGGGAAAGCACATGTCGTCGGGTTGCAACGCCATCGCCTGCGCGATCGCGATCGCCTCTTCGCCCAGACATTGCATGTAGAATGACGTTTTCCCCTGGCGCTGGGCGCGGTGCATGCGCTCGTCGAACGCCCGCGTCAGCAGCATGTATTTAAGGCCGCGCCGCAATTGTTCGGGCGCAATGCTCGGCGCCCACGGCCCCAGCGCGTTGCCCTCCATGTCCAGCACTCGGATGAGGCCGTAGGCGTACTCACGCAAAGCATGCGCCGGCTCGTCGAAATCCGGCCTGGGCGTGTCGCCTGGTTCGGGAAAGCTCCAGCCGCTGAAGTCCGGCTTGTCGCCCGGGCGCGCGCGGGGGGCTGGAACGTGCAGATTGAGGGCGTTCGGCTTGCGGCTGCTCATGTCGTCCATCAGGCCATCCTTGCCGCTTGCAGGCGCTCGCGCACGATGCGGTCGGCGGCCACGTGCGGGGGCACGCCGCTGGCTTTGGCCGTTTCCAGCACTTTCATCAAGCGGGTCGCAATCGCGCGGATGCGCGCGTCGACGACGTCAGCCGGTTCGCCCAGGTACTCAGCCGAGACGTTGATGATGCCCCCGGCGTTGACGATGTAGTCCGGCGCATAGGTGACGCCGCGGGCGAGCAAACGCTCGCCGTCGGCTTCGGTTGCGAGCTGATTGTTGGCCGAGCCGCATACGATCGGCGCGCCGAGCTCCGGGATCGTTTTTTCGTTGAGGCTCGCGCCGAGTGCGCAAGGCGCAAAGAGATCGGCCTTCATCCTGTGGATGTCTTCCACCGGCGCGATGCTGGCGCCCAGCGCGCGGGCGCGCTCGAGGTTGTCGGTGTTGACGTCGGAGACAAGGAGGTTGGCCTTGTCCTCAGCCAGATATTCGCAAAGCCGAAGGCCCACGTGACCGACGCCCTGCACCGCAACGCTCTTGCCGGTGACATCGCCGTCAAGCAGCGCCTTGATGCAGAGATAGACGCCGCGCGCCGTAACCGGAGAAGGATCGCCCCCGGCTTGACCCGATTCCTTGGGCATGCCTGCAACGTAGGAGGTGGCGCGCGCAACGATGCGCATGTCGTCAACACTGGCGCCGACGTCTTCGGCGGTGATGTAGCGGCCGCCCAATTCCTCAACCTTTTCGCCGAACCTCTGCAGGCAGGCGGCGCGATCACTGCCCATCCGGTAGATGACGGTCTTGCCCCCGCCAAGCGGGAGATCGGCCATGGTGTTCTTGTAGGTCATGCCGCGCGAGAGGCGCAGCACGTCCGTGAGCGCGTCTTCCTGACGCTCGTAATTCCAGATGCGGCAACCGCCGGCGGCCGGCCCTAGCGCGGTAGAGTGGATGGCGATAATTCCGGCCAAGCCAAGCGCCTCGTCCTCAAAGAAGGCGACGTCTTCGTGCCGGTCAAAAGCGGGATTTGTCGTGAGGTCTGACATCAGATCGCCTCGTTCAGCAATAGCGCACGCGCATAGCGCGCAGGGGGCGAGCCGAAAGACAGCACGCCGTCGTGATAGGCTTTGAGATTGAACGCCGCACCTTGGCGGCGCTCGGCTTCAGCGCGCGTTTCCAGATGCTCTTGAAAACCGACGAAATAGGTCGACAATTGCGTAAAGGACAGTTGCGCGCGCCGCCACTTGCCGGCCGCCTCGCGCTCTTCCTGGAATGCCGTCTCGGTCAGGAGCCGCATCATTTCATCGCGCGTCATGCCGTCGACATGAATGGCCTGGTCGATGATCGCGTTGGTGATCGTGCGCAGCTGCACCTTAAGTTGCGACAGCCGGTAGAGCGGATCGGCTGCGCGGAACCCCTGCTGGACCATCATCTCCTCGGCGTAGACCGCCCAACCCTCGACAAACGAGCCCGAGCTCAGCACCGCGCGCAGCATCGAAGGATAGGCGTTAGCGTGCCACAGCTGCACGTAATGACCGGGCGATGATTCATGCACGGCGATATCGAGGATGCCGCGCGTATTGTACTCGCGCAAAAACGAGACGGCCTGCTCATCGGTCCAGTCGTCCGGGATCGGCGAGACCGCATAGAACGAGCCCAATTCGCGTTCCAGCGGCCCCGGCGCATCGAGATAGGCCACCGCAAAGCCGCGCTGGAATTCCGGCATCAGGATCACGCGCACCGGTTGGGGCGGCATGGTGATGATCTCGCGCGCATTGAGGAACGCGTCTGCCTCAGCCACGGCTGCGGTCGCCACCTCGACGAGCTGATCCCTGGGCGGGCGTTCGGCGGCGGCCAGATCGAGCGCAGCGCGGATCGCCGCCTGCTGCTGCGCCGGTGTTGGCGCGTCCGGCGCTGCAGGCGCATCGGCGCGGCCGGCGAGAGCTTGCCGGGCGACGCGATACATCTCCTCGCGCACGCTCACCACAGCAGCCTCCGCGCGCCGGCGGATGTCGGCGCGGGTCAGATTGCTCTGCAGCGTGTAACCGAGCTGGGTGTCGAACACTTCGGCGCCGATGCGGAAGTCCGCTTGCGCAGCCGGCGTCAGCGTGCCCTCGATCCAGGCTTGATGCTCGTCGACAGCGGCGTTGAAGCGCACGATCGCCCGCTGCAAACGCGCGCGTTGTGAGGATGAGATTTCGCCCGCATGCGGCTCGATCATATCGCGGACGATGCTCTTGAGGCCCTGGTTCTGCGCGGCGTAGGTCTCGGCATGCGGGGCTGGAACGCGCGCCGGCACAAGTTGGCGGCGCGTTTCGGCAAACAGCGTCGGCAGCTTTTCCATGCGTGCAGTGGCCGAGACGAGCCGCTGCGGCAGCGGCGCGAACTCACGCGCCATCAAAGCGTACAGCGCCCCGCCAGCGATGTTCTGATACATGAGCGGATTCCACGCCCAGGCTTGCAGCGTTTGCGTGCGCCAGATGTCGGCGCGCAGCGCGTTCTCCAACAACGCCGCATCCACCTGGTTGGCTCGCGAAAGCTGCGTGCGTTCGATGCGCTCGAGCGAAGCCAGCGTTTCGCGTGAGAATTGCAGCGCGCGGTTGCGTCCGCGCGTGCTGACATCGTCGACCTGCGCGTCGAAGCGATGATCGCCGATGCCCGTTGCAGCGATCGGGGACAAACGCATCGAACGATCGAGCCAGCGTGCGCCGAGGCGTTCGAAGGCGCGGTCCGCCGCGCTCTGCGTTTGCGCGACGACGGGGCCGGCAAAGAACGGGACAAGCATGGTGGACCCGAGCGCAGCGACGACTCGGCGGCGTGAGGGACTCATCGGGACGTTTCGCTCCTGCAGGGTCCGTCGCGCGCGGCCCCGCCTTTATCTGGCGCGTCAAAATACTCTGGCGCGCAATTTGTGCAACAAGGACCAAATTTGAGGCAATAAATTGCTGGCGAACTCAAAAACCGCAACGCGACGTCCGCTGGGACGTAGAATCGCGGTGAAATCGTCTCGCCGCGCGGAACCGGGCTAATCTTCCCCGTGCGCCGCCGCGGCCGTGAGCGCAGCGCGCAAATCGCCGGCGCACGCCTCAAGCCGCGCGCGGGCGGTCCCCGGCTCCAGCCCGCGTGCGAGCATGACCGCCAGTTTCACCTCGCCATCGGCGTTCGCCAACGCGGCCCGCGCGTCCCGTTCGCTGCACGCAGCGATCGTCATCACCATGCGCACGGCGCGCCGGCGCAGCTTCTCGTTCGTGGGCCGCATGTCGACCATGAGGCCGCGATAGACGCGGCCGAGCCGGACCATGAGCAGCGTCGAAATGAGATTAAGCACCACTTTTTGCGTCGTTCCGGCCTTGAGGCGCGTCGACCCGGCAACGGCTTCGGCGCCGGTGTCCAGGAGAACCGGGTGATCGCATAGCTTGAGCAGACGCGCGCCCGCAGTGTTGGCGATTCCGATCGTCAGCGCACCCCGCGCGCGCGCCGCGTCGAGCGCGGCGAGCGTGAACGCCGTCTCCCCGCTCGCCGCCAGCGCGATGACGACGTCATTGGTGCTGACGCCGAGCTCGACGATGCGCTCTTTGCCGCTGACGCCGCTGTCCTCGGCGCCTTCCATCGCCTGGAGCAAAGCCCCTTCCCCGCCGGCGATGGCGAACGCGACGCGCTCGCGCGGCCAGTTGAACGTCGGCTGAAGCTCAGCCCCGTCTTGCACGGCAATGCGCGCCGAAGTTCCCGCACCCGCGTAAACAAGCCGACCGCCTGCGCGCAGCCGTGGAACCGCCCGATCGACCGCCATCGCGATTGCCGGCAACGCCGGCGCTACGGCGCCAAGCCCCTCCATCTGATTTTGATAAAGCGCACGCGCCGCCTCGACCGTGTTCCATGCATCGAGATCGGCGAAACGCGGGTCGATGTCTTCAGTGGTCATGGTTCCCAGGCTTTCGGGCTGTCCGCATTTGAACGCACGGCGACGCCAAATACATAGGAGACATGAGCGCTCCCTACTTTCTTGGCGTCGACGGCGGGGGCTCGCGCTGCCGTGCGCGACTGGAGAGCGGCGAGGGTGTCCCTTTGGGCGAAGGCCTGTCGGGGCCGGCAACCATGCGGCTGGGCCTGGAAACGGCGCTGGCTTCCATCATGGCCGCCACGCGCCAGGCGCTTGATGCAGCTGGTCTCGAAGAGAGCGCGCTGGCGCGCACCTATGCAGGCATAGGCTTGGCCGGCACAGGTCATAGCGGCGCACGCGCTGCGCTCGAATCCTGGCGCCATCCGTTCGCGGACGCCTGGTTCGAAGGCGACGGCTATCTTGCGCTGCTGGGCGCGTTCGGCGGACAGCCCGGCGGCGTGGTGATCGCCGGCACCGGCAGCATCGCCGTCACGCATATCGGCGGCAGGACCGTGCGCATCGGCGGTTACGGTTTTCCGGTGTCGGACGAAGGCGGGGGCGCGTCGCTTGGCCTTGCGGCTTTGCAGCTTGCACTGCGCACGTGGGACGGGCGCGCCGAGGCGAGCGCGTTTTCGCGCGACTTGCTCGCACCCTTCGATGACGCCTCAACCCTCGCCGGCTGGATGGCGAACGCGACCGCAACCGATTACGCAACCTTCGCGCCGATCGTCGTCCTGCACGCCGAAGCCGGCGATGCGCACGCACGCGACTTGATGCGGCAAGCCGGCGCGCGCATCGGTGAACTGGCGCAGGCGCTATTCGTGTTGGGCGTGCGGCGCGTCGCGCTCTGCGGCGGGCTGGCGGAGCCGATGCAACCCTATCTGCCCGAGCACATCCGCGTCCGCCTCGTCCAAGCCAAGGCCGACGCCGCCGCCGGCGGCATCCTCCTCGCCAAAACTCGCCTGGCTGCCGCAGACGCCGCGACAGCCGCCGGCGCGCGCTGACACAATGGACGCACGCGAACGCAGCGAACACGGGGTCAGCAACCTCGCCCGAGGGCCTTGTAGGCAAACGCTTCATTAGGACGGGCTGGTGTTCAACACGTCGTGCAGATTGCGTTCATGCCTCAAGATCTTTGGGCCTCGCCCGCCGGGCCCAGAAACAGCGCGACCAGCGGCTTGTTGATGTAGAAATTGTGCTTGCCGTAGCTCTGCTTGTGCAGCAACCCGGCGGCGCTGAGTTCATCGAGATACCGCGCCGCCGTCTGACGCACCACGCCGATCTCGCTCGCGAGATATTCGATGCGCGTATAGGGGTGGCGGAATAGGTTGTTGAGCAGATCCTGAGAATAGAGCCGAGGATGCTCGGCGCGGATGCGTTGCTTGTACTCGGCCATCAGCGCGGCGATGCCGTCGATCAGGCGTAGCGTCTCCTGGGACGTTTCAGACACCGCATCGAGCATGTAGAGCAGCCAGTCTTCCCAGGCGCCGCTCTCGCGCACAGCCTGGAGCAGCCGATAATACTCGGCCTTATGCATGGTGATGTAACGGCTGAGATAGAGAATAGGCGCGTGTAAGAGCCCGGTGCGCGCCAGGTAGAGCACGTTGACAATACGGCCGATGCGGCCGTTGCCGTCGGGAAACGGGTGAATGCTCTCGAACTGGTGGTGGACGATCGCCATCTTCACCAACGGATCGAGACCGGATGCGTCATCGTCGTTGATGAAGCGCTCCAGCGCCGTCATGTGCTTGACGATCTCATTGCGATCCTGCGGCGGCACATAAACAATGGCGCCAGTCCGGTCGTTCTTCAGCGCCGTGCCGGGAGTTTCGCGGAAGCCGCCGTCGGTGGCCTTCAGCACCTGAAACATCTCGATGACGATGTTGTTGGTCAACAGCCATTGCGACTGCGCCATCAAATCCCAGCCGCGCTTGAGCGCGTCGCGATAGCGCGCCACTTCCTTCGCCGCGCCGCGATCCGGTCCTTCCGGGAAGATCGCGGCTTGGAACATCTCTTCCTGCGTGGTGATGATGTTCTCGATTTCGGAGCTGGCGCGCGCTTCCTGCAGCGACAGGGTGTCGATCAAGATGCCCTGGTTCGGGATGGCGGTGGCGCGGCCCTTAACCTCGGCGAGGCGTCGATGGGCCAGCGCCGCCGCGCGCAGGACAGCTTCGGTTTCGAGCTTGCCGGGCGGAGGCAAGGCGGGGAGTTGATAAGTCGCCTTTAACACGAAGCCCGCCCAAGTTACAGAATCGGCGATTTTTTAACACGAGTTCCGGCTCAGGTGCAAACG
>CAZIOD010000112.1:0-8866 GCA_964540785.1 uncultured Terricaulis sp.
GTGGCGACCCCGGAGAGATTCGAACTCCCGACCGTCTGCTTAGGACGCAGCTGCTCTATCCAGCTGAGCTACGGGGCCAACATGGGCGCCAGAGCTAGGAAAATTACCCAGACGCCGCAACCGCTTTTGCGCGGCGCTGGACGTTCGCACGCGCGCGGATCATCATAGCCGCGCTGGGGAGGAGGGGGGATATGGCGCAGCGTTACGCCAACACTCTGTCGCGTGCGGCAGCGCGACTGACGGCCGCTTCGCATACGCGGGCGAGCGCGTTTCGCTGGGGCGTCGTCATCGTGCTGACGCTGATCTGGATCGTCGGCGGGCTTAAGTACTGGACCGACAGTGGTCAGGACCTCGCGCAAGCGATCTATTTGACGATCAGCGCTGTCGGCATGTGGGACGCCTATTTTGGCGCGGAGTCGGACGCCAGCCTCGATCCGACCCTGCAGCTCGTCCGCTTCGCCGCTATTGCCGCGCCCGCGGTGAGCTTGCTCTTCGCGTTTTCCGGTCAGCTCGGCCGCTCGCTGGCGCGTATTTTCAACCTGGGAGCGGCGCGCCACGTTGTCATCGCCGGCGATAGCCCGGCGGCGCTCTCGCTTGCGCTCGATTGCCGCAAGAGCCGCGATTCCGTGATTCTGATCGCAGAGGGGCTGCCGCATGAGACGGCGCTGGGCTTGCGCCGCACCGGCGTCATCGTGCTGGAAGGCAACGCGACTCACATCGACACACTGCGCACCGCGCGCGCTCATCACGCGGCGCATGTCGTGGCGTTCGAGCCGGACGACACCGCTAATCTGCAAATCGAGGCCGCCGTGCGCCGGCTCGTCGGCAACGCGCGCCGCAAGCCGCCGATCGGGGTCCACGTGGCGACGCGCTCGCCGATGCTGTTGAAGGAGGCGCGCGAGATGCGCTCGGCCGAAATGCGGCGTAGGAACGCCCAGGTCTCGCCGATCGATCCAAAGCCGTTCTCCCTCGAAGAAATGGCCGCTCGAGCTTTGGTGCAGAAGGAGAGTCATGCGCTGCTCTCGCTGGCGCAACGTCTCGGGCAAGACCGCGTCCATCTCGTCTTGTTCGGCTTTGACGCCGGCGCCGAAGCAGTGGCCGAGCGCGTGCTGATGAGCTTGTGGTCGGCGCACTTCGAGCCCCCGCGCCTGACGGTGCTGGCGCCCGAGCCGCAAACCCGCGAGGCCGCCTTTCGCGCACGCCATCGCGAAGCGTTCGCTCATCCCCAGATCTGGAGCGCCGATATCGAGTTTCTTTCCTTCGACTGGAATGCCAATGCGATCAGCGTCGATCTGCTCGACGAGATTGAGCAGCAACGCGGCAAGCCGACTGCCGTCGTCGTCTCCACCGGCGCCGATCCCGGAAATATACATCTTTCAATCGCGTTGAAACGGGCCTGCAATCACGGCTTGCGTTGGCCCGTGCCGATTTACATGCGTGAGTCGAGCCAGTCCGAGTTCTCGCTGCAATATGCAAGTGACGCCGAGTCCGAAGCGTCCGGCGCGTACTTGCGCGCCTTCGGCGCGCATCAGACAAACGCCACGCGCGCGCGCATCGTCGACGGCGAATTGGATCGCGGCGCAGCCGTGGCGCACGAGTACTATAACAAGGGGCTTGGAGAGCGCGGCTCTCTGGGCATGAAAGAATTGCAGGCCGCCTTACGCGATTGGTCCGATGTTCTGGAGACTTATCGCGCTGCTAATCGTGCAGTCGCCGACAGCGCGATGGTCAAGCTTTGGGACGCGGGCTGGCGTCCTGCCGTCAAGGGCGAGCGAGGCGATACCTCGCCCACCGTTTCAGACGGCCTGGTGGAGCCGATGGCCAAGCGTGAGCACGACCGCTGGATTGCGGAGAGGCTGATGTCCGGTTGGCGGCCCACCGCGCCGGGTGAAGCGCGCAACAACGACCTGATGGCCCACGACAAGCTCGTGGCATGGTCGGATCTAAGCGCGGGGGATAGAAACAACGATGTCGTCCAGGTGCGCGCCGCCATGGATGTAGCGCGCATGATGCACAAGGAAGGTTTCGTCGCACGCTGAATGTCAAGGTGCGCCGTGGGCGCCAAGAGGCGTCAGCCGCAGCGCTTGGCGCATCTCCTGAAGCTCAAGGAGCTTGGCCTCGAACAGGCCCCAGTCGTCGCGTTCCGCGATGGGCGCCCAGAGCGCTTCAACGTCATCGATGAGCATCGTATGTGGCGTTGCACGTTGGAAATAGGGATGAGCCAACCGCGTGCCCGCATCGTGTTGCGTGCGCGCTTCCAGCCCGTCGCGCACCGGTATGAACTCCGGCGCCGCATAGAGCGGCGCTTGCGGGCTCTGCGCGGCGCGCGATGCCGATGCGGCGCCGCCGAACCAATCGTGAAAGAACTGGTCCCAAGACGCCTGGGTCTGGGTCAGCCAATCGAAGAGGCTCTGCAGGAAAGCGAGGTCTTCATCGCTTGCGCCCGCGCCGAGGTGGAGACGCTGGAAGACGTGCGCGCGTAAAGCGTCCTGATAAGCTGACGCAAAGCGGGACATCTCCTGTTCGAGCGCCGACGCCGGGCACACTAGCGTCAGCGCGCCCCCGAATTGCGCCAGCGCCCAAGAGACGGCTTCCGGTTGGCGGCCGAAGGCATAAAGGCCGCTCTCGTCGAAATAGGCCGCCGTGAACACCGGATTGCTCGTCGGCAGGAAGCGCCAGGGGCCGTAGTCGAAGCTCTCCCCGGTCACGTTGAGGTTGTCGGTGTTCAAGACGCCATGAACGAAGCCCGCGGCCATCCAGCTCGCCGCCAGGCGTGCGCTGGCCTCCACGATCGCGCCGAACACCGCCGCAACCCGTGCTTCGCCTTCTGTATGCTCCAGCTGTGGATAATAGGCGTCGACAACATGATCGATCAGCGCGCCGATAAGATCTGGCCGCTCGAAGAAGGCGAGCCGCTGAAATGTGCCAAAGCGAATGTGACTGTGCCCAAGCCGCACCAGCACCGAAGATCGCGTCGGTGAGGGCTCGTCGCCGCGCGTGAGCGCCTCGCCGGTCTCGAAGAGGGAGAAAGCCTTGGAGGTGTAAACTCCCAGCGTGTCGAGCATTTCCGAGGCCAATACTTCGCGCACCCCGCCCTTCAAGGTCAGCCGGCCGTCGCCGAAACGGGAATAGGGCGTCTGTCCGGAGCCCTTGGTCGCCAGATCAAGCAGCCTGCCCCGATCATCGTAGAGCTGTGCGAAGAGAAAGCCGCGCCCGTCGCCGAGGTCAGGGTTGTACACACGGAATTGATGGCCGTGGTAGCGCATCGCCAGCGGCGCGCGCATGTTCTCCGGCAATGCCTCGAAGCGCGCAAAATGCGCCACCCATTCATCTTCTGTCAGCGTGTTGAGCCCAACGCGCGAGTCCCAGGTGCGGTTGCGAAAGCGCAGGATGTGTTGCGGAAACCGCGCCGGCGCCACGGGATCGGCAAAATCCGGGCCCAAAGCCTGGAACAGGTTGGCGGGGCGATAGCGTTCCGAAACGGGCATCGATGTTATCTAGGCGCGCGGAGCAGCGAGGTCATGCAGCCGCTGAGCAAGACGGGCCGTGACGGCGCCTAACTTGTATGGCACAAAGGACGATGGGACGCGCGGAGGACACAGGGCTCATGTCGGCTCGCGGAGTCGGGATCGCCGTTATCGCTAGCGCAGTTCTTGCGCTGATCGGGTGTGGGGACCGCCGAAGCGATAGCAAGACCGCCGAGAGCTCCGCCGAGCGCATGTCGGCGGCCCTCGATCTGTGCGCTCAGGACGGCGAAGGATTCGCGCGGCAGGTGTGCGAGAACCAGGCGCTCGCCGCCCTCGACAGCCAGGTGCGCGATCTCTTGGTTCAGGAATCTGCGAATGTCTCCGACGCGGGAGCGCAGCTGCTGGTGCAGAACCAGAATCGCTGGCGCCAGGCCGCAGCGGTGATGTGCGGCATCGCCGATCCCAATTCGACGCCCACGGAAGCCCAGCAAGCCTGTCTACAGAGTCGTTTTCGCGCGCGGCTCCAGGAAGCCGAGACCGTCGTTCAGGAGGTGGGCGGCTATACCTTCCAACGTATGGAGCTGGTCGATGCAGAACCCGCTGCGGGTCAATTCGCTGCCGCCGCGGCGGCCGCGAGCGACAGCGCGGTTGCGGTGGAGCGCAATATCCGCTTCCCGCGCATCGACGGTCCCCAGACGCCGGCGATCCGCCGTTTCAATGAGCTGGTGGCGCAGGAGCCGGAGTTCCGGCTGCAGGACGGCGCTAGTGAAACCGTCGACTACACGATCGCTTACGCCGGACCGGAACTCATCTCCGTCCGCTTCGTGAAATCGGTCGAGGCGCTGGGCGCGGCTAACGTGACCAATACGTTGAATGCCGTGACCGTGCTTATGGAGGAGGGGCGCCTGTTGCGGGCAGACGACGTCTTTCGCGCCGGTTCCGGCTGGGAGGACTTCATCACCAATCACGCCGTGCAGGCAATTGCGAGCGAGTTTCCAGACTACCCCAATTTTCCGCCGCGGCGCGATGTGTATGAAACGGCGACCAAGCCGCACCTGTGGCTGGTGACTCAGCGGGGGCTCACCATCCTCTTTCCGCCGCTTTCGTTTGGCGGTTCGCACGCGGACGGCGGCACGGAGGTAACGATTCCGTGGACCGATTTGCGCCCATATCTCAATCCTGCGGCGCCCGCGCCCATTCGCCCCAGCGCATAGCGCACATCAGTTGACGGCGCCTTTTTGGCTCGCATCATGTCGCGCTTTCAACGGCGCCAGAATAGGCTAACACCGCGGTGTGAAATCGAACTCCGCTTCAGTGGCCGCGCTGATCGGCGTCGTGCTGATCGGCATGACCGGCTTTGGCGTCTTCCTGCCGATTTTTCCTTTTCTGGCGCTGGAAGTCGGCGCGACGCCCACGGCGACGACGATCGCCATGGGCGCGTATTCGCTGGGTCAATTGATCTCCTCCCCGTTCTGGGGCCGGCTTAGCGACCGGGTCGGACGCAAGCCCATCCTGATCGCGGGTCTGCTTGGCGGGGTAGTTTCGTATCTTTGGCTTGCCCGGGCGGCCAGCGTCGAAGAATTGGGCGCAGCACGCCTGTTCGGTGGGCTCATGGCGGGCAATGTCGGCGCCGCATTCGCGGCAGCGGCGGATCTTGCGGACGACAAGACACGTGCGCGCAATATGGGCCTCTTAGGCGCCGCGGTCGGGTTTGGTTTCATCGCCGGTCCTGCGCTCGGCGCGCTTCTGGTCGGCGAGGAGCCGACGCGCGCGCAATTCGCCAATGTCTGCTTTGCGTCCGCAGCGCTGGCCGGCGCGGCCGCGTTTGCCGCGCTGCTGCTGTTTGGCGAGAGCCTGCCGCGCGAGGCCCGGCGAAAGCGGGGCGAGAGTCGCGTGCGCTCGCTTGCTATCCTGACGTCGCGGCCTGTGGCGGCGCGCTTCATCGCCGTGATGTTCCTCATGATCGCTGCGCAGGCCCTGATGGAGACGACGTTCGGGCTCTGGGCCGACGCGGAATTGCAGTGGGGGCCGCGCGAAGTGGGCTGGACATTGGCCGCGCTGGGCGTCGGCGCGGTGTTGTTTCAGGGCGGCGGCGCGGGCGCGGCGTCCCGGTTGCTGGGCGAGCGCCTCACCCTGCTCATCGGGCTGGCGTTGTTCGCAGCCGGATTCAGCGGACTTGCGGTGTCACATGCGCCGAGCACCATGGCCGCATCACTCGTGCCGCTGGTGATCGGACTTGGCCTGGCGACGCCAGCGCTAAATGCCCTCATCGCCGCGCAAGCCGATGCGCGCGAGCGCGGGGTCGTCATGGGTTTGACTCAATCGGCCGGAGCGCTGGGTCGGGTGGCCGGGCCGCTGGCCGCGGGCGCTATTTTCGACGCTTTCGGCGCCGGCGCGCCGTTCGCGGCGGCCGCTCTGCTGATCCTAGGCGCACTGTTTGTAGCACTTGGCGAGCCTGAGCGCTCAGCGGCAGGGCAAAGCTGAGACGCTAATCCTGGTAGGTGCGCCACACCCCGCGGCGGTCCCGGACGACGTAGCCATCCGTCTCCGCGTGGGCGCTAGGTGACGTCAGCGGCGCTTTGCCGTGGCCGCCGGGAATATCGAGCACATAGGTCGGCTGCGCCACACCGGACGCGCGCTCATGCAGCGCTTGCACGAGGGTCTGGCCCTCGGCGATCGAGCAGCGGAAGTGCGACGTGCCTGGCGCCTTATCGAGGTGGTGCAGATAATATGGCTTCACGCGCGCCTCGACCAAGGCGCGCATCAACGCTTCCAAGGTATCGGCGTCATTGTTCACGCCCTTGAGCAGCACGGTCTGCGACAGCATCGGGATGCCCGCGTCGACGATGCGGGCGATCGCGCCGCACGCCTGCTCAGTCAGCTCGCGGGGATGATTGGTATGCAGCACGACGTAGGTCGTCGCGCCTTCCGCACGCAGCGCCGAGATCAGGTCCGGCGTTACGCGCAGCGGATCCACCGTGGGCACGCGCGTATGCCAGCGGATGATCTTCACGTGCGGGATGGCGGCGAGGCGCTCGGTGATCCCGCGCACCCGGCGCGGGGAGATGAGGAACGGATCGCCGCCGGTGAGGATGACTTCCCATATCTCCGGATGAGCGGCGATATAGCCGAGCGCTTCGTCCAGCTCTGCGCCCGTCAGGGCGCCGTCGCCGTCCGGACCCACCATTTCGCGCCGGAAGCAGAAGCGGCAATAGACCGGGCACACATGCACCAGCTTCAGGAGGCATCGGTCGTTGTAGCGGTGCACGACGCCCTTCACCGGCGTGTGCGCGTCGTCGCCGATCGGGTCATTCAGTTCGTCCGGCGCGATATTGAGCTCGCGCGGATCCGGCCGGAACTGCGCCGCGATGGGATCGGCGGCGTCGTCCGGATCGATCAGCGCCTCCATCGCAGGCGTGATCGCCACAGCGTAGCGGGTGGCAACCGCCGCCAGCGGATCGGGTTTTGCGTTCGCCCTCACATCACACTCCGAACGCTTTTGCGTAGCGCACGCGTCCTCCGTCGCTCAGCACGCCCGGCTTCAGCTCCAGCGCCATGAAGGTCGGACCCGAAAACGGAGCTTGCAGCGATTCTGCCAAGCGCGCCGAGAACCCGAAGCGTGGATAGTAGTCGCCGTGTCCCAACACAATGATCGCCTCCACGCCGAGCGCAGCGCATCGGGTGTTGCCGGCGCGGATCAGCGCGCAGCCGATGCCGCGCCTTTGGAACGCCGGCAACACGGCCACCGGCGCCAGCGCGGCGCCGCTAATCGTCTCGCGATTCTGTTCGATCGCCATCGTCGAGTACAGAATGTGTCCCTGAACGGCGGTATCATTGGCCGCCACGAGTTCTATCAATACATCGCCGTCTGCGCGCAACTGCTCGACGAGGTCCGCTTCCTCACGTCCGGCAAATGCATGACGCAACACCGCGCGAATGGCGGCGTGATCACCGGAGGTGGCGTCACGGATCATTGCAGTGTCCACAACACGTCGTTGATGTGCCGTGCGCCGGTCGCCAGCATCACGAGCCGATCGAAGCCTAACGCAGCCCCGCTGGCGGGCGGCATGTGTGCGAGCGCGGCGAGGAAATCCTCATCGATCGGCCAACGCGCGCCGTAGCGCCGTTGCTTTTCGTCCATTGCCTCGGTCAACCGCGCGCGCTGCTCAACCGGGTCGGTGAGTTCGCCGAAGCCGTTCGCCAGCTCTACGCCGCACGCATAAAGCTCGAACCGCTCCGCCACGCTCGGGTCATGTTCGCAGCGCTGCGCCAGCGTCGCTTCGCTGATCGGATACTCGGTGAGAAACGTCAGGATCGGGGCGCCGAGACGCGGTTCGATCTGCACAAGCGCCTTGCTGAACGCGTCGTGCGCCTCTGAAGCCCCGCCTTGCGCCGCTGCGGAGGGAAGTGCAGGGCTCGCCGGCCGCGACATAGCCTCCCGCACCGTGATGCGCTGCGCCTCCGCGAAGGGATCACAGCTTCGATCCTTCCAGCGCAATGCATCGGCCGCTGCCGTACGCGCGGCCAGCCGCGCCAGCGCCACGCAATCCTCCATAATGCGTTCGTATGGCTCGTCGGCGCGATACCATTCCAGCATGGTGAATTCTTCGGCGTGCAGTGGTCCGGTCTCGCCGCGACGCCAGCACTTACCGAGATAGAAAATCTTGTCCTCGCCGGCAGCCAATAGCTTCTTCATCGCGAACTCGGGGCTGGTGTGCAGGTAGCGCCCATCAGTCTCGAACGCGTGGACATGGATTTCCGCGCCGGGTGAGTGCGCCAACGCCGCCGGTTCGACTTCGGTGAAGCCCTCGGCGTCGAACCAGACCCGCACTGCGCGCATGATCTTAGCCCGGCCTTCCAGGAATAGGCGCCGGTCCGCGTGGCGGTCGCGGTCCCACCAGGGGGAAGCCGTCATGGCGCAGCTTCCATGCGGTCCGGGCGCTTGGCCCGACCACCGAACGCGGCTAGAGAGGCGGCCAAATTCAGGTCCTTTCGGTTAGGCGAAGCGCGCCGGCGCTCCGGCGGCAGAGTGAGGTGTTCGTGGTCAAAGTCATCGCCAGCGACGTGCGCAAAGGCAACGTTCTCGAATTGGAGGACGGCAAGCTCTACGTGGTGATGAGCCACGAAACCTTCCGGCCGGGAAAGGGCACGCCCACCACCACCATCGTGATGCGCCGCATCGTCGACGGGGTGAAAACCACCGAGACCTACAAGACCACCGATGGGCTGGAGAAAGCCTTCGTCGAGGAGGTCAAGCACACCTACCTCTACGACGACGGCGACGCCGGGCTCGTGTTCATGAACCCGACGACCTACGATCAGGTGCATCTCCCCAAGGACATGGTCGGCGACCAGATCGCCTACCTGCAGCCGGAGATGGAAGTGCACCTCACCATGTA
>CAZIOD010000113.1:0-3392 GCA_964540785.1 uncultured Terricaulis sp.
GGTCGGCTCGTTGATGATGCGCAGCACTTCGAGGCCGGCGATGCGGCCGGCGTCCTTGGTGGCCTGGCGCTGGGCGTCATTGAAGTAGGCCGGCACCGTGATGACAGCCTGCGTCACCGGTTCGCCGAGATAATCCTCCGCCGTCTGCTTCATCTTCTGCAGCACGAAGGCCGAAACTTCTGACGGCGAGTATTGCTTGTCTCGGCCCTGAATCCACGCATCGCCGTTAGGTCCGCGGACGATTTTGTAGGGAACGAGTTCGGCGTCCTTCTTGGTGATAGGGTCGTCGAAGGCGCGGCCGATCAGACGCTTGACGGCGTAATAGGTGTGCGTGGGATTCGTAATGGCCTGACGGGCGGCCTGGATGCCGATGAGCCGCTCGCCGCTCTCGGTGAAAGCCACCACCGACGGCGTAGTATTCGAGCCTTCGGCATTGACAATGACCTTGGGGCTTCCGCCCTCCATCACGGCGACGCACGAGTTCGTCGTACCCAGGTCAATCCCGATCACTTTGCCCATGTCTCGTCCTCGTTCTTCTCAGCGGCGTGGGGCTCGGCCTTTAGGACCCATGATTGGCGCCCCCGAGACCACGTCCTGTCCTTCTCACAAAGAATTAGCGGTTTGGCGCGTCCATCCAAGCGGCGGCCCGCGAGTTCAGGGTTCATGTGGTGTATCGCCTACAAGGTGCAAGGCTTTTGGCGCTCCTTTCCGTATTCGCCCCACGGGAACAGGCAGGCCGCGTGGTTTGCCGACCGTGTGAGGAACAAAAAAGAAACCGAATGCGGGAATAGGCGGCTCAAATGAGCGTTGCCGCGACCGATCTGGACGGCTTTCGACTCTGGCCCGGTTTGCTCGACCGGGCCGGGCAGGAGGCGTTGCGCGATGCCGTGTTTGCGCGCCTGCGCGTGGGGCCTTGGTACATCCCGCGCATGCCGAAGTCGGGTCAGCCGATGCGCGTGCGCATGACCAATTTCGGTCCGCTCGGCTGGGTGACGGACAAGGAGCGCGGCTATCGCTACCAGGCGACCCATCCCGATACCGGCGCGCCTTGGGCCGACATGCCAGCCCGCGTGCTGGAGCTTTGGGATGAGCTGACGGGCTATCCCGCGCCGCCGGAGGCGTGCCTGGTGAACCTTTACGAAGGCGATGCGCGGATGGGCTTGCACGTCGATAGCGACGAAGAAGCCTGGGACGCGCCGGTGTTGTCGATCTCGCTCGGCGACACCGCCATCTTCCGCATTGGCGGCAGCCTGCGGTCCGACCCGACGCGCAGCGTGCGGCTTGCGTCCGGCGATGTGTGCATGCTCGCCGGGCCGAGCCGGCGCGCCTATCATGGCGTCGACCGCATCCTGCCGGGCACGTCGCGCCTTTTGCCGAAGGGCGGGCGGATCAATCTGACGCTGCGCCGGGTGACGGCGCCGGATTAGGTGTTTCCGCGGCGCTGCCATCTCGTTCGCTCACAAAGTCGGGCCGCCATCCCGCGGGCGGACCCCCGGGCGTGTTCGGCAGTCGTCCCATGGCGATTTCGTGCGCTTTCCAGACCATCGAATTGTGCACGCGGTTCCATCCCGACGGATGCGTGTAGAACCACCATTCCTCCAGCGGCGCCGGCTCCATCTTGCGATATTCCGAGAGGAGGATCGCCGCTTCCGCGAAGCCGTCCGGCGCGCGCGCGGCGTTGAGCCCAAACATGTCCGCCTGCTGCTCGTTGAAGCGCACGAGGTTGCGTTGCAGGGGGCTCGTCACAAGCCCGATTGCAGCCAGCAGCGCGGCGAGCAGGGGAAGCCCCGCCGGATCGGAAATGTCGCGAATGCCCCAACGCTCATTTTTCGCGATCGCCCGAAAACCGAAATGAACGGCGGCGAACGAGAAGAGGATGATCAGCGTATTCATGATCAAGCCAGAATAGACGTGTCCGAGCACGTAATGGCCGATCTCGTGGCCCATGACGGCGCGCACCGCTTCAGGACTTGCGCGCTCGAGCAACGTATCCGCAAGTGAGATGCGCGTGGTGCCGCCAAAGCCCGAGACGTTCGCGCTGATGGAATTGGTCTGGCGCGAGCGGTCGTACACATAGACGTTGTCGGCTGGCACGCCGTTGGCTTGTGCGATGGAAATGATTTCGTCGCGCAGTTCGCTTTGCGCCATCGGCGTATAGGTGTTGAACAAGGGCGCGATGTAGACAGGAAAGAGCATGCTCATGACCGCAGCGAAAGCGATCGTGACGAGCGAGCCCCACACCCACCACGAATTACGTGCGGCCCGGATGATCAGGTAGATGATCGTCAGGAAAATCGTGCCGAGGACCAGCCCGAGCGCAAAGCCGATCGCTTGTTCGCTGAACCATTGCGGGAAGGTCTGGGTAGACAGATCGTAGCGGTGCTGCCGCACGAAGCCGACATAGTACTGGAATGGAAAGGTGAGGATCGAGGATACGAGGATATAGAAGAACGACATCCCTGCAGCGACCAGCGGGAAGAACTTCACCGTGCGTTCGAGCCAGCCGCGCACCCCGGAAGCCCAGCCGAACACCAGAAAGAGGCCGGCCACGATCACGTTGAGGACGGTGCCGGCGAATTCGATGATGTAGCCGCCTTCGAAATAGGCGTTGGAGCGCGCCGTCGCCTCCGGCCCCATGGTGTCGAGCCAGGCGCGCGTGGCCTGCTCGGGATCGAAAGCGGGCGACGTCGCCGCCAGGGCGGGCGCGGCGCACATGATCGCAGCCGCGAAGACGGCCCATCCGAGCAGACGCATGTGAACTCACCCCCGAAAATTCTTCTGGCGCCGAGACTGTACCCGGCCCACATCCCACGCAAGAGGATGCGCGAAAGCGCGCCGCGAGACGATGGAGGGACATGATGAGACTGTTGACGCCGGAGGGGAATTTCGATCCGACACGCCGATCCATCGCGGCCTCGCTCTTCTTCGCAGGCTATGCGCCGGCCGCGCTGTCGTCCTGCGCCAACCCGGTGGCGACGCCCGGCGATGAGCTGATCGTCGAAGACGTTCATATCGCCGGCGTCGAAGGCTACAACTTGCCCGCGTATGTGGCGCGTCCGAGCGCGCCGGGCCGGCATGCCGCGATCATTGTCGTCAATGAGATTTTCGGCATCCACGACTACATCAAGGACGTGTGCCGGCGTTTTGCGCGCGAGGGCTTTGTTGCGATCGCGCCGGATTATTTCGACCGCGCAGGCGATCCCGCGCCGCTCACCGATTTCGCCCAGATCCGCGAAATTGTCGCGACCGCAAGCCACGAGCAGGTGATGGGCGATACGCGTGGCGCGACGGCATGGCTGCGCGCGCAGAATTTCGTGAAGGGCGACGCCATCGGCATCACCGGTTTCTGCTGGGGCGGGACGGTGGTGTGGATGGCCGCAGCGCAAATCCCG
>CAZIOD010000113.1:3492-8631 GCA_964540785.1 uncultured Terricaulis sp.
TTTTTCATGCGTTATCGCAAACTCGGCCGCACCGGCCTTGCCGTTTCTGAAATCTGCCTCGGCACGATGACGTTCGGCGGCGATGGATATTGGAAGGTGATCGGCGCGCTGGAGCAGGACAGCGTCACCAAGCTGGTCAAGGGCGCCTTCGACAAGGGCGTCACCTTCATCGACACCGCCGACATTTATTCCAATGGCGCCTCGGAGACGCTGCTTGGCAAGGCAATCGAAGGCTTGCCGCGCGACGAGCTCGTGATCGCCACCAAAGTGTATGGCCGCCCGCTGCTCGCCCCGCCTGGATCGAAGATCGAAGCGTCACCCGAAGCTGTGCGCCGCAATGCAAACGCCAATCTTTGGGGGTTGTCGCGAAAGCACGTGTTCGATGCGATCGACGCAAGCCTCAAGCGGATGAAACTGGACTATGTCGATCTCTACCAGGTGCATGCGTTCGATCCGGCCACGCCGCTCGAAGAAACGCTTGAGGCGCTCGACGACGTCGTGCGCTCGGGCCGCGTGCGCTATATCGGGCTCTGCAATTTCGCGGCGTGGCAGATCGCCAAGGCGTTGGGCATTTCCGAGCGCAAAGGCCTCGCGCGATTTGAATCGCTGCAAATGTATTATTCCATCGCCGGCCGCGATGTGGAGCGCGAGGTCGTGCCGTTGGCCAAGGACGAGCAGCTGGCCATTCTTCCCTGGAGTCCGCTCGCCGGCGGCTTTCTCTCCGGCAAGTTCACGCGCACTAGCACGCCGGAAGGGGCGCGCCGCAGTGCGTTCGACTTCCCGCCGGTCGACAAAGAGCGCGCCTACGACATCATCGATGTGATGAAGGAGATTGGCGACGCCCGCGGCGCGTCCGTGGCGCAAATAGCTCTGGCGTGGCTGCTGCACCAGAAGCACGTCACCAGCGTCATTATCGGCGCCAAGACCGACGCCCAGCTCGCAGATAATATCGCCGCGACCAGCGTTGAACTCTCCAGCGATGACCTCGCCAAGCTGCACGAGGCGTCAAAACTGAAGCTGGAGTATCCGGGCTGGATGCTGGAGCGGCAGGGCGGCGAGCGGATGAGCAATCTCAGCTAGAAAAAAGCGGCGGCGCCCTTGCCGGCGCCGCCGCCCCACGCGCGTCCCCCGGCGTTCTGCCTACTGACGCGCGACGGAGATTCTATACCAGCCGATCGAACCGCCGAGTCCGCTCGCCTGAATGTAGTATGTTCCAGACTGCCCGGGCGCGAACCGCAATTGCGCATCGAGGCCGGGGCCGCTGTCGTCGTCCGAAGCGATGCGCTCGCCGCTCTCGTTCAGCACCGCGACGAACGGATCGGCCAGAGGGCTGTCGCCTTCGCCGACCACGGCGATCAAGTAGGTTTGCCCGCCCTCCAGATGGACGCGGTAATTGTCCAGATCGCCCGCCATGTCGATGCGGCTCAAGCGATCGTCGCCGGCGCTGTCGAGCTCCTCGTCCGTCGCCGTATGTCCGGGCACGTCCATGTCGGACACGCTGAGCCAGTAGCTGCCTGTGCCCGTGTTGCCGAAGGCGGAAACCCCGGCGAAATATGTGCCGCCGGTCGGCGACATGAACGTCAGGTATGAGTTGAACCCGGTTCCGCCATCATCGTCGTAAGCGACCTGCTGACCGTTGGAATTGTACAGCGTCAACGCCGGATCGGCGAGCCCGCCTTCGCCCATACTCATCAGATTAAAGCGGTAAGGGCGCCCCTCGATCATCTCAATCATGAACCAGTCGACGTCGCCTTCGGAGCCGATGACGCTGACGCGGCCTTCACCGCCTGCGCTGATGTAGTCGGCATCGTCGACAGATGAGCCGATTTCGCCCCCTAGCAGCGCCACGATGTATGCCCCTTGCGCATCTTCGCTGTAGCCGCGCGCTTCGATGTAATGCGGTCCCGTTTGAGTCGCTTGATATTCGAGGAAGGCGTTCAAGCCTTCGCCACTATCGTCGTCGCGCGCGACCTCCACGCCGTCTGGTCCGTACAGCACCAGATAAGGATCGCCGAGCGCATCCATTCCCTGCGTGCTGTCCACACCGACACGGATGGCGTGGCCCTCGGTGAGATCGACCCGGTACCAGTCGCGGTCGCCCGCGGGCGAGAGCATGCCCCCGCGCCAGTCGCCATTGGCGCTGAGGATTGCGTCAGTTGAGGTGTCAGCGGGCACGTCGCCGGCGCGGGCGGTGAGGGTGTAGGCGCCGGTCGAGCCGCCCGCGAATGCGGCCGCTTCTATGTAATATGTTCCAGTCGAGGGCGCGGTAAACTCGAGATAGGAGTTCAGTTCGCTCCCGCCATCGTCGTCGAGCGCCAGCTCTTCACCACCGGCGCCGATAACCCGCAGCAGCGGATCTCCCAACGGATTATCGCCCGTGCGGCTTAAGGCAAACCGGTAGGTTTGCCCGCCCTCCAGGCGCACCCGGTACCAGTCCGTGTCACCGGCAAAGTCGAGCGTGCCATCGACGCTCTCGCCGACATTTATGCGCCCGCGCGTGTTTCGCTCAGCGGAGATATTGTCGGTCGGCGCGCGCTCAGCGGTTACGTTCAGGACATAGCTGCCGGCATATGCATCTGCGTAGGCGCGCGCTTCGACGAACACCTCTCCGGACTGCTGTGGAATAAACTCAAGCGATGAGTTGAGGCTCATGTCGGCATCGTCGTTCATGACGAGCTCATTGCCGTCGCGGTCGAGCACACGCAGGAGGGGATCGACCAGCGGCTCATCAGCACCCTCCGCGCCGGCGAGCGTGACCAGATAGCGCTGACCGCTGCGTACGCTCAGGCGATACCAGTCGGCGTCGCCTTCATATTCGAGCGCGCCAGCCACTTGCCGGCCCGGTGTTAGGCGCGCCTGTGTCGATGCGTCATTGCCGACATCGTCGGCGGGAACTGGCGCAGCCGTCGCCGCGAGCCGGTAGCGGCCCGTTTCATTCTCGCCATACGCGCGCGCTTCGACGAAGATCTCACCGCTTTGCTGCGGGCTAAAACGCAACGCCGAGTTCAGCGACATGTTGTTGTCATCGTTGAACGCGAGCGAATTGCCTTGCGCGTCGTAAATCACGAGCACCGGATCGATTGCGCCGCCCTCGGCGTTCGGAACCGCGTCCAGAGTGAAGCTGTAGCGTTGCCCGTGCTCGACGCGCATCCGGTACCAGTCGAGATCGCCGCCTGGCGCAATATCGCCTTCCACGGCGGCGCCGCTGAACTGGGCTTGGGTGCTTGTGTCGCCCGGAGGATCGGCGTCCTGCGCCACCGCCGCGGGCGTCAACATCAATAGCGCCGACGCAGCCGCGCCGACCAATAATCTTCCCCGCATGTCCCGCCTCCCAAATATCCGCAGCGCACTGCGCGCTTTGAGCACGCATGGCGTGCCTCGTCGCCTTGGTTACCGATCATTCATGTTGGGGGTAAAGCGGAAATCAGGCCGAATGCAGGCCCAGCGCCGCAAGGTCGCAGGCCAAGTTGCCTCCCCCCGTTGCCGTCAGACCTTGATGTCGACGTTGGCAGCGTCTGTTTGCGTGGCCTGCGAGGCCGCCCCCTGGGACACGGCCACCATGGCGGCCCGCAGCGTTCTGTCGTTGAGGACGTAGCCCGGTTGCATGACCTCCACGATGGTCCCGGCCCGCTGGTCGGAGGGTATGTGCGCGACCGCTTGGTGCAAGTTCGGATCGAACTGGTCGCCCTTGGCGCCTACGCGCCTCAGGCCATGGCGTCCGAAGGCGTTGAGCAATGCCTGTTCGGTCATCTCGACACCCGTCAGCAGGTTGCGAAAGCCTTCATCGGCATCGTCACGCGGGGCCGCGGCCAGCGCGCGGCCGAGTGTGTCGGCGACTGAAAGGAGATCGGCGGCAAACTTGTCGATGGCGTAGGCGCGCGCCTCCTGTGCGGTACGCTCTGCGCGGCGGCGGGTATTTTCGACCTCGGCCAGCGCACGCAGCATTTCGTCGCGGACCTTGGCGAGTTCGGCTTCGAGCGCTGCGACATCGGGCGGCGGGGTGTTGTCCGGCGCTTGCGTCTGGGCGTTGCTTTCGTCGGTCATTTCCTCATTCCTCAGCGATCCTGGCCGCGCCCGTCGAGCACGCGGCCGACGACCCGGGCCGTGTAATCCACCACCGGAATTACACGGGCGTAGTTCAGACGGGTAGGGCCGATGACGCCGAGAGCCCCGACTACCCGTCGCTCCGCGTTCATATAGGGTGCAACGATCAAACTGGAGCCCGAGAGAGAAAAAAGCGGGTTCTCCGAGCCGATGAAGACGCGGACAGCTTCCCCGGCTTTCGCAAGATCAAGCACCTCGATCAGCTCTCGGGTCTTTTCCAGGTCGTCAAAAAGCCGCTGCGCGCGCTCGAGGTCAGCGATTGCCTGCTGATCCTTGAGCAGGTTCCCCCGGCCCCGCACGATCAGCGCCCGGCCGTGTGTGGGGTCTTCGCCGGACCACTCGACGAGGCCGCTTTGAACCAGCTTTGCGGCCGCTTCGTCCAGGGCGGCGCGGTCCTGCGCGAGTGCTTCGGCGGCGGCGGCGCGCGCTTCGCTCAACGTGCGCCCCTTGAAGCGGGCGTTGAGATAGTTCGCGGCCTCGATGAGCGCGCTTTGTGGTAGTTCGCCAGTGGTGTTGAGGATGCGGTTCTCGATCTGGTTGTCTTCGAACACGAGCACCAGAAGCGCCTGACCAGGCCCGATCGACACGATCTCGGCGTGACGCACCGGCGCATCGCGCTCCGGCGTGACGACCAGTCCGGCCCCGCCGGCCAAACCGGAAAGCAGTTCTGAGGCCGCGCCGAGAACATCCTGCGGATTTGTGCCCGCGCTCGCGATGCGCGCGTCGATCTCGCGCTTTTCTTCGTCTGGCACGTCGCCAAGCTGCAGCAGACTATCGACGAAAAAGCGCAATCCTGCCTGCGTCGGCATGCGGCCAGCCATGGCGTGCGGCGCTTGCAGGAGCCCCAAAGAAACGAGATCGGACATGGTGTTGCGGATCGAGGCGGCCGATAGCCCCACGCCGCCGAGCCGCGACAGCGTGCGCGACCCGACCGGCTCGCCGGTCGTCAGATAGGCCTCCACGATCTCGCGGAAAATCTCCCGCGCACGCGCATCGAGCGTCGACAGATCGGCGGGGGAGGGCGGCTGCGCCATG
>CAZIOD010000114.1:0-8473 GCA_964540785.1 uncultured Terricaulis sp.
GTGCGCGACGCTCGTGGCGAGGGGGAAGGGCGCGGAGCAATCCGCGCCCTTTTGCCTTCACCGGACATCCAGGCGATGACCGCCAGCCAAGGGTGAGAAGTGCTTGGCAAGGGCAGGCAACGCCGTGCGCAACGCATCCTCCAGACCGTAGGGCGGATTGATCACGAGCACACTGGATCCGGTCAGCTTGCCTTCAGCCTTCAGTGCATCCGTCCACAAATCAGCGCGTAGTGTGGTCTTCGCGCTCTGCGCGCGGACTTCGTCGTCCGCCGAGGCCAGTGCGCTTTCGCTCTTGAGCGGACGCCACCAAAGATAAACGCCGTGGCCAAAGCGCTTCAGCGCCACGCTAAGCGCCGCCAGTGCGCGCACGATCTCGTCAGGTGCTTCATAAGGAGGATCGATCAGCACCAGGCCCCGCCGTTCGGCCGGCGGCAACAGCGCATGCAGCGCCTCGTAACCGTCGCGTTCGTGCAGACGGATGTTCGCCGCGCGCGGCAGCGTCCGGCGTAGTGCGGCAAACTCTTCAGGGTGCAGTTCGCACGCCGTCAGCACGTCGCCGTCGCGCAAGGTTTGCGCGACGAGGGCCGGCGAACCCGGATAGGTGCGCAACTCGCCGGCGAGATTGAACTGGCGCACCGCGCGCCGGTAGCGGCCAATCAGCGGGGGCGGATCGGTCAAGTCCATGACCAATGCGACGCCCTTGGTCCATTCCGGGCTACGCAGCGCTTCATTGCTCAAGAGATCGTACGTCCCGCGCCCGGCGTGGGTGTCGAGAACTGCGAACGGCGTCTCCTTGCGCTTCAGCGCGTCGAGGCAGAAGAGCAAGACGGCGTGTTTCAGCACGTCTGCGTGATTGCCGGCATGGAACGCGTGGCGATAATTCACGCGCCAGGGCTAGCCGCATCGCGCAGGGAACGCCAGATGAGCGCTATGGCCATCTTCACCGACAACGGGCCTCGCCAGCGGTACGAACTCGAGCATGCGGACGGCCCTTCTTTCGCCGATTACGCCGACCAGCGCGACGTTCGCGCCATCCTGCATGTAGAGACACCCCCGGCCGCGCGCGGAAACGGGTATGCCGGCCAGTTGATGGAAGCCATCGTGGCCGACGCCCGTGAACGGGGCCTGAAGCTTCGTCCGCTCTGCAGCTATGCGGCCGCCTATTTCCGCCGCCATTCTGCCGCACAGGATGTTCTAGCCGCCTAGGTCCGCTGGATCGGGATACGCTTCGAGGCGCGCGAGACCTCCGGAGGCTTCTGCACAGCGATCGCCAACACGCCGTCCTTGAAGCTGGCTTTGATCGCGTCGTCTTCCGGCTCAAACGGCAGACGGATGTTGCGTTCGAACGAGCCGTACGAGGTCTCCACGACGCGCCGCCGGTCGCCGTCTTCGGTGCGTTCTTCGCGCTTTTCACCGCGTATCGTCAGCACATCGCCATCCAGGCTGATGTCGATCTCTTTCTCTTCAACGCCCGGCAGCTCGGCGCGCAACCGCACCTCCTTGTCGGTCTCCGTCACGTCCACCGGCGGGCTGAAAGCAAACATCATCTGTCCGCCAAGGCCCCTAGTGAACGAACTCGGTGCGAAGAAGCTGTCAAAGAGCCGATCCATTTCGTGCCTGAAGGCGAGGAACGGATCTCCACGCAGGCCTTCCGGAAGGGTTTCCGAGCGCCGTACCGGCGGCGAACCGTTATTGTCGCGCATGAACGCCTCCTCTGTCTCTGCAGCAGAAACTTGGGGCGCGGAGGCTGCACGACAAGCCCGTCGCAGCGGCCCAAGGATGAAGCCGCGGCGACGGGCGTCTTGAGCCAGATCAATCCCGCGGTTGGGTGACCACGCGCAGGTATGGCTTCACCGTGGTCCAGCCGCCCGGGAACCGCGTCTTGGCTTCGTCGTCGCTGACAGAGGGGACGATGATGCAGTCCTCTCCCTGCTTCCAGTTCACCGGCGTCGCCACTTTGTGTCTGGCAGTGAGCTGGATGGAATCCACGAGCCGCAGCACCTCGTCGAAGTTACGGCCCGACGACATCGGATATTGCAGGGTCGCTTTGATCACCTTGTCGGGGCCGATGATGAACACGGTGCGCACGGTTTGATTGGTCGCGGCGGTGCGTCCTTCGGAGCTGTCGCCGGCGTCGGCCGGCAGCATGTCGTAGAGTTTCGCAACCTTGAGATCGCTGTCGCCAATCATCGGATATTGCACGTCGCCGCCGGTGACTTCCCGGATGTCTTTTCGCCAGCGGTCATGGTCGCCCACCGGATCCACCGACAGGCCCATGATCTTGACGCCGCGCCTGGCGAATTCGGGCTCCAGCTTGGCCAGATAGCCGAGTTCAGTGGTGCAGACCGGTGTAAAATCCTTCGGATGCGAGAAAAGGACCGCGTAGCTATCGCCGATCCAGTCGTGGAATTTGATGCGGCCCTGCGTGGTCTCTGCTTCGAAATCGGGAGCTTTATCGCCAATGCGCAGCGTCATGGGAGGTCTCCTAGCTTGGGATCGAAAGAGCGATTGCATTAGCACGGCGCGCCGGACGCGTCGCGCGCCGATTCAAGATTGTGGCGGCTTCGCGCCGGTGCAAGCTCCTTGCACGACGCCGGTTTCCCCGAAGCGCGGAGCCCGCTAGGCAGTCGGAAGGGAGGTTGAGTTGGGCGGCCTGTGGTCCTGGTTCTGTGCGAATCCGCTGCGTCCGGCGACGGTGTCCATCGCCCTCATTCTGCTGCTCGGCGCATGCGCATCCGTCACCCAGCCCCCGCGTCTGGACCGGGACTGGTATCCCTATCTTTCGCACACTGCGGATGTGGAGTTGACCGGCGAGCGCTTCTCGGTGACGCCCGTCAGCGCCTGGAGCTACGCGCGGGAAGGGCAGACCGACGAGTCCTACATCGAAGCGGCGTTCGCGTTCGATGATCTGCGCGAAGTCTGGTTCGTGCTCGAACCGCAGCCCGGCTCGCAACTTGCCGCGCACACGCTGCTCCTGTTCGAGTTTGAGGGCGATCGCCTCCTCGGTCTCACCATCGAAGCGCGGCGCGAACGCCACGAGGAGTACTCGGCGTTGCGCGGAATTTTCAATGCGTTTGAGCTCGCTTATGTCTGGGGCACGGCGCGCGATTTCCTCACGCGTCGTACAGTGATGCTCGACCACGACGTCTTCATCTATCCGGTCGTCATCACGCAGGACCAGAAGCGAGCGCTGTTGACGCGCTTGTTGCGGCGCACCGAAGCGCTCGAAACGCGGCCACGCTATTACAACACGATCGTTTCGAACTGCACGAACGAATTGGCGAAGGCGGCCGGCTTCGACTGGGCGCCCGCTTATATTTTCACCGGCCGCTCCGATGAGTATTTGTTCCGCCGCGGGATAATTCCCGGAGACACTTTTGCCGACGCGCACGCGCGCTCGGCTATGAAAGAGGCCGTGCAGACGCTGAATGCGGCGCCGCCCGACGCGTTCGACCGCCTGTTGCTCGACGAATTGCGGCGCCGGTTCGGCCTCTGATCGCCTCATCCGCGCGAGCCGGCGATCAGGCTTTCACGCTCAGCCGCGCTTAGCGGCCGCCACTTGCCTTCCGGCAGGTCGCCGAGATTCAGCGGACCAATGCGGACGCGCAAGAGATCGGTCACATCGAGTTCTACAAGTTCGCACATGCGCCGGATTTGGCGGTTGCGGCCCTCCGTGAGGATAAAGCGCAAGCAGCCCGGCTCGGTCTCGCGAACTTTCGCCGGCTTGAGCTGCCGGCCGTCCAGCACCAATCCATGACGCAGAAGTTCGAGCTTCTTCTCGGACACGCGGCCGGCGACGCGCACGACATATTCCTTGTCCAGCTTCGAGTTCGGGCCGATCACGGCTTTCGCGAGCACGCCGTCTTCACTTAACACCAGCAGGCCGCGCGAATCCTGATCCAACCGCCCAAGCGGGGCGAGCCGCGTGCGCTTGGTCGGCATATGGGTCGGCTTGCCGATAAGGTTGGCGCGGGTCAGCAATCGCGCCGCCGGAATCTGATCGCCTTCCGGTTGGGCGGAGACGATGCCGGCCGGTTTGTTGATGACCACGCTGAGCTGGGGGCGCGTGCGCGCTTCGGCGACTTCGATCGTCTGCCCGCGCGCGATCTTGCGGCCGGGATCGTCGACCCGTTCGCCGTCGATCCGCACCAATCCTTTGGCGATCATCGCTTCGGCTTCACGACGCGAGCAGACGCCTGCAGCGGCCAGCCATTTGTTCACGCGCTGCGGCTCTGCGCCGTCATAGGTTTTCCGCCACGTCACGCCTTCTGTTAACGGCAGGCCGGGTTCTGCTGCAAGGCGCGCAGACGTTGCATCGCCAACGGCTGGATCTGGCGTTCGTCGCGCATGCAGGCGAGTTCGCTGTACAACGAGATCGCGCGCGCGCGCTCCTCCTGGGAGCCGCTGCGCAGCATGTCCGCAAGATTGAACATGGCCGGCGCATAGCGTCCCCGGGCGGCCTGCTCGTAAAGCGCACGCGCCCGACCGGGATTGCGCGGCGCGCCGACGCCGTCGCGATAGAGCGTAGCCAGCATGTGCGCGGCCTCGAGTTGACCGCGATCGGCGGCGCGCTCCAGAAACGGGATCGCCGCCGCAGGGTCGCGCGGGCCCGCCCGGCTGTCGCGCAACCAGCGCGCATAATGGTACTGGCCGCGCGGATCCTCCGCTTCGGCGGCCGCCAGCAGCAAACGCCCCGCCTCGGCCTGCGCTTCAATCGAGGCGCTCGTGTCCGGTGCGATGAGCAACGCATAATCGACGCGCGCGGGAATCCAGTTCAGTTGCGCCGCCTGTGCAAGCCGCTCGCGCGCAAGGCTCGCGTCGATGCCCGAGTGGGGCGCTTCGCGTTGCAGCACCCAAGAATAATAGAGCGCAGCCGGATGGTTCTGCGCAGCGCCGGCATCGCATTGTTCACGCGCCGCGGTGGGGCTCGGCAGAAAGCCGGCCGCGCCCGCCATGTGGCCGATACAGGCCAACGTTTGCGCCAGCGCATCCCCGCGCGCCGCATCGGCCTTGATGCGCGCTGCGCCGGTTTCGCCGAGTTCGGCGGCGATGTCGCGCCATGCGCGGCCCTGCAGGTCGGCCAGCGTGAGCGGCGCGGTTTCGCCAAGCGGCGCCGAGGTTGGCGCTGCGTCGGCCTGCGGTGTGGCGACGAGGAAGGCGCCGGTGCGCACAGCCTGCACGAGACGCCCCGTACCAAAACCAACCACAAAGAGCGCCGCGACCGCCGCCGTCATCAGGGCGGGCAGGCGCCAGCGCGGTTTGCGCTCCGGCACAGGCTGCGCCAGCAGGCCGGCGCGGGCCTGGGCGACAGCATCCAGGAGCTTGCTGGAATCGGCCTTGGTCGGCGAAAGCTTATCGAGCTGGGCGATCAACGCCTCGAAGCGCTTTCTGAAGCGGGTGCGATCGCGCGGCAGAAGATCGATCTTGGGCGCGCTCTGGAAGGGAGCTGGGGTCGCGCCGCTCTCCAGCTCGGCGTTGATCAGGTTCTTGCGATCGAGTGCAAGAATGGCGCGCGCCGCAACCCAAGGGGCCGCGGCCGCTGCAACAGACCAGAGCACGAGCACGCATTTGGCCTCATCGGCCCGCTTGGCGATGTCATTCTCGGTCGGCGCGCCGGCCTCGGCGGTGTAGCCGAGCACACTAAGCGCCTGCGCGAATGCCTTCGCTTGGGCCTCCTGGCCCGGCGCCGCCGCAACAAATACCTCCGCCATCGTCCCTCGCCTCGCGCGTCACTGAACCGACGCAGACGCATCAGCGTCAAGCGCGCGAGCCCAACATTGCAGTGTCTTAAGCTGGCGAGCGCCGCCTAACGGCCATGTGAGGAAATTCTCGACGCGATGTCGGCGCGAGCCGTATGCCTGCGTCCTCCGGAAGCTATGGGGCCTTACCGCATGATGTACGCCATCCTTTGTTATAATGACGAAGCCGCCGTGTTCTCCTGGACTAAGGAGGAGGACGACGCCGTGATGGCGCGTCTCAACGTGGTGCACGAAAAGTGGGAGAAGGCGGGCAAGCTCAAGCCCTCGCTGCGGCTCTTGCCCACATCGGCCGCTACCACGCTGCGCAAGAAGGACGGCATGGTCATCGACGGACCCTATGCCGAGACCAAAGAGCAGCTGCTCGGCTTTTACATCATCGATGTGGATAATCTCGAAGAAGGACTGGCCTTCGCGCGGGAGCTGACGGCGGCAAATCCCGGCGGCGCCTACGAGTTGCGCCCGATCATGCTCTACAACAAGGGCAGCGAGGTTGCGTAGGTGAGCGACCTCGCCTGGATCGATGGCGCCATCACGGCCGCGCGGCCGCAGGCCGTCGCCGCGCTGCTGCGCTATTTCCGCGACCTCGATCTGGCCGAAGAAGCGTTTCAGGACGCCTGCCTGCGCGCGCTGAAAAGCTGGCCGCAGAACGGACCGCCGCGCGATGCGGCCGCCTGGCTCATCATGGTCGGCCGCAATGCGGCGATCGACGGCGTGCGGCGCCGCGCGAAGCAAACTGAACTTCCTGACGAAGACAAGCTGTCCGATCTCGGCGACGCAGAAGCACGCCAGGTCGAGCGGCTCGACGCCGCCGATTATCGCGACGACGTGCTGCGGCTTTTGTTCATATGCTGCCATCCCGATTTGCCGGCGACGCAGCAGGTGGCGTTGGCGCTTCGCATTGTCTCCGGCCTTAGTGTGAAACAGATCGCTCGCGCGTTCCTGGTCGGCGAAAGCGCCATGGAGCAGCGCATCACGCGGGCGAAGGCGAAAGTCGCGGGCGCCGGCGTGCCTTTCGAGACGCCCGGCGCGGCCGAGCGCGCCGAGCGCGTCGCGGCGGTCGCAGCGATGATTTATCTCGTGTTCAACGAGGGCTACTCCGCCGGATCGCAGGACGAAGGCCGCGCGGCGCTGTGCGACGAAGCCATCCGCTTGGCGCGTTTGCTGTTGCGCATGTTTCCCGCCGAGGCGGAAATCATGGGGCTCCTGGCGCTGATGCTGCTGCAGCACGCGCGTTTTGCGGCGCGCTTCGACGCGAAGGGCCATGGCGTGCTGTTGGAGGATCAGGATCGTGCGAGGTGGAAGCGGCCGATGATCCAGGAGGGGCTGGCCCTGATCGACAAGGCGATGCGCGCGCGCCAGCCCGGACCCTATCAGATACAAGCCGCGATCGCTGGACTGCATGCGCAGGCGACTACCCCTGAAGAGACCGATTGGGCGCAGATCGAGGCGCTCTATCGCGCGCTCGAAGCGCATACGCCTTCGCCGGTCGTGACGCTGAACCGTTCGGTCGCGGTGTCGAAGACACAAGGCGCCGAAGCCGCCCTCGATTTGATCGCGCCGCTCGCCGAGCGCCTCGACGGCTATTTCTACTTTCACGGCGTACGCGGTTCGTACCTGAAAGACCTCGGCCGCGTGCGCGAGGCGCGTGAAGCGTTCAACCGCGCCATTGCACTCGCGAATACGCCGGCTGAGGCGGCGCACATTCGCCAGCATCTGGACGCGCTGTCGAACTCATAGTCATTCCAGACGGCCGAAGGCCGATCTGGAATCCAGGATCGTAGACCTGCGTGTTTGCCCCTGGATTCCAGATCGCGCTCCGCGCGTCTGGAATGACTCGTACTATTTTTCCCATGCCTGTCGGTTCTCATTGCAGTGGTTCGTCCTAGGTGCAGACACAACGGAGACACCCATGTCACACGAACTTTCGATCGAACTCATTCTCGATGCGCCGGCGGAGAAGTTGTTTCGCTGCTACGCCGAGGCCAACCTGCTCAAGCAATGGTTCGCGCCGAAACCGTGGACGATCAAATCGACCGACATCGATTTCCGTCCCGGCGGGCGCATGAACTTCGTCATGGCCTCGCCCGAGGGCCAAGAGTTTCCGCAAAGCGGCATCTATCTCGAGATCGTGCCGAACAAGCGCCTCGTCTCCACCGATGCAGTGACGCCGGACTTCAAACCGTCCGGTCCGTTCATGATCGCCGAGGTCACGTTCGAGGATCTCGGCAATGGCAAGACCAAGTATCGCGCCGTCGCGCGGCACTGGACGGAAGAAACCAAGAAGCAGCACGAAGAGATGGGCTTCGTGCCCGGCTGGACGCAAACGGCGCGGCAGCTGGAGGCACTGGCGAAGACATTGTGATCAGCCCACGCGCGCGCCCATGCCGCCGTCGACCGGAAGCAGCGCGCCGGTGATAAAGCGGGCTTCGTCGGAGGCGAGGAAGAGCACGGCGTGGGCGGCGTCCCAGGCGGTGCCCATCTTGCCGCGCAATGGGACGCGCTTGTCGCGTTCGGCGCGGACCTCGTCTTCGCTGCGCCCGGTCGCGGCGGCGATGCCGGCCACGGCCATCGGCGTATCGAGGAAGCCCGGAAGCACCGCGTTGCAGCGCACGCCGTACTTGGCGTTCGAAAGCGCCACCGATTGTGTCAGCCGGTTCACGCCGGCCTTGGACACCTCGTAGCCGAGCTGATGGGCGCCGGCGATGGACGCGAGC
>CAZIOD010000115.1:0-8419 GCA_964540785.1 uncultured Terricaulis sp.
GCACGAGGTCGGTCCATTCCTTGCGCGCGCCGGAGAGCTTGAAGCGCCAGTGCGGTTTGCGCCCTTCGGCCTCCAGTTTGGCGCGGTCGGCGTCGCTGAGCTTCAGCGCGGCGCGGTCATAGATCGGCGGCTTGCCGGTGGCTTGCGCGATCTTGCGACGGCGGTCGAGCTCCTCTTCCGTCTCGTAGCAGGGATAAAGCAGCCCTTCGCCTTTCAGCTTGGCGGCCGCTTTCTCGTAGGCGTCGAAGCGGTGCGACTGGTTGGCGCGCTCATGCCAATCGAGGCCGAGCCAACGCAGGTCGTCCTCGATGCCCTGCTCGAATTCCTTGGTGGAGCGCGCGAGGTCCGTGTCGTCGATGCGCAGCAGGACCTCTCCGCCCTCGCGTACCGCGAACAGCCAGTTCATCAAAGCCGTGCGCACGTTGCCGACGTGAAGACGTCCGGTGGGCGACGGTGCAAAACGGAGGCGGATGGACATTAGGTAAGACTCTCGCGGCAAGCGCCGGGTTATGCGGCGCGCGCCCCTTCCCTGTCCAGCGCCCGGCTTCAGCTTGAAACAATGCGCCCACGGCCTAGGGTGCGACGAACCAAGATGGAGAGACGCATGGCGACGACGTCGCGGGAAATCCGCCTGAAGAGCCGGCCCGTGGGTTTGCCGGACGCGGCGAACTTCGAACTGGCGACTGTCGAGGTCGCCGAGCCGGGCGCCGGCGAAGTCCTGGTGCGCAACGCGTGGATGTCCGTCGATCCCTATATGCGCGGGCGCATGTACGACCGGGCGAGCTATGTGCCGCCGTTTCCGCTCAATCAGCCGCTGCAAGGGGGCGCGGTCGGCCAGGTCGTGAAATCGAACGATCCCAAGTTCCAGCCCGGCGATTGGGTCGAAAGCATGAACGGCTGGCGCGAGGCGTTCGTGGCAGCGGGCGCGGCGCTGAACAAGCTGCCGAGCGAGGGTGTTCCGCCGCAGGCCTTCCTGGGCGTGCTCGGCATGCCCGGCATGACCGCCTATTGCGGTTTTCACCGTATCGGCGAGCCCAAGCCGGGCGATGTGGTGTTCGTCTCGGGCGCAGCAGGCGCGGTCGGCGCCACGGTGTGCCAAATCGCCAAGATTCGCGGCTGCACAGTTGTCGCTTCGGCGGGATCGGAGCAAAAACTACAATGGCTGGAAAGCGTCGGCGTCGACGGGCTGGTCAACTACAAGAAGGGCAACCTCCTCGAGAACGTGCGCGCTGCCGCGCCCAAGGGCGTCGACATCTATTTCGACAATGTCGGGGGCGAACATCTTGAAGTGGCGCTCGAAGTCGCGCGGCCGTTTGCCCGGTTCGTCGAGTGCGGGATGATCTCGGTTTACAACGCGACCGAACCGCCGCCCGGACCGCGCAACATGCCGTATATCGTCGGCAAGCGCATTCGAATGCAGGGGTTTATCATCACCGATTTCATGGATATGCGCGAGCAATTCTACGCAGACATGGGTGCGTGGGTGCGCGAAGGCAAAGTGAAATGGGAGGAGACGGTGGAGAACGGGATTGAGAATGCGCCCAAAGCGTTCCTCAACCTTTTCACAGGCGGCAATGTCGGCAAGATGCTGGTCAAGCTAGATTGAAATGAGCGTCCGGCTCTTTCAAGCATACGTGATGGTGGATTGGAGCGCGGGCGCCAAGCCCGCCACCGGCCCTGATTCAATCTGGATCGGCGTGTACAAACGCAATGTGCGCTTCCAGATGGCGTTCGAGGCGCACAACCCGCCCACGCGCGTCGCCGCAGAGGCCCTGCTCAACAGCGTGCTTGACGATCTCAAGCGCAAGAGCGAACGCGTTCTGGTGGGATTTGACTTCCCGCTCGCCTTTCCGCGCGGCACGGCGGCGGCGCTCAAGCTCGAAGGCGAGCCCTGGCGCGCCATGATGGATTTCGTGACGCGCGAGGTGAAGGACAAGCCGAACAACGTGAACAACCGTTTCCAGGTCGGCGCCAAGATGAACCGCTTGATGACTGGAGAAGCCTTTCCGTTCTGGGGCGCGCCGGAGCGCGATGCGCAGACGATGCTCTCAACCAAGCGCCCGCGCGAGCACGGGCCGGGCGATCTGCCTGAGTTCCGGTTGTGCGAACAAGCAATCAAGGGCCCGACGCCGATCTGGAAGCTCTATTACCAGGGCTCGGTCGGCGGCCAGGCGCTGACGGGAATCCCTGTAGCCAAGCGGCTGCGCGATGCGCGCGCGGCGCAGTTCTGGCCGTTCGAGACCGGTTGGAAGCCGCTCGCGCCGGCTGATGTCGCCGACCTCGATGCGGTGTTTGCGGAAGTTTATCCCTCCATGCTCGGCGCCAAAGCGGGCGCGGGCGTGGTGAAAGACGAAGCACAGGTCCGCGGCGCATGCGAACACTTCAATGCGCTCGATGAAAAGGGCCGGCTTGCACCGCTGTTCGGCCGGGCGGCAGAAGATCAACGTCGCGAGGTCATCGAGCAAGAGGAAGGTTGGATTCTCGGCGCGCCGGCGTAGTCCAGACGTCAGAAGTCGGAAGAATGGATCGCCGCGGCGCCGTGAGATTCGGGCTTCTGGTTTCTGATTTCCGGTTTCTGGCTCAGCACCCACCAACGCGCCAGCAGAATGGCGGCGCTGAGCACGCTCGACCAGAAGATCGCGAATAATAGCCCGGTGACGCCCATGCCTTCATGTTCGGCGAGCCAATAACCCAGTATCGGCATCACGAGCGCGTAGGCGAGGATGTGGCTGAAGGTGGGAAACCAATTGTCGCCGCGCGCACGCAGCGCGGAGGCTGTGACCACCTGTGCGCCGTCCGGATGCAGCACGAGCGCGGCGATCCACATCAAGGACGCGATCAGCGCAGCAAGTGAAACATCCGCGGTGTAGGCGCGCCCGATCGGCTCGGCGAAAACAAGAATGGCGATCGCCGCGATCATCATCGCTATCGCGGTGAGGCCAATGCCCGTCCAGCCTGCGCGCGCCGCATCCTGCGGCGCCTGGCGGCCGATGGCTTCCGAAACGAGAACGGCGCTGGCCGCGGCGAGGCCGAGCGCGACCATGAACACAAAGGCCATGAGGTTGAGCAGAATCTGGTAGGCGGCGACGACTTCAGCGCCGATCCGGCCGGCGATCACGGTCATGGCCGAGAAGGCGCCAGCTTCTACGGCTTGGCTCACGGCCGCCGCTATGCCCACGGCAAGCAAGGCGCGATAGCTCGGCCCTGGAACGCCGAGCTTGCGCACGCCGTAGTGAGCGCCGTCACGCATCAGGAAGATGCACGCCAGCAGCGCGCCAGCAAGGAACACGCGCGCGCCCACCGTCGCCCAGGCGGAGCCAATGGCGCCGTGCTCCGGCGTCCACCAGAGATTCAGGAGAAGGTTCACCGCGTTCGCCGCCCACATCACAACTGTGGAAATGCCGGGCTTCTTGACCGCCTCGAGGAAATAAGTCCCGGCGATGTAGACAAGATGCAGCGGGATCGACAGCGCCAGGGTGCGCATCACAGGCGTCGAGGGCGCGGCGAGCTCCTGCTCGATGCCGAACGCCGTGAAAAGATTTATTCCGGCGAGCCACATCGCTGCGGTTGAGGCCAAGCCTGCAACGAAAGCCAGGATGAGCCCGCGGCGCAGCGCAACCCCGGCGCCTTCCGGATTCTTCTCGCCGATCGAACGCGCGGCCCAAATCTGCACGCCCTGCAAGAGGCCGATGGCGGCGACCAGAAACACAGCCGTCGGCGCCCAGCCGAGCGCCTGGTGCGGCAGCTCATCGGGCGCAAACTGACCGACGGCGATGACGTCGACGAGCGCCATGCCGATGATGCCCAGGCGCGCCAGCGCGACGGGGCCCGCAAGCCGAAGCAGGTCGGCGACGTAGGGGCGAGAGGACATAGGGAGGGGAGGCCTAGTCCGACTTGACGACCTGGTCGAGCGTCATGCCGGCCGGCGGGCTCTGGCGCAAAACCCTGAAAAGCGATGTTGACAGCCCTGCTTCGAGCGCGGCGTAGATCACGAGGGTGATGAACCCGGTGGCGAACACATAGGCGATGAAAGCCAGCGGATTAGCCTGCGCCATGCCGCCCGCAGCAACCGGGTCGAACGCGTTGATGCCGAAGATCCGCGCCACTAGCAGGTCAAGTGCGCTGACCAGCACATAGGCGGGCGCCAGCAGCATGATGCGCGCCCACACGATTGAGAGCACGGCCCCGCGCGTCCAGCGCCAGGTCTCGAAGGTCAGCACGCGGCCGGCGTCCACACTCGCAGGCGCGGCGAGGAAGAGCCGCGAAGTCAGCAGCATCCAGACCACGGCGTAGAATAACGTGAAGAGCAACACAGCCAGCGGCTCGTCCTGGGCGAAGCGGGTCAGCACTTGCATGATTTCGGCCTGGCTCTGCCCGGCGCCGGTCAGATCGTCCACGTAGGGCGCAAGCGGGCCGGTGAGCAGCACGATCATGCCCGGGATCGAAGCCACGAACATCACAATGAACATGAAGAGGCCAACAATCGCCATCGACGCCCAGACGCGCCAGGCATCGCCCGCAAGACGCGGCCGCACCGCGTGCGCGCCATAGAGCATGGCGGCGATGAACACGGCATAGATGGCGGCGCGCACGAAAGTGCTGGCGAGGCTTGCGAACAGAGAGAGCGGCGCCGCCAGCAAGGCAACCCCGGTCAGCAGCGCCAACGCGCCCGCGCCGGCGGCGCTGGCCAGCAGGATGAAGCGGGCATTTTCGGTGGTGAAGCGCAGTGCTTCGCCAACGCACTCGCGGACGGGGACAGTGCTTGTCATGCCGGCGCGCTCTGGCACGAACCTCGCCGGACTTCAATCGAGGCTAAGCGTTATCGACCCGTCTGGAAGGAGATGCTGCGGATGACATTCATCGCCATACGGCAGTTCGGCGGCGAATCCGTACGCCGTTCCACGCGCCAGGCGCGGGCGCGCGCGGCCGACTCGCCAAACTCGGCGCCGCCAACCGAGGCAAGCGCTTCTACATCCTCAAGCTCGCCAGCCTCATTGATGCGGAAAAGCACGGCCACGCCGCCGAGGCGGCCATCCATCAACGCGTCGTCCGGATAGAGCTGTGAAGCGTTGCGCGGCTCAACCCGAACGAGACATCGCGGCGCAAGCGCCGCGGGCGCGCCGGCGCCTGCATCCACTTCATTCAGGCCGTCCGCGCCATCGCCTTGTGCCGGCCGCACCTCGGGAATGCGCTGGCCGTCCGAAGCAAGCTTGGCATGCAGCACCGCGCGCCAAGCCAGCGCCTCGGCATAACTGCGCATCGCCAGGGACACTTCGCCATCGGTGTTTACGCTCGGCAACGTCGCGAGCACGTTGAGAGCGTCGACCAGAATGCCATAGGCCTCGCTGGCCACGTCCGGGTCGAGTCTGCGCCGCCGTCCATCGACCTCATCGAGAACGAGGGCGGCGGCGCGGCCAGTAAGCGCCATGCCGCGCGCGTGCGCGGGCCTCAGGCGCGCGCCCTCGGAGAAATTCGCGGCGATCGCCCAGGAGCGCGCCGACTCTCCATAGCGCTTGTTTCGGAAGGTGAAGACGGCGTGTTCCAGGGCGGCGTCAAATATCTCCGACGACGGCAGGCGCTGCCGTTGTGCGGCCTCGATCGCTGCCGCCAGCCGCTCCGCAGCGCCATCTTGTGTTGCCGCGAGCTCCGCTCGGTAGACCAGCAACTGCGCAAGCGCGGGCGAAACGCCGGTGGCGGCTTCGCCGTGCGCCTGCGCCAGCGCAAGCGCACGCTGGCCAGGCGCGAGCGCGCCCGCGGCGTTGTTGTCGAGAAAGCGCACCGTGGCGAGGTTCAGCGCCAGCACGGCGGTGCGCCCCCCATCGCCGTCGCGCGCTTCAGACGCTTCCAGCGCCGCGGCGGCTTCCCGCTCCGCGCCGGCAAGGTCGTTGGCGTCGAGCGCAGCCTGGTAGGCGCGGTAGTGCTGGACAATGGGGCTCTGGCTTTGCGCCGAGGCCGTGGCGCAGGCTATCGCCAGGATCGCTGCGGCAAGCGTTACCGGTCGAAACATCTGCCCCTCCGCTTTCGCTGCGCGGGACACTATAAGGCGCACATGTCGAGCGCAATGAAACCTGTGCATGTGGTTGGCGGCGGATTGGCCGGGTCCGAGGCGGCTTGGGCGCTGGCGAATGCCGGCGTGCCGGTGGTGCTGCACGAAATGCGGCCGGTGCGGATGACCGATGCGCACAAGACCGAGAAGTTTGCTGAGCTGGTGTGCTCCAATTCGTTCCGCAGCGATGACTGGCGCGGCAATGCGGTGGGGCTGCTGCATGAGGAGATGCGGCGGTTGGGCTCGCTGGTGATGGCGAGCGCCGCGCCGGCGCAAGTGCCGGCGGGCAGCGCGCTGGCGGTGGACCGGGATGTGTTTTCGGATGCGGTGACGGCGGCGTTGGAGACACATCCGCTTGTGACGGTGGAGCGCGGCGAGGTGAGGTCGCTCGACCAGTTATTGAGTCATTCCAGACGCGCGGAGCGCGATCTGGAATCCAGCGCCGACGATGGAGCGGTTGCCCTGGATTCCAGGTCCGACGCTGACGCGCCGGCCTGGAATGACTCTATCATCTTCTGCACCGGTCCCCTCACCTCACCTTCACTCGCCGACTCCATCCGCAATCTCACCGGCGAAGACTCGCTCGCGTTCTTCGATGCGATCGCGCCGATCGTGAATGCGGACTCGATCGATTTCGACATCGCCTGGAAGCAGTCGCGGTACGACAAGGAAGGTCCGGGCGGCGATAAGGCGGCGTATGTGAACTGCCCGATGGATGAGGCGCAGTATGTGGCGTTCGTGCAGGCGCTGAATGCGGGCGCGAAGACTGAGTTTCGCGAGTGGGAGAAAAATACGCCCTATTTCGAAGGCTGTCTGCCGATCGAAGTGATGGCCGAGCGCGGGCCGGATACGCTGCGGTTTGGCCCGATGAAGCCGGTGGGCTTGATGGATCCGCGCACGGGCAAGCGGCCCTATGCGGTTGTGCAGCTACGGCAGGACAACAAGCTCGGCACGCTGTTCAACATGGTCGGCTTTCAGACCAAGCTGAAATATGGCGCGCAGGAAGAGATTTTTCGCATGATCCCCGGCTTGCAGAACGCGCGCTTTGCGCGGCTGGGCGGGATTCATCGCAATACGTTTCTGAATTCACCGAAGCTCTTGGATGCGACATTGCGTTTGCGCGCCGAGCCGCGCGTTCGCTTTGCCGGGCAAGTCACCGGTGTTGAAGGCTACGTCGAGAGCGCGGCGATGGGGATGCTGGCCGGGCGCTTTGCGGCGGCGGAGCGTTTGGGACGCGCGATCGAGCCGCCGCCGGCGACGACGGCGCTGGGCGCGCTGCTGGCGCACGTCACCGGCGGGCATATCGCAGACGGCAAAGGCTCGTTTCAGCCGATGAATGTGAACTTTGGGCTATTTCCGGAAATCGCCGCGCCGACGCGCGGGCCGGATGGGAAGAAACTCAAAGGTGAAGAGCGCGGGCGCGCGAAGAAGTTGGCGATGGCGGAACGGGCGTTGGGGGATTTGGGGGAATGGTTGGCATGAAAGTGGAAGCCTACGTGTTCATAGACACGGAAAATCCGGGGCCCAAGCGTATCGTCAAAGAGGTGCGTGAAATCCCTGGCGTAGTGCGCGCCGATGCATTGTTCGGCACGCCCGACATCGTCGCTCTGGTAGAGGGCGAAGATATCGCCGCTATGGACGCCGTCATCGACCGCATCGCCGAATTGGACGGCGTCATCGATACCGAAAGCAAGGTTGTGCGTTGGGTGTGAGCGGACATATTGGACCGCCGGCGCCCTCGCCGGCAACACCAGTTGCCCCACGCGGCGCTCTATCTTGGTATGGCTGTGCTGGCCGGCGGGGGCGCCGGCGGTCCATATTTAGATCAACCCGCCCAACGGCGAACTCGGATCGGCGTACATCTTCTTCCCCATCCTTCCCGCCAAATACGCTTCGCGCCCCGCGATCACCGCGTGCTTCATCGCGCGCGCCATGCGGATGGGGTCTTTGGCTTCGGCGATGGCGGTGTTCATGAGGACGCCGTCGACGCCGAGCTCCATCGCCACGGTGGCGTCACTTGCGGTGCCGACGCCAGCGTCGACGATGACGGGCACGCGGGATTGTTCGACGATGAGGCGGATGTTCACCGGGTTTTGGATGCCGAGGCCGGAGCCGATCAGCGAGCCCAGCGGCATGATGGCGACGCAGCCGGAATCTTCGAGTTTCTTGGCGTAGACCGGATCGTCGCTGCAATAGACCATCACCTCGAAGCCTTCGGCGACGAGGATTTTTGCAGCGCGCAGCGTCTCTTCCATGTCGGGATAGAGCGTCTTCTGATCGGTGAGCACTTCGAGCTTCACCAACTTCCAATCGCCGGCTTCGCGCGCGAGGCGGAGCGTGCGCAGCGCTTCGTCTGCGGTGAAGCAGCCGGCG
>CAZIOD010000116.1:0-8411 GCA_964540785.1 uncultured Terricaulis sp.
CCTTGATGAGCGCCCAGATGATCCGGGTCATCTCATCGCCGTCGAGTTCGACGACAGGGTTGTCCACCTTGATCTTTGCCATGCCTAGCCACCTTTCGCGTTATGCGCGGGGTGGTAGCAGCTTGCGAGGCGGGCGCAAATGCGGCCCGGCGTCAGGGACGGGCTTGTGAGATGGCGTCCAGCTCGGCAGCTGACAGGATCTCGAAATCTTCCGTGGGGCGTTCCGGGCGGGCGTCCAACGGCACGCCCGGGCGAGCGCGCCGCGGACGGTGCGCCCGCGCCGGCGTGACTTCGGGAGCGGCGCGGCGGACCACCTTTGTCGGCGCGGCCGGCGGCGGTTTCGCCAGCGCGGGCGCCTCCGCGAAATCGGCGGCGGGCGGCGCCGGAGAGCGGTAAAGATAGGGTGCGAGCCAGCTGGCCGCGCCCAAAGCGGCGACAGTTATGGCGAGCGCGCCGAAGCGGCGGCGCACAAGCATCCGCCCCGCGCCGGCGCGGGCGACGCGCTTGCGGCGCGGCTGTCGATGCGAAATGACGTGACCTGCCATGAACCAGACCGGACTGAAGCCGTGACACGCGCACGAAACATGCCGCCGCCGATCGAAGAAGAGTGGCCGGCGGTGTGCCTGGTGCGACCCCAAATGGGCGAAAATATCGGCGCGGCTGCACGCGTGCTGTTGAATTTCGGCCTGATCTCGTTGCGCCTCGTGAGCCCACGCGATCGCTGGCCGAACCCGAAGGCCGAAGTCGTCGCGGTTGGCGCCGATCGGGTGCTGCAGCGGGCGCGTGTTGAGTGGCGGCTCGAAGACGCGCTGGCCGACGCGACATTGGTGCTGGCCGCGACCGCGCGCCCGCGCGGGATGGAGAAGCCGGTGTGGGGACCGCGGGAAGCGGCGGCGAAGCTGCGGAGCGCGATCGCCGCGGGCGAGCGGCCAGTAATCATGTTCGGGCCTGAAGCGGCGGGACTTGAGTCCGACGAGGTGGCGAAAGCGGACGCGATCCTGACGCTGCCGGTTAATCCGGGATTCGCCTCGCTCAACCTGGCGAACGCCGTGGCGGTGTTTGCCTATGCCTACGCCGAAGCGCGTCAGCAGGGCGATGCGCCGCCCTGGTTTCGTGATGCGCATAACCCTCCGGCGACGCAGGAGGAGCTGGAGGCGTTGTTCGTCCATCTCGAGTCCGAGCTCGAGCGCGGGCGGTTTTTTCATCCGCCCGACAAGGCGCCTCTGATGAAGCGCAACCTGCGCGCGATGTTCTTGCGCGCGCGCCTGACGGATCAGGAGGCGCGCACCTTCCGCGGCGTGATCAAGGCGCTGACGGTTGGCCGCGGCGGCCGCAAGACGGACGATCCGGCGTAAAGGGGGTTTCCCGCGACACGGGAAATCGCTTATCCACAAGATGCGGAACCGGGGAACGAATGCAGCAGGCCCGCAAAAAACGAGCGCCAGAGGCGGCGGCTGAGCCGCGCGCCTCGTCGCGTGCGCTCGTTCCATGGGGCGGCGAACGTGTCGACGTGGATCGATTCTGGGCCGAGAGCTGGATCGATCTGCTCAACCGGCAGCGCTGGCTGGCCAAGAAACTGAAGCTCGAAACGGCGCCCTGGATCGTGAACCAGGACGCCGGCATCATTCAGTTCGAGCGCAAGGACGGCGCGCTAGTGACGGCGCCGGTGCAGATTGTCGGCGCCTGGAACCCGCGCACGCATCTGTTCCGCTGGGGATGGGACCATCCGATGGTGCATACGCGGCTCCGCGCGGACGCGGAACGCACGCGCTGGTTCGGCGCCAAGCACGACCTCGAGGAACTCACCGCGCGCGCGCTCAAGATGAGCGAGAAGGAAGCCTGGCAGATGGCGGCGCTGGCGATGAAGGTGAATGCGGCGCACGGCGTCTATCGCGGCCCAACGGATGGGCCGGTGATCTTCATGACGCTGGGCGAACCGAAGGTGCGCAAGTAGCGCGCGAATCCGTACCGTGCGATCGAAAAAAATTCGTATCGGACACGCTTGCTGGGCGGACCTTGCGAGCTAGTTAGAACGTTCAGGCGGGGCAGGGAGGCAGTGAACGAATGACCGAGACTCCGCAGAACGTCGATCCCGGCCGCCGTGATTTTCTCAAGACAGCCGGCAAGGTCGGCCTCGTCGTCCCGCCGGCGATGGCTTTCCTTCTCTCCACATCGATGAGTTCCAACGCCATCGCATCGTCGTCAGACCACCATGACGATTGTCATGACCATCACCACGGCAAACGCAGACGCCGCCGTCGGCGCCGTCGTCGGGACGATTAGATCATTCTGCAGGCTGTTAAGGGGTCAGCCGATGACCGGGTAACGCCGGCGGAGGCGTGGTGGTCGCGTCCGATCCAGGCGTCGCCAAGCGTGCATGCGTTGCGCCTCGGTCGGCGCACCGCGCTCTTCTGCATGCGTAAACAGCATCTCTCGGAACTCAATGACACCGCGGCCCTGGCCTGGAAAGTGCTCGCACAGGGCGGCAGTTGCGCAACCATCGCGCAAACTTTGCAGGGTCTAGGCGCCTCGCACGAGGAGAGCGCGGCCTACGCGCTGTCCATCGTCAGCGCTTGGCTGCGCGCGGGCTATGTCGCGCCTCTCCGGGAGGAGCTTGCGCCCTCTCTGACGCGAACGCTTTCGCTCGGCCTCGGCCCGATGGCGAGCGAAGTGCAATTCTTCGGCGCTGCGGACGGCGGGGCCGCGCACGCCGTGTTCGGCCATCTCGCGCGGGGCCGCGCCGACACGCCTCTCCATATCGACATACTTGGGTACGAGAGCGAGGATGTCATTCTTGTCGACGGCGCCTCAGACGGGCTGGCGCCGCGCACGCACACCGTGCCGCGGCTGAAGGCGCTGCTCACGGGGCGCTATTGCGCGGCGGTGGATGAGGGATTTCTTGCCCATGCGGGCCTGGTGACCGCGGGCGGCAAATCTGTGCTGCTGGCCGGCGATCCCGGGGCAGGCAAGACGACGCTCACGCTCGCCTTATGCGCCCGCGGCTTTTCGTATGGCAGCGACGATATCGTGCATGTGTGCGCGGACGGCCGCGTGCAGGGCGCGTCGTTTGCGGCCGCAGTCAAGCGCGATGCATGGCCGTTGCTCGCGCCTTACTGGCCGCGTCTCGAACGTGTTGAGGCGCATACGCGCGGTGACGGCAAGGTTGTGCGTTACCTTTTACCGGAACAGCGTGAGGGCGGACAACGAAAGCCGCTCGATGTCGTGCTGTTGCTTGCACGAAGCGCCGGGCGCGAGGCAATGCTCGCACGCATTGAACCCCAGGAAGCGCTGTGCGCGCTGCTGGCCAGCGGTTACGCTGAGCGCGGGCGGATCGAAGGGGAAACACTCGATGCCCTCGCGCAGGATTTGTCCAACGGCGTGTGCGCGCGCCTCTTTTACGACGGGCTCAACGACGCCGTGGCGTTAATTGAGCGGCTGATCCATGAATAGAGGCCGTGCGCTTGCCCAGCTCTCGGCCATCCTCGCGGGGCGGACTGCACGCGAGCCGGACTGGACAGAAATTCTAACGCTCGCCTGCGAGGAATTAGTGGCGCCGGAGCTATGCGCGCGCCTGCAGCATGATCTTTTGCCGGAACACGTGCTAGCGTTTCTGGCGGACGTGCGCGCACGCAACCGGGAGCGCAATCGCCGCTTGTTATCGATGCTGAGCGAGGCGGTCGCAGCGCTCAATGCGGCAGACGTCGAGCCTGTGCTGTTGAAAGGGGCGGCGCTGCACGCGCAAGTAGGCGATTGCGCCGCCGACCGCATGATGGCCGACATCGACCTGCTCGTGCTCCCTGCCGAATTCGACCGGGGCCTGACCGCCCTTGCTAATGCCGGCTTTTCGATCGTCGAGGACAAGCGGGGCCTCGTGCGCCATCCTGCGGCCGCCCTCGCGCGCACGCACGACGTCGGCGGACTTGACTTGCATCAGCGTGCGCCTGGCGGGCAAATCGTTCCCGACCTTTTTGCGCGGTGCGATCGCAGGAGTTTCGCCGGCGGGCGGGTGCGCGTGCCCCCGCCGGAACTGCAAGTGCTGATCGGCGTGTGGCATGACCAATGGCACGAGGGGATGTTCTGGCGCGGCGGCTTTCATCTGCGGCATCTGATGGACGTAGCGCTGTTGGCTGCGTCTGCGGAGGGCGTCGATTGGCGCCAAGTGCTGGAGATGAGCGGAGGCGGGGTCCGCCGTCTTGCCGTGCGCACCCAGATGTTGGCCGCGCGCCGCCTTGCAGGCGCGCTTGTGCCGGATGAGGTGACCGCCGGTCTGTGGCCCGCGATCGGGTATCGTCGTCAACGCCTGCAATATGTCTGGCCGGCGTTGAACGCGCCTTTCCGCGGCATGGGCCTCACCCGCGCAGTGTGGCGGCCCCTGTCGCAATGGATGGCCCAGCGCGCACACGCGTGATGCGCCGTTTCAATCCGCCAGTTTCTCGACGTGTTTCGGCGCGCTCTTTTCGGCGCGCTGCTGAGCTGGCCCTTTTCGCTTGATCAGATTGTGGGCCGAATTGATGAGGCCGATGTGCGAGAACGCCTGCGGAAAGTTGCCGAGCTGGCGCTTGGCGTGCGGATCGTACTCTTCAGCGAGCAGACCGACATCGTTCCGCAGCGCCAGCAATTGATTGAACAGCGCGCGCGCATCATTGAGCCGTCCGCTCAGCACGTACGCGTCCACGAGCCAGAAGCTGCAGGCGAGAAATGCGCCCTCGCCGCCGGCGATGCCGTCGACGCCGGTGTCGGTTGAATAGCGGCGCACCAGCGGGCCGGCGACGAGTTCGCGCTCGATGGCGGCGATGGTGCCGGCGATGCGCGGATCTGTGGGCGGCAGAAAGCCCAGTTGCGGCATCAGGAGTGCGCTCGCATCGAGATCCTCGCCGCCGTAGAATTGCACGAAGCTGTTCTTGGCCGCACTGAAGCCGTTGGCGCAGACGTCGGCGTGGATCGCGGCGCGAAGTTCGCGCCAACGTTCGACCGGGCCGTCGAGGCCGAAACGCTCGGCGCTGGCGATGCCACGATCGAACGCCACCCACGACATAACACGCGAATGCGTGAAGTGCCTCGGCGCGCCGCGGATTTCCCAAATGCTGCGGTCCGGTTCGCGCCAGCGCTGTTCGAGGTTGTCGAGCAGCACCTGTTCGAGCGCCCAGGCCTCGGCGTGTGGCTGTAGCTGCGCTTCCCGCGCTGCGTGCAGGGTGTCGAGCAGCTCGCCATAGATGTCGAGCTGGAGTTGCTCGGCCGCCCCGTTGCCGATGCGCACGGGCCGGCTGCCTTCGTATCCGCTGAGCCACGGAATTTCGAACTCCGGCAGCCAGCGCTCGCCGCCGAGCCCGTACAACACCTGCAATTGCTGCGGATGGCCGGCGACAGCGCGCAGCAGCCAGCGCCGCCAGCCTTCGGCTTCGTCGCGGTACCCGCCGTTGAGAAGCGCCAGCAGCGTCAGCGCCGAATCGCGCAGCCAGCAATAGCGATAATCCCAGTTGCGGGCGCCGCCGATTTCTTCAGGCAGCGAACTCGTTGGCGCTGCGACGATGGCGCCGGTGGGGCTGTAGCTCAGAAGTTTGAGCGTGATGAGAGACCGCACCACCGGCTCGCGCAGAGGCGCGGGCATTTCGTCAAAGCTGCCCCGGCGCACCCATTCGCGCCAGAACGCGACGGTGTCGCCCAGACTTTGACCGCTATCCGGGGTGAACTGCGCCTGCTTGTGCGAGGGATGGTAGGACAGCGTGAACGGCATACGCTCGCCGGCCGCGATCTTGAAGTGCGACACCGTGTGCATGTTCTCGCCGTGGAGCGGCGCACGGGTGGTGATCTCGACGGCGTCGGGACCGGCCACTGCGCTGATGCCGTAATCGCGCCGCTGCACCCAGGGGATGGCGCGCCCGTGCGAGAAGCGCAGCGTCAGGTCCATGCTCATATCGACGACGCCGGATTCGCCGCGGACAATACGGATGAGATCGATCTGTTCTTCGTCGCTGCTGGCGGGCATGAAGTCGGTGACGGTGACGGCGCCCATGTCGGTTTCGAAGCGGGTCTCCAGCACGGCGGTGTCCTGGAGGTAACGCCGCGAAACGTGCGCAGCGGGCGCCGTCGGCGCGATTTTCCAGCGGCCGTTCTCAGCGGTGCCAAGCAGCGCGGCGAAACAAGCGTGCGAATCGAAGCGCGGCAAGCAGAGCCAGTCGATCGACCCGGCGCGGCTGACCAACGCCGCAGTGAGGGTGTTGCCGATCAACGCGTAGTCTTCGATTGGGACAGATGCGTGCAGCTTATCCGCCATGAGCAAAATCCGGATACGCGGTCATGCCGCCGTCGACAAACACCGTGGTCGCGGTCATGTAGTTCGCCGCCTCGGACGCCAACACGACGGCCAGGCGGGCCACGTCTTCGGGCGCGCCTATGCGGCCCATCGGAATCTTGCCGAGCAGGTCGTCATGTGACGCTTCGTCCCGGCGCACAGCGGCGTTGATCGGCGTCGCGATGGCGCCGGGCGCGATGCAGAGCACGCGTATGCCGTACGGCGCGGCTTCCTGCCCCATGGTTTTGGCCAGCATCGAAAGACCCGCCTTGCTGGCTGTGTAGGCGCTATAGCCGCTCCAGGCGATCACTTCATGGACGCTGCTGATGTTCAGCACCACTCCGGCGCGCCGAGGCTTCATGCGCCGCAGCGCCTCGCGCGCGCAGAGATAGGCGCCTTTCAGATTCACTTCGATCACCTTCATCCATTCGGCAGGGTCGGTGTCCCACGTCTCGGCGCGCGCACCGTCAATGCCGGCGTTGTTGACCAGGACGTCGAGCGCGCCCCATTCGGCGTCGACACGGCGAAACATGCTCTCGACCGCGGCTGCGTCACGCACGTCGGCGCGCAGCGGAAGCACGGTTGCGCCGCGCGCGCGGAGTGCGTCGGCGAGCGCGTGCGCCTGGTCGGCGTTGTCGAGATAATTGACAGCGACGTGCGCCCCCGCTTCAGCGAATGCGCTGGAGATTGCCGCACCGATGCCGGAGCTGCCGCCGGTCACCAGCGCGCGTTTTCCTTCAAGATCGATGTGCATATGCCGCCCCACTCAGCTCGTCCCTAAAACAAACGGAGGCGGACGGCGAGGGTTCCGGGGCGAATTGCTGAAGATTGCCGGGCGACCTTCCTGCGCGCAGCTTGATTAAGGCTGCTGCGTGCGCACATGGTGAGCCATGACTCCCCGACAGGCGCCGCGCTGGACAATCGCGCATTGGTTGAATTCGCCCACACCGATCGCACTCGATGAGCTGCGCGGGCGCACGGTGTTGGCAGTAGCGTTTCAGATGCTGTGTCCGGGTTGCGTATCGCATGCCTTGCCGCAGGCCCAGCGCGTGCGTGCGGCTTTCGCGGAAAACGATCTGGCGGTGATTGGGCTGCATTGCGTTTTCGAACACCATGAGGCCCAAGGCGGGGTTGGCCCGCTCGAAGCCTTCCTGCACGAGTATCGCATCGGCTTTCCGGTCGGCGTCGATGCGCACCGCGAAGGCGATCCGCTGCCGGCCACCATGCGCGCCTACAATATGCAGGGTACGCCGACGACGCTGCTGATCGACCGCGCCGGGCGCTTGCGGATGCAGACATTCGGGCACGTGGACGATCTGAGGCTCGGCGCGGCCGTGGGCGCCCTGTTGGCAGAAGGCGATATCGCCAAAGCCGATGCAGCGGATGCGCGCAGCGCAGGCTGCGACGACGAGGGATGCGTTGTCGGCTAGCTGGCGTGCGACTGCCGTGGTGCGGAAAGCGCGGGGCCTCTACAACGTGCGAACGCTGGCGGCGTACACGGGATGCGCGCGCGCTGCGTTGGCAAAGGCTGCGTCAGCTGTGATTAAAGTCTTGCGGGCCGAAAGCGCGGCGGCGAGATAGAGGCAGTCATACGCGGTTTGATCAAGTTCAAAAGCGATTGCTTGTGCCGCGCTTGCGAGTGACTGCGATGGCACGAGCGCCACGGGCGCCGCGGCAATGGCGTCGAACGCAGCGCGTGCATCTGCCGGGCTGATCTGGCCGCGCCGCGCTTTCACCCAGAGCACGTTGGCGCATTCGACCCAGAAGAGCTCCGGCGCAGCGAGCGGTTCGTTAGCAAGCAATGCTGAGGCGCGGGCGGAGCCCTCCTCGGTCAGCACCCATTTCAAACCCACACTGGAGTCGATGACGTAGCTCACCGATCGCGCGCCCGATCCGCGCGCAGGTCATCGAGAATTGAGGGGCCAGGGAGGGCGCCGATGCGCGTGCGGATTGTTTCCAGGCGCGCCAAAGCCTCTTCGCGCGTCAGCCCAACCGACGCCGCGAGCGCGCGCCGGGCTTCTTCCTCCAACGAGGATCCGGTGCTGGCCGCGCGCTGTTTGAGCGCGCTCAGGACGGCATCATCCACATTTCGGATCAGAATCTGGCCCATGGTGTCTAG
>CAZIOD010000117.1:0-8322 GCA_964540785.1 uncultured Terricaulis sp.
GGAAGGTGACGCCCTCGCAGTCGCGCACCTTGATGGCGTCGCCGCGCGCGTTCTCAACGGCGAAGTCGCGCAGCGCCACTCCGCTGGCGGTCACCAGCAGGCCCTCAGCGCCGCGGCTCTGGTTGTCGAAGGAGAGGATGGAACGGTCTTGGCCTTCGCCCCGGATGGTGACGCGGTCGACGGCGAGCGAGAGACCTTGGCGAAGTTCGTACCGGCCGCGTGCGAGCCGCACGGTGTCGCCGGGCTGCGCTTCGATGAGGGCGGTCTGCAGTTGCTGCTGGGCGTCGGGGCCGGGACGAATGCGCCAAGTGCGCGCATCGGCGACGCCGGCGAAAACGAGGGCGGCCGCGAATGCGGCGGCGGCAAATCTCATGAAAACACCTCCCACCTCGAAGTGGGCGGAGATTTGCCGCCTCAGCCGCTGCTGTAAAGCGTGTCGCTGTGTTGCGGTTAGCGGCGCCGCCCCAGCATCAGTCCCAGGAGCATGCCCAGGCCGGCGACCACCGCCGCGACGCCGATCGGGTTGTCGCGCCACTGGCGTTTCACGAAATCCTCCGCCTCGTGCATGGTGTCGCTGACGGCAGCCGCGGTCGCGGCGCCATAGTCAACACGGTCGCCCTCGCCGTTCGGGCGTTCTTGTTCGACCATCTTATCCTCTCCGTCGTCTGTCCGATAGGACTCGCCCGTGCCCGCCCTGCAATGGCGAAGTGGGGCAGGGTGTGAGCGCATGAACGAGCAAGCGGTTCCTGTGCGGGCTAGGCAGTGGCCGGCCACGGCGGCTCTGTTCAATTTCGCGCCCATCGCTGGGCTGGAGCGCGTTTGCGCTCATGTCTCTCCATTGGCTCGAGACTCTGCTGATCGGGGCGCGCACGGTTGCGTCGATGCTGTCAAACGCCGCGTTCGGCGCGACACGGGCGGTCGGCGCCCTGGCGTTCGCGGTCTTCTTAGAGCACGGCGCCGCATCACAGCATTTGGCGTGCGGCCTCGATGATCCGGCGGGTTTCGCTCCAGAGATCGAGCGCGCCAAGGTTTTGTGGCGTGAAGAATCGTGCGTCCCGTGCGTCGTCGCCCGGCTTGGGTTCACCTTCTGTCCAGCGCGCGGCGTAATCGATCAGCACGTAATGGGCCCAGGGCGAATCGGCGCCGCTGCGGCTGGTGAAGATGGCGTCGACGGCATCGACAAGGCCGATCAGTTCGGCTGAACAGCCTGTCTCTTCTTTCAACTCACGCAGGGCGGCGTCGGCGGCGCGTTCGCCCCATTCGATGCGTCCGCCCGGCAGCGACCATCCATTTTCGAGCGGCGGGGTTCCGCGGCGCACGAGTAGAACGTGGTCGTCTCTGAAACAGACGATCCCGGCGGCGGCAACCGGCGTACTTCGAGATGAGTCGTTCATGTGCGCGCCTCCTACATGGTCCCCACCCGTCAGCTTTCGTTCGCGCGAGCGGCCAACTTACATGGCTTGAAAGGCCCAAGAGTATGAATGCGCCGATCAAGATGAAGCCGCCGCAGCCGATCAGCATCAATAGCGAGCCGGCAAGCCTATCATGGACAAGCGGGCCTGCCCGCGTCCCGACCGCGGCGGAAGAAACGAGAAAAACCAACCACTTCGACCGCAGGCCATCGGCATCCAACAGGAGTCGTGCCCTGTCGCCGCGTGTGGCGATGAGACGGCCAGGAAGACAGCGGCGAGCCAGCAAGGCGCGTCAAGCCGCGTGCGTTCGTAGGCTCAAGCGAGCTTCCCCGTAACGAAGAATGCGCGCCGCTTTCGCGACGCGCATCTCCTGGACAGATGTCCTTGTTCAGTTGGAGCACCCCACGGGCGCCCAAAGCCTTTACCGGCCGCGCTTTGCCTTCTTGGCCTTGCGCTTCTTGGCGACCTTGCGCCCGGCGGTCTTCTTCGCGGCGCCTGTGGTCTTCTTCGCAGTCTTGCGGCGCTTCGCCTTTTTCGCGACGCCCTTCTTGGCTGCTTTCTTTGCTTTCCTAGCCATGCCCTGGCTCCTTTGTGTCACGGCAATGAAGCCGCAGTACGTCGTCAATATGTCATGTGCAAGCGTAAACGCTACTGAAAAATATCAGCGCGACGAATCTGCAACAACGATTCGCATCGAGTCGCGATGTGAAGTGCGTTCGTTGCGAAGCAAATTTGCGTATCGTTTCGAGACAGCGATTACGTGAACAACACGCGCGGGTTCATGATGCGTTGGGGGTCGAGCGCGGCTTTGAGGGCGCGCATCAGGGCAAGTGAGTCGGGATCCTTGAAGCGTTCGAGGTCGCGTGTGCGGGCGACGCCGATGCCGTGCTCGGCCGAGATCGAGCCGCCCAGCGCGTCGGCGATTTCGTTGACCGTGAGCGAGAGGCGCTCGGCCGGGAAGCGCGCTGGATCGGCGCCTTCAGGCTGCATCACGGTGTAGTGGAAGTTGCCGTCGCCCATGTGACCGAAGGCGACGATACGCGCGCCGGGGCTGATCTCCTGCATCGCCGCATTGGCGCGCGCGAGAAAGGCGGGCGTCTGCGAGACCGGCACGCTGACGTCGTGATTGACCTGTGCGCCTTCGGGCCTGTGGCCAGCGGAAATTTCCTCGCGCACACGCCAGAAATCCCTTGCCTGGCTTGCATTTTCAGCGATCAGGGCGGTTTGCGCTTCGCCCGCGTCGAGGGCGGCGGCAAGCGCGTTTTCGGCGGTTTCCCGCAGGCCATGGGCGTGCATGGCTTCGAGCTCGATGAGCGCCATCAACGGGGCGCCCGGCAGCGGATCGCGCGTATTGGGGACGTTCTTGACGACAAGATCGACCGAGAGCCGGTTCATGATCTCGAAGGCGGCGACCGCGCCGGTCGCGCCCTTCATGCGATGGAGCAAGGCGAGTGCGGCGTCGGCGTCGGCGACGCCGGCGAGGATCACTTCCCGCGCGCGCGGGCGCGGGAAGAGTTTCAAGGTGGCGGCGGTGACGAGACCGAGCGTGCCCTCGGCGCCGATGACCAGCTGCTTCAGGTCGCAGCCGGTGTTGTCTTTGCGCAGACCTTTAAGGCCGTGGAACACGCGCCCGTCCGGAAGCACCGCTTCGAGCCCGAGCACGAGGTCTCGCATCATGCCATAACGCAGCACGTGCACGCCGCCGGCATTGGTGGAGATGAGCCCGCCGATGGTCGCGCTGCCTTCGCTGGCGAGGCTCAAGGGGAAGAGCCGATCCGAATCAGCTGCCGCCTGCTGCACCGTTGCAAGAACTACACCCGCTTCGGCCGTGAGTGAGTCGTTGGCGGCGTCGACCGCACGGATGCGGTTCATGCGCTTGAGCGAAACCAGGACTTCACCATCCGGAATCTGGCCGCCGACGAGGCCGGTGTTGCCGCCTTGCGGCGTGATCGCGGCGCCCGCTTGCGCACACAGGCGCACGACGTCGGCGGCTTCCTCAGTCGTTGCGGGCAGGGCGAGGAAGGGCGTCCGCCCGGGATACGCGCCGCGCCACTCGGCAAGGTAGGAAGCAAGCGTTGCTGCGTCTGTCGCATGGCCCTTGGGACCGAGGCGATTGGCAAGTCTGGCGAAGAGATCGGCGTTCATGCGCAAGATGTAGCGCGAATCTGCGCCTCGCGCTGCTCGCTATCGCGGCGCTGCGGCGCGCATCAGCCGGTCGCGGATGGCTTCGCCGAGGCCATGTGCTGGGATCGGCGCGACAGCGATGGCGCGCGCGCCCGAGGCATCGAGCGCGCGCAGGCAGGCGTAGAGATTGGCGGCGGCCTCGACGAGATCGCCGGACGCGGAAAGCGTGAGCCCGTTCGCCGGCGCTGGCGCGCCGAAGGCGAGATAGGCCTCGCCCTCCCGCGGCGCGGCGTCGAGACGCAAGCGCGCGCGCGGCGCGTAATGGCTCTCCAGCATGCCGGGGGAGGCAATTGCGCCGTCCTGCGGCGCGGCCAGCGGACCGGTGATCGATTCGACGTCGGCGCGTGGAATGGCGCCGGCGCGAAGCAGCGTGGCCGCGCCCTCATCGTCGATGGCGACAATGGTTGATTCCAGGCCGATCGGCGTAGGGCCTGCGTCGAGGATGAGATCGACCCGGTTGCCGAGGTCGTCGGCCACATGCTGCGCCGTGGTGGCGCTGACGTGACCGGAGCGATTGGCGCTCGGTGCGACGATGGGCTTGCCGAAGGCGGCGATCAGCTCGCGCGCGACGGGATGGGCGGGCGCGCGCAGTGCGACCGTGGAGAGGCCGGCGCAGGCGAGTTCGGCGATGCTGCTCTCGGCTTTGCGCGGCGCGACGATGGTGAGCGGGCCGGGCCAGAATTGTTCGGCGAGCGCGCGGGCAGCCGGATGCAGACGCGCGTGCGCCTCTGCTTCGGCGAGCCCGGCGATATGAGCGATGAGCGGATTGAAGCGCGGCCGGCCCTTGGCCTCGAAGATGCGGGCGACGGCGTTCGGATTGGCGGCGTCGGCGCCGAGGCCATAAACGGTCTCGGTCGGGAAGGCGACAAGGCCGCCGGCGAGGAGGATTTCGACCGCGCGGGCGATGTTCATGATGCGCGCCGGGCGGCGACGCGCACCTCGATGCGAATCTCGGGGGAGATGAGATCGTCGCCGGCGTCATCGCGGCCAATGCCGAAGTCGCGCCGGTCGATGGTTGTGGCGCCGCTAACCGTAGCGCGGTCGCCGTCGATGTCGAGCGTGAAGGGAAGATCGACCCGGCGCGTGTGGCCGCGCAGGGTGAGATCGCCGCGCGCTTCGTATCGCCCATCCGCAACGCGCCGGATGCGGGTGGAGCGGAACTCGGCGGTGGGATGCGCCGCCGCGTCAAACCAGGGGGCGGTCGGCAGCGTGGTGTCGTGCATCGAAACGCCCGTGCTGGCGGACGCCGTTTCGATGCGCACCACGACGGAGGAGGCGTCCAAATTATCGGGATCGAAGCGGATGTCGGCGCGCCAGCGCGTGAAGTGGCCGTTGAATGGGGTGGCGCCGGTTTCGTCTTCATAGACGTAGGCGAACTGGATCGCGCTCGCGGCGGGATCGACGACCCAGCGGCTCGGTTCACCGGACGTCGCAGGCAGAGCTGTTTCGACCGGCGCTGACGCGGCGCGCTCGGGCGGCGGCGGCGCCGGTTCGACGATCTCAATACGCGATGGCTCGGGCGCCGGTGCGAGGAGATCGGTCACCGACAAGACAGCGGCGGCGAAGCCGGCCGCGACAGCAGCCAAGCCGACGCCGAGGATCGCGCTGCGCGCTACGCTACGCGGCGCAGGTTCGCTCGCGTTCGGCGCACGCAGACCTGGAACCATGCGGGCCAGTGTCTCGTCGCGATCGATGAAATGGTGCTTCAAGGCCGCCGCCACATGCACGGCGGCCAGGCCAATGATTGCCCAGGCGAGGATGGCGTGCGTTGCCAGTGCTCTCTCGGCGGTCTCTTCGCGGAGTCCGTGGGATGCGTTCGGCAGACCGAACAGGTGGGGGACTTCGAACAGGCCGAACCAGTGCGTCGGCGCCGGAAGCGGCTGGTTCTCGTGCACAGACCAGCCCGCGGAGACATAGATCCAGCCGCTGAGCGGCAGCGCCAGCGTCAGGACGTAGAAGGCCCAATGCAAGGCGCGCGCGGCCAGCTTTCCCCAAGCCGGCATCGCCGCCAGCGGCGGCGGCTTGTGCGTGAGCCGCCATACGAGACGCACGATCGTCAGCGCAAGAACGGTGAGGCCGATCGATTTGTGCAGTTGAAAGGCCTCGAACAAGGCTTGGCTAGCCTCGCCGTGCTCGGCGCGCTCGTGCATGAGGAAGCCGAGCGGCAGCATGAACACAAGCGCCGCGGCGATCGCCCAATGCAGGACAATCGCCACGGCGGCGTAGCGTTGCTGCTGCGCAGCCATCAGTTGGTCGGCTCGCCCTCTGGCGCGGGTACCGGCGCGCTATCGATCGGGCGGGTGAACTCTGCCTCGATCAAGAGCTCGACTTCATTGGCGACGCCGTTCTGCGGCTCGGCGGGCTGAGGCAGCATGGCGTTCACGCCGAAATCGGCGCGGTTGAAAACGCCGCGCGCGGAGAAGCCGATTCCGGAAATAGGCGGCCCCGCGGGATGCTGACGCCAGCTGGAATTGTAGGTGACATCGAGCGTGATCGGGCGGGTGACGCCCTTGAGGGTGAGGTCGCCCGACACGCGCGCTGTGTTGGGGCCGGTTTGCTCGACGGCCGTGGAGGTGAAGGTCGCCGCGGCGTGGCCGGCGCTATCCAGCCACTCGGAGTTCTGCAGCTCGGCGTCGAAATCGCGGTCGCCGGTAAAGGGCGTGTCGAGCGATGTGACGTCCACCGTCGCCGTCACCGAGGATTGCGCCGGATTGTCGGCGTTGAAGTTGAGGGCGCCGCTGAGCCGGTTGAAGCGCAGCGTGTAATTGGCGAGCCCGAAATGCCGTGCGCGCACCGTGACGGTCGAGTGGTAGGGGTCGAGCGCATATTCGCCCGAGGGCGCCGCAACGCTCACTTGCGCCGGCGGCTCGACCGGCGCGTCGGCCGGTTGTGAACACGCCGCCAGCACCGTGGCGGCGGCCAAGACAGTCCAGACCTTCATTCGGGGTTCTCCTCGCTCCAGGGGCGCACCCTAGCGGCGCTGCTGCGCGCTTCAACCGGCCCCGCTTCTCACGAATTCGGCTTCGATCAAGATCTGGACTTCATTGCCGGCGAATGCGCTCCAATCGTTGACGCCCCATTGGCGGCGGTCGATGACGCCGTGCGCGGAAAATCCCAGCACGGTCTGCGCGCCCCTAAGGGGATCGATCGCCGCGCCGAGGAACGTCGCTTCAAGCGTCGCCGGATGGGTTTGGCCGTTCATGGTCAGATTCCCATCGATGCGCGCGGTGTTTTCGCCGGTCCGTTCAATGGCGGTGGAGATAAAGGTGATCTGTGGCGTGCGTTCGGCGCCCAGCGCGCGGGCGACCATGCGGTCGAACGCGCGGTCGTCGTCACGCGACGACACAGCGGTGCTGACAGAAGCTGCATCGACGCTGGCGGTGAGGCGCGAACGTGAGGGGTCGGCGGCATCGAGCGTCAATGTGCCCAGTTCCGCGTCGAAACGGGCAGTCAGCCACGAAAGCCCCATGTGCCGAATGCGGAATGTCACGGTCGCATGACGCGGATCGAGTCGATAATCGCCGGCGGGCAGATCGACAGGGATAAGGTAGCTGGGCGCGGCGGCGGCATCTGCGATGGCTGGCGCTGTGCGGGCAAACGGCGGAGCTTCATCAACGGCGCCGTGCGCAACGGTGCAGCCGGCGGCGACAAGGCTCATGGCAAGCAGATACGCGCGCATGGCGTCCTCCGAGCGCCCCGCCGCCGATTATGGCGCCGCGGGCGGCGCGACGCCACGGGCGGGCTGTGCTGGCAACGCAACCTCGGTATGGTCCGCAACGAGGAGCATTCATGAGCTACGCCGCCCCGATCGCCGACATGCGCTTCGCGCTCGAAGCCTGCGCCGACCTCTGGCGCTTGCGCGAACGCTTTCCGGAACTGGACGAAGATGTACTCGCGGCAATCCTGGAGAGCGCCGGCGCGTTGGCGGGGGATGTGCTGGCGCCGTTGAACCGCAGCGGCGACCGCGCCGGGGTGAAACTCGAGGGCGATGTCGTCTGCACGGCGCCGGGCTTTGCCGAGGCGTACCAGGCGTTTCGCCAAGCCGGCTGGCAAGGGCTCGCGGCCGATCCCGCTTATGGCGGCCAAGGTTTGCCGCGCGTGGTGGCGCTTGCGGTGATGGAGATGGTGCATGCCGCGAACATGAGCTTCGGCCTGTTGCCGATGCTGACGCTGGGCGCGATCGAGGCGCTCGAACAGCACGGCGCGCCCGAGCAGAAGGCGCTCTATCTGGACAAGCTCGTCTCCGGCGAATGGACAGGGACGATGAATTTGACCGAGCCGCAGGCCGGCTCCGATCTTGGCGCGCTGACGACCAAGGCCGTCCCGCAGGCGGACGGCTCGTACGCCATGACGGGGCAGAAGATTTTCATTACCTGGGGCGAGCACGATCTGACGGAGAATATCGCTCACCTCGTGCTCGCACGGATCGAAGGCGCGCCTGCCGGGTCGCAAGGCATCTCAATGTTCATCGCGCCGAAGATTCTGCCGGACGGATCGCGCAACGCGGTGCGCTGCATTGGCGTCGAGGAGAAGATGGGCATCCATGCGTCTCCAACCTGCACGATGGCGTATGAAGGCGCGCAAGGCTGGCTGATCGGGGAAGAAAATCGCGGGCTGGCGGCGATGTTCACGATGATGAACGCAGCGCGGCTGAATGTCGGCATGGAAGGGGTCGGCGTCGCCGAGGCGGCGTATCAGAAGGCGCTGGCCTACGCGAAGGAGCGCA
>CAZIOD010000118.1:0-8319 GCA_964540785.1 uncultured Terricaulis sp.
CGAAATAGGATCGACGGACGTTGAAGGCCGTTGCTTTTGCTCGGGTTGGTCCCGTCATAGGCCAAACAGCATAGTTGCGAATGACAACACTGCTGAGGAATTCGCCCTTGCTGCGTAAGCGGTACGGGTAGTTCCGATCTCAAGCCCTGAGGTCTAGCAACTTCAGGCGGGGCCCCCCGGCGCCCGGCAACAGAAGCCGGGGACCTCTCTATCAGTACGGTAACGTGTCCCGGCCGTCCGATGGCGTCATCGGCGGCTCACACCCAACACCTGATAAGGCGCGAAGACTTCGCCGGAATCCCGTTGCATCGCAGGTGCTTGGCGAGTCGTTGCACGCGCGGTTCGCGTCTCGCGCGAGAGCGAGCGACGAATGGCGGGAATTGTCCACAAGCGGCGCGAACTGCGGCGCGCGCGTGCGCGTTTCGCCTCGCGACGTTGAGAAGATTGACGATTTCGCGCTCTGTGGATGAGCAATTGACTGACCGAAATGAGGCAGTAAGGGTTGGCCCCGGGAGCGAATGGAGGGGCGGCACATGGCCGATGACATGATCGGGTATGAGCAATTGATGCAGGACGCGCTGCGGAGCGTCGTCCGCGCCGCGCTTCAGGAAGCGGCGAACCCGCGCGGCCTGCCGGGCAAGCATCATTTCTATATCACCTTCCGCACGCATGCGCCGGGCGTGGTGATCCCCGAACATTTGCGCGCGCGTTATCCGGACGAGATGACGATCGTGCTCGAGCACCAGTTCTGGGATCTCGAAGTTTATGCCGACCGCTTCCGCGTCATTCTGAAGTTCTCGGGCCAGCCGCACCCGATCACCATTCCGCTCACGGCGATCACACGGTTTTTCGATCCGAGCGTGAAGTTCGGCCTGCACTTCGAGCAGCATCACCACGACGAAGCGCGCATGGCCTCGGGGGACGATTCCGGCCATCCAGCGCCGCGCGAACGCGAAGCGGCGTCGCAAGGCGAGGCGACGCCGGCCAGCGACAACTCGGTCGTGAGTCTGGACGCGTTCCGAAAGAAGTGAGGAAAAACGGAGCGCGGGTCTGAAGACCCGCGCCGGCGCCCTTATCGAGGAAGGCCGCGGGGAGCCGTGCTGCTATTTAGCGCGTGTTCAGAAATACTAGAGCACGGCGCGCGCGGTTGAGCGCGGTGAAGGTCGAGCCGATCAGTACGATCCAGAGCGCGACGTAGAAAACAAACCCCATCGCCGCAGCGTCGTCTGGCCTCGGTTCTGGAGGATGCTGATCGGCCCACAAAGATGCGGTCGCGCCGATAAGCGCGGCCATCGTCATCACGAACATGCGGTGCGGCTTGGCCATGGGGCCGGAGAAATCGGCTGGCGCGCCGGCCGCGCGGCCAACTTCGCGAACATAGGCGGTCATCACCGCGGCGATGGCGGCGGCCCAGCCGAGCGAAGCGTCGGCGACGCCGAGCGCAGCGACGCAATAGCCGGCGCCGACCAATACGGCGATATCCGCGAAGCGGTCCGGCAGTTCGTTCCAGATCATGCCGTCTTTGCTGGCCTTGCCGGCTTCGACCGCGACCATGCCGTCCATCATGTTGGCCAAGAGGCGCAGCTGGCAGAAAAGGGCGGCGCCGAGGCACAGAAGAGCGCGATCGATCCAACCTGGCGACAGCGCAATGGCGTAGAAGCAAAGCCCCGCCAGCGAAGCCCAGACGATACTTGTGAACGAGATGAAGTTCGGCGAGACGCCGCTCTTCACCAGGACGCCGGTCAGCCACTTCGCCCAACCGTGCGCGCGCTGGGAAATGGGGCGGCGGTTTTCATCGACGGCCATAGGCCTCTCTCCAGAGCCGCAGATTGTAGAGAATCGCGTACGTGGTCGACACCGTGAACGGCACGGCGACGGTCGCCAGCACTTCCGGCGTGCGGGCCAGCGTGTGCGCCGTTGTCAGGATGGTCAGGATGCTCGTTGCCGTAACCAATGGCGGCATCACCAGCGCCGCCAACCCGCGCAGCCGCGCATTGAACCATTCCAAGAATTTCTTCAGCACCAGCGTCAACAGCCCGGAAATCGTCCCCTGCACCAGGCCGGCCAGCAAAGCGTCCGGCAGCGGGTGATTTCGGTTTGCAAACACCGCCCACGCGCCCATGGCAAAGAAGCCGAACGCGACATGCGCCAGCGTCGAGGACGCGGCCCAGTCCCGCGCCGCTTTGAACGCGCTCATTGACGCCGCTCCCGCTTGCGGGGAAAGGAGCGGCGCATGGGCGAGGTGACAATCTGGTTGGTGACGATGCCAGGCGCGCTCGCGCTCGGCTTTGGCGTTGTGCTCGCGCTGCTGGTGCTCGGCACGATCGCCGCCCTCGTCCTGCCGGCGCTGCAACCAGGTAAATGGGGCGACCTCGGCCCGCGCATGCGCTCGTGGTGGGTGATCGCGTTCCTGGTCGGCGGCGCTTTGCTATTGGGCTGGCAGGCCACCGCGATCCTGTTCGCGCTGATCTCGTTTCTCGCGCTCAAGGAGTTTCTCACGCTCGCGCCCACCCGCAAGGAAGACCGCATCATCGTGCTGCTGGCCTATCTTTCCGTGGTCGTCAATTACGGGCTCATCTTCGCCGATACGGTGTTTGACGATAGCTACAACGTCTATCTGGTCTTCATCCCGGTCTATGGCTTCCTGATCGCAGCGGCGGCGATGGCCTGGATCGGCCGCACCGAAGGCTACCTCGCCACGGTCGGCATCGTGCACTGGGGCACGATCGTTTGCGTTTACAATATCGGCTACATCGCTTTCCTGATGCGCACGCCGGACGCCGAAGCGCCGGCCGGCGCAGCTGGACTGGTGTTCTTCTTGTTGTTCACAACCCAGTTCAACGACGTCGCCCAGTATTGCTGGGGCAAGGCGCTGGGGCGAACCAAGATCACGCCGAAAGTCTCCCCGAACAAAACCTGGGAAGGCGCCATTGGCGGATGGCTGACCGCCGCGGCGGTGTTCTATTTGCTCGCGCCCTACTTCACGCCGCTGACGCCGCTGCAAGCTGCGATCATGGGCGTCCTCGTGCCGATGGCGGGCTTCTTCGGCGACATCACCATGAGCGCGATCAAGCGCGACCTCGGCGTCAAAGACACCTCTCGGCTCATTCCGGGCCACGGCGGCGTCCTCGACCGGCTCGACAGCCTCACCTTCGCCGCGCCGGTGTATTTTCACCTGCTCGCGTACTTCGCGCTCGATCGGTTCTGATGCTGCAGATCATTCGCCGCTACGCGCTGATGCTGATCGTGCGGCCGGTGGCGCGGCTGTTGTTTGGGCTCGACGTCATCGGCGCGGAGAAGCTGCCGAAGAACGGGCCGGCCATCGTCGCCGCCAACCACAACAGCCATGTCGATACGGTCGTGCTGCTGTGCCTGTTTCCCTCCAAACTGCTGCCGAAGCTCCGGCCGGTGGCGGCGGCGGATCATTTCGACAAGGGCGGCTTCGGTTCCTGGTTCTCGCGCAACATCATCGGCATCATTCCGATCAAACGCGGCGGCGCGGCAAAGGGCGAAGATGTGCTCTTAGGCGCCAAGCAGGCGCTGGAGCGCGGCGAAATCCTGGTGTTGTTTCCCGAAGGCTCGCGCGGGGCGCCCGAAGAGATGACGCGCTTCAAAACCGGCGTGGCCCGCCTGGTGGAGGCTTATCCGCACGTGGCGGTGACGCCGGTTTATCTACAAGGCGCGGGGCGCTCGCTGCCGAAGGATGCGAAGCTCTTGGTGCCGTTCAACACGACGGCGGTGGTGGGCGATGCGCTGACCTGGACGGGTTCACATCGCGGCTTCGCGGAAGAGTTACGCGCGCAGATCGAAGCGCTGAAAGCTGAAGCACCGCCGATGCGGTGGAAGTGAATATGGAGCGCCGGCGCTCCATTTAGTCGCGCTTCACCGCGCGCACGGTTATTCGATCCCGCTCGCCTGGCCGGCGTTCGCATAACAGCCGCGCGATCTGGCTGTCGTCGAAGAAGACGTGGCCCTTCAGCGCGTCCATGAGCGCCTTGGCCAGATTGTCGAGATCGAGCCGCGGAATTTCGCCGACATACTCCATCGCAAGCTCGACCTCGAACTCGCCCCAGGCCGGACGGACCGGAAATTCCTTGCGGAAGAACTCATAGACCAGCGGCTTGTAGTAGCGCGCCTGGGTGGTGATGCCGTCGATGGCGATTTCGACGCCGCCGGCGATTTCACGCGCGCGCACCTTGCCGCGGCCGGTCCAGCCCGCTTGATCGCCTTGCCGCATCCCCATATCCCCTTGTGGGACATCCCCCGCTCTCTCGCCAAGGCGAAATGCCATGAAGACCCGCACCGAAACCGACACCTTTGGCCCGATCGACGTCCCGGCCGAGGCCTATTGGGGGGCGCAATCGCAGCGCTCGATCGGCAATTTCAAGATCGGCGTCGAAAAGATGCCGCGCGAAATCATCGCCGCACTCGGCGTGGTGAAGCGCGCGGCGGCCGAGACCAATATGGCGCTGGGCAAGCTCGATGCGAAGATTGGCGAGGCCATCGTCGCCGCCGCGCAAGAGGTGATCGACGGCAAGCTCGATGCGCACTTTCCGTTGTCGGTCTGGCAAACAGGCTCCGGCACGCAATCCAACATGAACGCCAACGAGGTGATCTCGAACCGCGCGATCGAGCTGATGGGCGGCGAGCGCGGCTCGAAGCAGCCCGTGCACCCGAACGATCATGTGAACATGAGCCAGTCGTCTAACGATACGTTTCCGACGGCGATGCACATCATGGCGGCGGAAATGACGGCGCGCCGTTTGATGCCGGCGCTAGCGCACCTGGAGACCGCGCTGAAACAGAAGCAGGAGACGTTCGCACACATCATCAAAATCGGACGCACGCACACGCAGGATGCAACTCCGCTGACGTTGGGTCAGGAATTTTCCGGCTATGTGACGCAAGTCTCCAATGCCAATAACCGGCTGAAGGAGAGCCTCTACGGCCTCTACGAGCTGGCGCAGGGCGGCACCGCAGTCGGCACCGGGCTCAATGCACCGATCGGCTTCGCGGAAAAGGTGGCCGCGCGCATCGCCGCAATCACCGGCCTTCCCTTCGTCACGGCGCCGAACAAGTTCGAGGCGCTGGCGGCGCATGATGCGATGGTGTTCGCCCACGGCGCCGTCAACTCGGCAGCAGCCGCCCTCTTCAAGATCGCCAACGACATCCGTTTCCTGGGCTCGGGCCCGCGCTCGGGTCTGGGCGAACTGATGCTGCCCGAGAACGAGCCGGGCTCGTCAATCATGCCTGGCAAGGTCAATCCCACGCAGGCCGAAGCTCTGACGATGGTTTGCGTACAGGTAATGGGCAACCACACAGCTATGACCTTCGCCGGCGCCAGCGGTCATTTCGAACTCAACGTCTTCAATCCGGTGATGGCCTACAATTACTGGCAATCGACGCGGCTGCTCGGCGACGCGGCAATCAGTTTCGCGGACAATTGCATCGCCGGCATTGTGGCGCGCGAGGACAACATCAAGGCCAATCTCGACCGCTCGCTCATGCTGGTGACTGCGCTTGCGCCGAAATACGGTTACGACCGCGCCGCCAAAATCGCCAAGGCAGCGCATAAGAACGGGACCACGCTGCGCGAGGAGGCCATGAAAGACGGAATTCCTGCAGCGGATTTTGACGCCATCGTGCGACCCGAAAAGATGATCCATCCGCAATAAGGTGTGCGCGACGGAACTTTCGCTCGTCCGCGAGGGAACTCGCGTCGCGTGCGAAATACGCCGATAACATATGTTAGCTAGGCGAGGCGCATTTTCCAAACTGCGCAACGTGCGCTTGCACGGCTTGCGCGACTGGCGCAGCAGCATACATGCGTGTCATGAATCGAGTCGTGAACCTGCGGCGCTTCCGCAAGTTAAAGCAGCGTGAGGCAGCTGACGCCGAAGCTGCCGCGAACCGAAACGCGCACGGACAGACAAAGGCGCACAAACAACTGAGACGGGCGGAATTGAAAGCCGCGGAAAAAGCACTCGATGGACACAAGCGCACACCCAATGAGTCATGACGTAAAACAAGCCGGCGGCGGCGGCTTGCAGAAGCGTTCCATGCGGATCGCGGGGCACCGAACCTCGCTGGCTCTAGAGCAGGAGTTCTGGTCCGCGCTCGAACGCATCGCGCGTGCGCGTTCCATGACGCTTCCGGTGCTGATTGCCTCTATTGACGAACGCCGGGCGAAATCAACGCCTGACGCCTCGCTCGCCTCCGCAGTGCGGGTATTCGTGCTCGAGAACCGCGTCTAGGGACGCGGACTCCCCTCGATCGGGCCGCAATAGGTGAGCCCGATATTCCCCTCCCACGGCCCGCCCGAAACCATCATCGCCCGCGCGGACTCCGCAAAAGAGAGCTGGATGGTTTCCTGCGTAGGCGGGGCCTGGGCGGTGCACGTGGCCTGGATCGCGTACCCGGTCGGCGTCATCTGCACGTCGTCGAATTCGCATGAGACCTCGCCGCGCGTGGTGACGCGCTCAGCCTCCCATCGCCAGGCCGGTTCTTCGCAGCCGAGCGCCGCGGCGGCCCACAGGCCGACATAACGCGGAGTATCGGCGCTGGGCGGCGGCAGCGTCCGCGGCAGCGGTTCGGCGCCGTTGATCTGAGCCGCGGCGTCAGGGTCCGGCGGAGGCTCGGCTTCCGGCGGCGAACAGGACACCAGGTAGGCGACAATCACGGCGGCCATGATGAAGCGGGTCATGCACGCTCAATTGATCCGCCGCAGCGCGGTTCCGCCGCGGGGTCGCATGCGGGGCGCGCGGGCACTATGTTCCCGCTTCGTGCTAGGCTGGCCAAAGTGACGGACGAATCGAACACCGACAGTGGACAAGCGCTGCCGATCTCGCAGCGCGCGATGGCTGCGCCACCCTATCTGGCGTCGCTCAATCCGGAGCAGCGCGCGGCGGTCGAGGCGCTGGACGGGCCGGTGCTGGTGCTGGCCGGCGCCGGCACCGGCAAGACGCGGGTGCTGACGACGCGCCTGGCGCACCTGTTGAGCACCGGCCGCGCCAAGCCGTGGGGCGTGCTGGCCGTCACCTTCACCAACAAAGCGGCGCGCGAAATGCGCGAGCGCGTGGAAAAGCTGCTCGGCCCCGGCGGCGGCGGGCTGCCGTGGCTCGGCACGTTCCACTCGATCAGCGCGCGCATGCTGCGCACGCACGCCGAGCTCGTGGGGCTAAAGAACAATTTCACCATCCTAGACACCGACGATCAGATCAGGCTGCTCAAGCAGATCATCGAAGCCGAGAACATCGACGAAAAGCGCTGGCCCGGACGCGCCCTCGCCGGCCTGATCGACAGCTGGAAGAACCGCGCGCTGACGCCGGACCGCGTGCCGAAAGGCGAAGCTTATGTCTTCGCCGACGGCAAGGGCGCGAAGCTCTACGAGATTTATCAGGCCCGCCTAAAAATCCTGAACGCCTGCGATTTCGGCGACCTGCTGATGCACATGATCTGGATTTTCCAGAACCATCCAGACGTTCTGGAGACGTACCACCGCAAGATCAGCCACCTGATGGTGGACGAGTATCAGGACACGAACGTCGCCCAGTATCTGTGGCTGCGCCTCTTGGCGCAGGCGTCGAAGAATCTGTGCGTGGTCGGCGACGACGACCAGTCCATTTATGGCTGGCGCGGCGCCGAGGTCGACAACATCCTGCGCTTCGAACACGATTTTCCCGGCGCGCAAGTGGTCCGCCTGCAACGCAATTATCGCTCCACCGGCCACATCCTCGCCGCCGCCTCGCATTTGATCGCGCACAATCGCGGCCGTCTCGGCAAGACGTTGTTCACTGACGACGAGGAAGGCCATCGCGTCAAAGTCCGCGGCGTGTCGGACGGCGAGGCCGAAGCGCGCCTGGTGGCGGACGATATCGAGGCGTGGGTGCAGTCCAACCGCTCCTATGCCGACTGCGCCGTGCTGGTGCGCGCTGCCTGGCAGATGCGGGCGTTCGAAGAACGCTTCCTGATGCTGCGCATTCCCTACAAGGTGATCGGCGGCCCGCGCTTCTTCGAGCGCGCCGAAGTGCGCGATGCGCACGCCTATCTGCGGCTCATCCGCTCCGAGGACGACGACCTCGCGTTCGAGCGCGTGGTCAACCAGCCCAAGCGGGGCGTCGGCGAAAGCACGGTGCAGAAGCTGCATGCGCACGCCGGCAAGCCCCCGGTGCGCTTCGTCACCGATAACGGCCCCTTGTTCGACGCCGACACCGGCGAGGTGGTGAGCGAACAACCCGCAGCGCCGGGCGGCGCTGTGCGCTTCCGTTCGCTGGCGGCGGCGGCGCGCGAGCTTACGCTCACGGACGAATTGCCGCTGAA
>CAZIOD010000119.1:0-8204 GCA_964540785.1 uncultured Terricaulis sp.
TTGCGCTCGTTGACGGAGCCGAAAATCTGCTTGGCGAGGTTCAGCATGGGCGCGATCTTAAGGTTGATGCGCCGTCATGTAAGGGGCGCCGGAGAAAACGTCGAGAGCGTTGTGGTTCTTGGCTTTTTCGTGACCGCGCCAACGCGCGCCGGGTGCTGAAACACTCTCGACTTGTGAGCGGGCGAGACTTAAGAGCGCCCCTGGGCGGTGTCAATGCGACCCAAAGAGCGCCGTCTTGGGCGCAAGCCTTGCACGCCGTCCTGCCCCGAGAGCAGAACGCATGATCGCAACCAAGAAGTTTTTGTCCCAGGCGGGCCGTTTCGGCGCACTTGTCGCGATCGGCCTGATGGTGTCGGCGTGCGGGCTGGGACGCGACGGCGGCGGCGAGGGCGAAGGCATTCGCGATCCGGTGGTGGCCGCGACCATTAACGGTCGTCCGATTTATATCGAGGACGTGCGCGCCCACGCCGTCGCGCGCGGCCTGCTGCAGGAAGGCGAGGACATCGACGCCAACTCGCAAGCCTTCTTCCAGGCGCGCGACGAATTGGTCGAGCGGCGTCTGTTTGCGATGGAAGCGGAAGCGCGCGGCCTCGACCGCGACCCCGCCATCCGGCGCCAGATCGAGATGGCGCGCGATGCGGTGCTCTGGTCGGCCATTGCCGAAGACATTATCGACAAAGCCAGCGACCGCGAGCGAGTCGAGCGACTTTACCGCGAAAACATCCAGCGTTTGGGCCGGGGCGAGCAAGTCAGGGTTCGACACATCCAATTTCCGACACGAGAGGCGGCGGACGCGGCGAAAAGAAGGCTCGATCAGGGCGAACGGTTCGAAGCGCTCGCTTTTGAACTCTCCACCCACAGAGAAAGCGCCCCAGAAGGCGGCCTGCTCGGCTGGGGAGAGATTAACGATCTGCGGCCGGCCTTCCGCACCGCGCTGGAAAACGCAAGCGTGGGCCAGCTCATTGGTCCGTTCGAACAGGATGGCAATTGGCACTTGGCGCGCGTCGACGACCGCCGCGCCCAGGACGCCGAGAGTCTCGAAGCATTGCGCCCGCAAATCGTGCAATGGCTGTTGTATCAGGAGACCATGCAATTACGCGACCGCCTCGAGCGGGACGCGCGCATCGTGCTGGTCCGAGAGCCGGAAATCGCGCTCGATCCAAGCGAGGGCGCGCCGGCGCCCGCGGACGCGCAGGTCGAGCCGCTCCGGCCCGCCCCCGACACGGCCCCACCGCCCGGGCAGACGCCCCCGCCCTTCCCGTTCCCGATCGGTCCAGGCGGCGTAACGGGCGCGAGCGCCCCGGCCCAACCGCAGCCGGCCGCACCAGCGCCGCAAGCAAGCGAACCCAAGGCCGGCGCCGCGCCGGAGCCGGAGACGCAGGAGACGCAGGCGCAAACGCCTGCGCAATAAAGTTCGGCAAGGGAAGCGATTGCGCTTTGCGCGTGGGCGCGGCTTAACACGCGCCATGTCTTACCCCCGCAGTCCCCTCGCGCCCGCGCGCTTTGCCGATTTGCCCACTATCGCGGGCCTCGAAGCCGGCGTCGGCCGCGCGGGATTTTACAGGCACGAGCGGCCCGATCTCCTGCTTATGCGCATGCCTGCCGAGACGCGCGCGGCCGGCGTGTTCACGACCAATGCGGTGGGATCGGCGCCAACGGATTGGTGCAAGGAAACGCTGGCGACAAGCGGCGGGGCCGTGCGCGCCTTATTAGTCAACGCAGGCTGCGCCAATGCTTTCACCGGCGCTGCAGGCGACGCCGCATGCGCGCGCGCGCTGGAAGCCGCCGGCGCCGCCATCGGCCTTGCAAAGCAAGACATGCTGGCGGCTTCTACCGGCGTCATCGGCGTCGTGCTGGACGACGCCAGGATCGCGCGCGCCGTGAAGCAGATGGAGCTCGGAGACGTCACCTGGCCGGAGGCGGCGGCGGCCATCATGACCACGGACACTTTCCCAAAAGGCGCCGGCGCGACGTGTACGATCGACGGGGCGGCGGTGCACATATCCGGGATCGCCAAGGGCTCGGGGATGATCGCGCCCGACATGGCGACCATGCTCGCTTTTGTGTTCACCGATGCGACGTTGCCGGCCGCAGTGCTGCAGAGCCTGCTCACAGCGGAAACCGAAACGAGCTTCAATTCCATCACGGTAGACGGCGATCGCAGCACCAACGATTGCGTGTTGCTGTTCGCCACCGGCCAGGTTCGCACGGCCGCGATTGCGGACCCGGACGATACGCGCCTTGCCAATTTCCGCGCCGGCCTGTCCCAGGTGTTGCGCGATCTGGCCATTCAGATCGTGCGCGACGGCGAAGGCGCAACAAAGCTTGTGCGCGTCATGGTCGAGGGCGCGGTGAGCGACGCCAGCGCCAAGATCATCGCGCGCACCATCTGCGAAAGCCCGCTGGTGAAGACCGCCATCGCCGGCGAGGATGCCAATTGGGGGCGCATCGTCATGGCGGTCGGCCGCAGCGACCAGCCGATCGAACGGCGCCTCATCTCGGTGCGCTTTGGCGAGCTCTGGGCCGCGCGCGAAGGCGCCGTCGCGCCGGCTTACGATGAGGCGGCGATGAGCGCGTACATGAAGGGCGCTGAACTGGAGATCGCCGTCATAGTCGGCGCCGGGCCGGGCCGCGCCGCGATGCACACGTGCGACCTCACCAAGCGCTATGTCGAAATAAACGGCGATTACCGGAGCTAGACCGCAAGCGCGCCTATTGCAGCGGCATGAAAATCTCGAGCCTCGCCACGCCCGATCCGTCCGCGGGCCCCGGATCGTGCACCACTTCCCATGGCAGCCCGTCCTCGCGCATCGCGATGCGGTGCGCCTGCAAATAGGCGTGCATTTGCGCATAGGCCGCCTGGATCTGGCGCGGCCTGCCCTCGACCAGCACACGCATGGCCTCGCCTGACGGGGTTTCGCCGATCTGCACGCCGACAACGCTGGTCGGCGGCGGGCCGCTGAAGGGATAGCCCACGCGGAAGCTCATCCGGTTGCTGGCCTGATCGTAGGATGTCACGACGCGCACCAAGGGTCCCGCCTGAGTGAGTTGGTAGCGGGCCATGAAGTCCCGCACCTGATCCAGTCCGATCGACTCGGCGCGCTTCATTTCAACGACATCGTTGGCCGATGTCTCAACGATGGAATACACGAATGTCTGCGGCTGGACGGGTTCGAATTGCGGGTTGAGACCCTCGAAGTTCACGTTCGGCAATTGCTCGGTGAGCGTTTTCAGTCGCGTGAGACCGTTATCCAGTTCGCGTTGGATCATGCCCTGCATGATCAGATTCATGTAGCGGCAAGGCACGTTGATCCAGCCCTCGCCGCACTGGGCGCTAACGGTCCAGGCGACCGACGTCACGCTGGAGCTGGGGCGTAACAGGATGCGCGAGTTCAACGTCGCCCGATCGCCCATCACCAGGATGGCTTCGACTTCTTCGTATGGCGTCTCGGCCACGATCGACATGCGTCCGCGGCCCACTTCACGCACATTGGACACCCAACGCATGGTCTGGCCTGGACCGGGCTGGTCGGAAATCGCGAACTCAGCGTCCGGATCGCGGGCGTAATAGGGTGACCATTCCTTGGCGATCCTGAGGTCATGGACCATCGCGAAGACGGATGCGCGCGGGCGTTCGATCGCGATTGTGCGGGTCACTTCCAGCGAGTTGGGCAGGATGAAGCGGCCCACGCCGTAGAGCGCGCCTGCGATCAGCGCGATCGCCAGCAACAGTCCGAGAAACCACCTCATGCGCCGCCCCCAGCGAGCAAGCTCAAGCACTTAGCATCGTGGGGGAACCCTCGCCACGCGCGACCATGCGTGCTTGCATCGCACGCGCGCGCCTCGCGTTCGGCGCGAACCTTAACCGTCCTTGGCGCCATCACCCCACCCCGGAGGACAGCCCCGTCCCAGCGCCGGCTGGTTACCACAGGGAAAGGTGCGGCGTCAGCTGCCCGCTGCAGCGCACCGGACTCCGCCCGACGGCGGCGCGGGGTTAAGGTTGCGAGCGCTGTTTTGGAGCGCGCAATTCGTCCCAGACTTCGAATTCGTAAGCGATGCAGCGTTCCATCATCTCGCGCCAGACCGGCTCGGCGATGGACCAGTCGAGCCCTTGGCGCTCGGCTTCGGCCTTCACCTTGGCCAGCACTTCGCGGATGCGCGCCTCGTCGCGGACCACGTTGCGATCGGTCTTGATGCGCGCCGCGGCGTCCATGTAGCCCTGCCGGCGCGCAATCAGCGCCACCAGCATGCGGTCGATCTCATCGACCCCGGCGCGAACGTCGGCCATATCGCGGCAATCGTGGGGATCGGGCGCGGCGAAGCGGCGGGCCGGCATGCGCATATCATCCATGGACCAAGCAATGAGCGCTGGGGCCGGCAACGTCCAGGGGGCGCAGGGCCGCAGCCTCAGACCCCCGCCAGCAGGATTTCCATCTCGGCGTCATACCGCGCCGTGCGGAAGCTGGTGACGCCGATCCCAGGCAGCGCCATCAGGAACTGAGCCAGGTGCGGGGTCTGGTTGTGCGCAGCAAGAGCAGCCTCATCTTGCCAGCGTTCTACGAAGTGCAGCAGTCCAGGCGCGGAGATGTCCTCGGCGAAGGCGTAGGCGATATTGCCCGGCTCGGCGCGCGAGGCGGCCACCAAAGGCGCCGCTGCCTGCTTGAGCTTCGCGGCATGTTCCGGCGCAGTTTGCAGGTGCCCGATAATCACGATCATGGAATGACGTCCTCGCTGCTCGGATGCTCGCCCGGTTGCGCCAGATGGTGCTCAGGCGAGCCGCCCTCGACCACGCGCGCGGCGATGGTGCAGGGCCCGGCGTCGCATCGATAAAGCCAGAGCCGCACATAATGGCGTCCCGATTGCGTAGGCGTGATCTCCACGTACGGCACGTCATCGGTCGCGACGTCGCGATCGGCGAGATGGCCGTCGGCGGCGTAGATCTCCATGTCGAAGTCGGCGCAATCGTTGTCGCACGCGCCATAGACGCGATAGTTCACGCCTTCACGCAGATAGATTGACCATAGATACGGATGGTCGAGTTCGAGCGGCACGAGAATGTCCGCATTGCTGGGGTCGGCCCGAAAGCCGAGCGCGGCGTGCACGCCCATGCCGGTTTCGAGATAGCCGCGCACCTGGCGCTCGTGGTCGTTCTGCGCAGCCGCCGGCTTGACGCTGAACGCCGCTACGAGAAGGCCGGCCGCAAGCATCCAGGCCGCTACGCGCATGTTCCCCTCCGCTCAAAATAGCGACTCCGCCCTAGTGCCGCCCCGCCCTAGGATCAAGCGCGCGCGGACCCCATAGTCTTGGCTACACTCGAAGTTTCGCATGACCGGCGCCGATAAGCCCGCCCTGCCTCCGCTGGATGGCTTGCCCCACGAGGACGCTGCCGCGCCCGCGATGAAAGGCGTGGACGCAATTCGCGACGCATGGCGGCGCCTGCCCGGCCGGCCGGGCGTCTACCGCATGATAGGCGCTGACGGCGAAGTGCTCTATGTCGGCAAGGCCAAGAACCTGAAGAACCGCGTGGCCATGTACGCGCAGGGGCGCGGGCATACCAACGCGATCTATCGGATGATCAATCTGACGACCTCGCTCGAAGTGATCGTCACGGCCACCGAAACCGAAGCGCTGCTGCTGGAAACCAACCTGATCAAGCGCCTGAAGCCGCGCTTTAACGTGCTGATGCGCGATGACAAAAGCTTTCCATTCATCGCCATCCGCACCGATCATCCCACGCCCGCCTTGCAGAAACATCGCGGCGCCAAGAACTTCAAAGGCAAGTTCTACGGCCCGTTCGCCAGCGCGGGCGCTGTCAATCGCACGCTCAACACCCTGCAAAAAGCCTTCCTGCTACGCTCGTGTTCGGACAGCGTGTTCTCCGGGCGAACCCGCCCGTGCATGCTCTATCAGATCAAGCGCTGTTCGGCGCCATGCGTCGATTTTATCAGCAGCGAAGATTATGCGGCGCTGGTGAAAGACAGCGTCGACTTCCTCGAAGGCCGCTCGGTGGAACTGCAGGACCGCCTCGCCGCCGAGATGCGCAAAGCCTCCGACAGGCTTGAGTTCGAACACGCAGCGCGCTTGCGCAACCGCATCCGCGCACTGGCGGCGGTGCGCGCCGCCCAGGGGATCAACCCCTCCACCTTCAGCGAAGCCGACGTGTTCGCGCTGCACTGCGAGGGCGGCCAATCGTGCGTGCAGGTGTTCTTCTTCCGCGCCGGCCAGAATTGGGGCAATCGCGCATACTTTCCCCGGCATGGCGCTGAAGACAGGCCCGCGCAAATTCTCAGCGCTTTCCTTGCGCAATTCTATGACGAGCGCGACCCGCCGAAGCTCGTCCTAACGAACATCGAACCGGCGGACCGCGTGTTGCTGGAAGAAGCGCTGTGCGTGCGCGCGGCGTGCAAAGTTGAGATCCGTCGGCCCGAACGCGGCGAGAAGCGAGAGATCGTCGATGCGGCTTTGCTGAATGCACGCGAAGCGCTCGGCCGGCGTATGGCCGAGAGCGGCAGCGTGGCGAAGCTGCTCGATGGCGTCGCCGAAGTGTTCGCGCTGCCGCAGCGGCCCGAGCGGATCGAGGTTTACGACAACAGCCACATCCAGGGCGCCAATGCGCTCGGCGCCATGATCGTCGCCGGACCGGAGGGGTTCATCAAGAACCAGTATCGCAAGTTCAACATGAAAACCGAAGAGTTCGGCGGCGACGATTTCGCGATGATGAAAGCCATGATCCGCCGCCGCTTCGCGCGCATGCTGGCGGAGCGGGAGGAAGAAAATGAAACCTCCCCCCTCGCGGGGGAGGTGGCGAGCGACAGCCAGCCGGAGGGGGAGCGAGCCGACGCGCTGGTCACGGCAGACGATGGCGCGTTCGATCGCCCCCCACCCCCTGCTCCCGCCCCAGCAGGCGGCGGGGGTCGCGTTGTCGACGGCGGCGTGGATTTCTCCAAAGAGAAGGATGAGCCTGAGCGCGAGACGAGATTCGGCGCTTGGCCAGATCTCGTGCTGATCGATGGCGGCGAAGGCCAGCTCAGTGCGGCGATCGAGGCGCTCGACGAACTTGGTCTCAAGAACCGCATTGTCATCGCCGCCATCGCCAAGGGTCCCGACCGCGACGCCGGCCGAGAGCGCTTCTTCGTTCCCGGCAAGCCGGCGTTCCGGCTCGAAGAGAAGAGCCCGGTTCTGTACTACCTGCAGCGTCTGCGCGACGAGGCGCATCGTTTCGCCATCGGCGCCCACCGCGGCAAGCGCAAAGCCGGCATCGCCAAGAATCCGTTAGACGAGATCGGCGGCGTCGGCCCCGCCCGCAAACGCGCCCTGCTCGACCGTTTCGGCTCTGCGCGCGGCGTTTCGCGCGCGGCGCTGGCCGAACTGGAAGAGGTGGACGGCGTCAGCAAAGAACTGGCAAAGCGCATCTATGACTTCTTCCACGACAAGAGATGAGGCGCCGGCCGCGATGAGCATGTGGCCCACAGCTCTCACGCTCTTCCGCATCGCCATGGGCCCCATCGTCGCCGGGCTTATCCTTTGGGCCGCGAACGAAGTCTATGTCGATCGCCTGCTCGCCGGCTTCATCTACGCGCTTTGCCTTTTCCTCTTCCTCCTGGCCGCGGTCACCGATTGGCTCGACGGCTGGCTGGCGCGCAAGCTTGGCGCGGTGACCCCGCTCGGCGCCGCGCTCGATCACACGGCCGACAAGGTGCTGATCGTCTGCGTGCTGGTGGCGCTCGCTTATGCAGCGCTGCCGATGTGGCTGGTGGCGGCCGCGGTGCTCATCCTCGGCCGCGACGTCGCCATCGCGGGGCTGCGCGAAGGCTTGTCGAACGCCGGACGGCCCCTGCCGGTGGCCCAGCTGGGCAAGTGGAAGGCGGCCGCGGAGATGGCGGGCGTCGCCGCCTTCCTCGCCTTCCAGGCCGCAGCTTTATTGTTCGCACCGTCCGGTCTGGTGCTGGGTCTCGATTACGCTGCGCGCATCCTGTTATGGGCGGCGGCGGCGCTCGCGCTCATCAGCGCTGGCGGCTACGCGACAGCCGCGTTCAAGCGCGCTTAGTCGAGTCGGCCGAATTCGACGACGTTGAGGATGAAAATCGCGGCGACGAAAACGCCGATGGCGATGAGCGCAGCCATGTAAACTCCAGACTCGATGCAGGCGTCCCGCGTCTAGCCCAGGACGACATTCGCTGCCAGCGCTGGCTTGACGCAGACGA
>CAZIOD010000120.1:0-8100 GCA_964540785.1 uncultured Terricaulis sp.
CCGATCCCGACGGCCACCTTTGGGAGGTGGCCTGGAATCCGCACTTCCCGTTGGCTGAGGATGGTGCGCTGTCGCTTCCGGCTTAGCGCGAGAGACGCCTGCCTTGGCGCGCGCGCCTGCGCTCCCTATACCAAGCCCGAACCTGATTTGGCTTGAACTATATGCACAGCGTCAACGACATCCGGCGGCAGTTCCTGGAGTTCTTCCGCGCGCGCGGGCACGCGCTGCCGGGCTCGTCATCGCTCGTGCCGCAGGACGATCCGACACTCCTCTTCACCAATGCCGGCATGGTGCAGTTCAAGGCCTACTTCACCGGCGCGGCCAAGCCGCCGTTTCCGCGCGCGGCCACGAGCCAAAAGTGCGTCCGCGCCGGCGGCAAGCACAACGACCTCGACAATGTCGGCTACACCGCCCGGCATCTCACCTTCTTCGAGATGCTCGGCAACTTTTCGTTCGGCGACTATTTCAAGGACGGCGCCATCGAGGCGGCCTGGACGCTGATCACCAAAGATTTCGGGCTGCCGAAGGAGAAGCTGCTCGTCACGGTCTATCATGACGACGACGAGGCGGCTTCGCTTTGGAAGAAGATCGCCGGTCTCCCTGATGACAAGATCATCCGCATCGCCACCAGCGACAATTTCTGGTCGATGGGGGATACCGGGCCCTGCGGGCCCTGTTCGGAAATCTTCATCGACCGCGGCGAACACATCTGGGGCGGCCCGCCAGGTTCGCCCGAACAGGACGGGGACCGGTTCCTCGAATTCTGGAACCTCGTCTTCATGCAGTTCGAGCAGTTCGCGGACGGGCGGCGCGAGAAGCTGCCCAAACCCTCGATCGACACCGGCATGGGGCTCGAGCGCATGGCCTGCGTGATGCAGCGCGTGAATTCGGTGTTCGATACCGATCTCTTCCGCACGCTGATCGCCAGCTCGGAAGAGCTCACCAAAACCAGAGCCGAAGGCGAGCGCGCGCCGAGCCACAACGTCATCGCCGATCACTTGCGCTCGTCGTGTTTTTTGATCGCCGACGGCGTCTCGCCATCGAACGAAGGCCGTGGCTACGTGCTGCGGCGGATCATGCGTCGCGCCATGCGCCATGCCCATATGCTCGGCGCAAAAGAACCGCTGATGCATCGCTTGGCGCCGACGCTGATCGCGGATATGGGCGAGGCGTATCCGGAGCTGAAGCGCGCTGAGCCGGTGATCAAGGCGCAGCTCCACGAAGAAGAAGAACGCTTCCGCCGCACGCTGGCCAACGGATTGCGGTTGCTCGACGAAGAGCTGGACGGGTTGAAGAAAGGGCAGAAGCTCTCTGGCCGCGTGGCGTTCAAGCTCTACGACACGTTCGGCTTTCCGCTCGATCTCACCCAGGACATCCTGCGCGGACGCGGCCTCGAAGTTGATGTGGCCGAGTACGACACGGCGATGGGCGAACAGCGCGAACAGGGCGCGGCAAGCTGGAAGGGCGCTGACGGCGCCGACAACCCGGCGATCTGGCATTCGATTCTGGAGCGCACGCGCGGCAACGAATTTTTGGGCTACAGCGCCGAGGAGGGCGAAGGCAGGCTTGCGGCGATCGTGGCGGGCGGCGCCGAGCAGCACGAGTTGCGCGAGGGCGTTGAAGCCGCGCTCGTGTTCGATCGCACGCCCTTCTACGCTGAAAGCGGCGGCCAGAGCGGCGATCGCGGCGTGATCCGTTTCGCCAATGGCGCCGAGTTCGCCGTCGAGGACACGCAAAAGCAGGCGGGCGCGCTGCACGCGCATATCGGCCGCTTGGTGAAAGGCGAAGTGAAGGTCGGCGAGAAGGCGACGCTGGAGATCGATCACGGCCGCCGCCAGGCGATCCGCGCCAATCACTCCGCGACGCACCTCCTGCACGCGGCGCTGCGCAATGTGCTGGGCCCGCACGTGACGCAAAAAGGCTCACTGGTCGAGGCCGACTATTTCCGCTTCGACTTCAGCCACGGCGCGCCGATGACTTCGGATGAAATCGCGCGCGTGGAAGATGAAGTGAACGCGGTCATTCGCCAGAACGCCGAAGGCGTGATCAAGGAAATGGCGCCGCAGAAGGCGATCGAGGAAGGCGCGCTCGCGCTATTTGGCGAAAAATACGGTGAGAAGGTGCGCGTGCTGCGGCTGGGCGATGCGCTCGATCGTTCGGGCAAGCCGTATTCAGTCGAGCTATGCGGCGGCACGCATGTGCGACGCACGGGCGATATTGCGGTGTTTGCGATCCTTTCGGAAGGCGGCGTCGCCGCCGGAATTCGTCGGATCGAAGCGGCCACCGGCGCTGCGGCGCTCGCGCACTTGAAGGCGCAGGCGGCGCTGGCGAAAGCGATCGCGAACAATCTGAAGTCGCCGTTGGCGGAAGTGACGGAGCGTGTGGCCCAGCTTGCGGAAGAACGGCGCAAGCTCGAGCGCGAATTGGCCGAGGCCAAGAAGAAGCTCGCGCTCGCCGGCGGCGGGGGGCTAGCAGCGCCGGCCGGGCCCGAAAATGTTGCGGGTGTTGCGGTGCTGGCGCGCGTGCTGGAAGGCGTGCCGGCGAAGGAGCTGCGCGGACTTGTCGATGAAGGCAAGAAGTCGATCGGCTCCGGCGTGATCGCCTATATTGGCGTCGAAGACGGCAAGGCCGCCTTGGCCGTCGGCGTGACCGACGACCTCAAAGGCAAGGTGAACGCTGTCGACCTGTTGAAGGCGGGGGTCGCCGCCGTCGGCGGGCAAGGCGGCGGCGGGCGCCCGGACATGGCGCAGGGCGGCGGTCCCAACGGCGCGGCTGCGCCGCAGGCGCTCGATGCGATCCGCGCGGCGCTGCAAGGCGCGCTGGCGGCGTGAGCGCTGTCACGTATCGCGACGCACGGGCGGACGACGCCGCAGCGCTTGCCGAATTTGCCCGCGCGACCTGGGTCGCGACGTTCGGCCATCTGCCGTATCCGCCGGACGACCTGCGCAATTATCTTGCGGAGAAGTACAACGACGCAAGACAGCGCGCAGAAATCGCAGATCCCCGGCTGCGCTACCGCTTGGCGCTGCGCGATGACGCCATCGTCGGTTATTGCATGATGGGATTTCTGGATCTGCCGGTCGACGATGCGCATGGGCTGGAGCTGTGGCGGCTCTATGTCGACGATGCCGTCAAGGGCGCCGGCGTCGCCGCGGCGCTGATCGAGGACTGCATCGCCTGGGCGCGCGACCGCGGCGCCAAGACGCTTTGGCTCAGCGTTTGGGAAGATAATCACCGCGCCCAGCGATTTTATCGCCGCTACGGCTTTGAGCATCATAGCGAATGGCAATTCATGGTCGGCAATTGGGCCGACCGCGATCTTATCTGGAAGCTGCCGCTCTAGCCTCAAGCCGCAGAAACCGGGCCGCATTGTCGTGAAAGATGTCGCGCTTCTGCTCAGGCGTCAGGAACGGCGCAGAGTCCACCGCGTCGACAGCCAAGCCAATCGCGTCCGGCCACGCCATCTGGTCGCTGCCGAACATGATGCGCTTGCCGAGGCCGCGCGCGATCGCCTCGTGCAAGAACGCGTGGAAGCCGGCGCGACCCCGCTCGCCGCCAATCCAGGAGACGGTCGATATGTCCATGTAGACCTGCGGATATTGCTGCATCAGGTCGAATGTTTCCTGCACCCACGCAGCGCCGCCGTGCGCCAGCCACACCCGCAAGCGCGGATGTCGCACAAGCACCTCTTCGAGCAGCATCGGATTGCCGAGCGCCAGGCGGAATTCGGGATAGCCGCTGTAAGCTGTGCCCGGAAAGCTTGTGCCGATGTGCAACATGACCGGGACATCCATCTCCTCGGCGACACGCCAGAAGGGCGCAAGCGCCGGATCGTCAGGCGCAAGGCCGACATATTGCGCGACGATCTCGCCAATGGCGCCTGCGCCGCCGCTCTGCAATTCGCGCTGCAGTGCATCAGCCGCGATCAATGGCGTCGCGTTATCCCGAAACGGCATGATGGCGGCGATGAAGCGTTGCGGGGTTCCGCCGGTCCACAGAGGCAATGTCTCCGGATAGCCGCTGAGCACCGCTAGCACGACGTTATGCCGGTCCATTTCGGCAAGCGTGGCGTCGCGCAGCGCTGCGCCCGAAGATGCGCCGGGCGCGCCGGTCGCCGGGTTGGGACGGCCGAACATCGAGTCGGGCGGATCGGTATGGAGGTGCATGTCGATGATAGGGCCGCTGTAGCGAGGCGGCGCGATCTCGGGCGTGGCGCACGCGCCCAGCCATAGGCTCAACACAAGCGCGCCCAGAACGCGGAGGGGCTTTGCCGTCATGGCGATCTCCTCTGCGCACAGCTTACGATGCGCGCGGCGCGACGGCGAGCGAGACAGTAACTTCCCGGAAACCAAATCACTCGTTTTTGGGCGAGTCGATTCGGGTCTGGGGGACAAACATGACGCAGAACGACGCGCTGGCCGCCTTCCTGGGGCCAGAGCTATTCGAGCGGCTCGACTGGGGCCGCCTGAGCGCAACGCAGCGTGACGCGATTCTCTGCGTGTTCCGAGTCGGATTAGGCGCCGGCGCGCAATCGGGCGTGGTGTCGACGATCGATGCGGTGCTGGGTAGCGGGCGGGTGCTGATCTGCGAAGACGGCTCGCGCTGGCAGGCGCGCGAGCGCGACGACGCGGAGTTGATCGAGGATTGGGGCGCGGGCGCCCTGGTCGCCGTGCACCGCCAGCTGATGTACCGGCTCGATCCGTATGAGGCGGCCGAGGTTGAGTTGCTTCGGCTCTAAGCCAATAGGGCAATAAGGCAGAGGGCGGTAGGGCGGCGTTGGCCCGACATATTGCGTTATTGCCCTAATGCCTTAGTGCCGTTCGTATGACCTACGAAACCATCACACTCGAAATCGCCGACAACGTCGCGACCATGACGCTCAACCGGCCCGACCGCATGAACGCGTTCACCGACCAGATGGTGCGCGACATGATCGCGGGGTTCGACGAGACCGACGCCAACGACGATGTGCGCGCCGTGATCGTCACCGGCGCGGGGCGTGCGTTCTGCGCCGGCGCCGACCTCGCCAGCGCAGGTGAAACATTCGACTATGAAAAGCGACTTGCGGCCCGCGGCGGGCAGGGCAAGTTCGATCCTGACCGTGCGCGCGACGGCGGCGGGCAGGTTGGGCTGCGCATTTATGAGAGCCTGAAGCCGGTGATCGCCGCGATCAATGGCGCCGCCGTCGGCGTCGGCGCGACGATGACTTTGCCGATGGATATCCGCCTCGCGGTCGAAGGCGCGAAAATGGGTTTCGTGTTTGCGCGGCGCGGCATCGTGCCGGAGACGCTGTCGTCGTATTTCCTGCCGCGGCTGGTCGGCGTGCAGACGGCGCTCGAGTGGACTATGACGGGGCGCGTGTTCACCAGCGAGGAAGCGCACGCGCGCGGGCTGGTGCGTTCGCTGCACAAGCCTGATGAGCTCTTGCCCGCTGCGCATGCGCTGGCGCGCGAAATCGCCGACAACACCGCGCCGGTTTCCGTCGCGCTGGCGCGGCGGATGATGCTTGACATGCTGGATGCGAGCCATCCGATGGAGGCGCATCGGCTCGAGAGCCGGCTGATGGTGGCGCGCGGTCAATCCGGGGATGCGAAGGAAGGGGTGACGTCGTTCCTGGAGAAGCGTCAGCCCAAATATCCCGACAAAGTCTCGCAAGACATGCCCCAGCCGTTTCCTTGGCGGGCTACGCCGAAGTTTAGGGAGTAGGTGCTAGGCGCTAGGTGCTGGGTTCTAGGTGCTAGGTGCTGGGTGCTAGGCGCAGATGATACGCGCGGCCGTATCGATTCCGGCCAACATTGCCGAGGGAAAGGGCAGCGGCACCACGAAAAGACCACGCGCACTTCCTCGTCATAGCGCGTGGCTCCGCAGCAGAGCTTGAAACGCTCCTGCTTATTGCAGAGGACGCCAAATTGTTGCCCGCACCCGAAGTGGCAAGAACACTTGCAGCCGTTGAAGAAGTCGGGCGCATGTTGAGTTCGTTGCACGCTAAATTGAAGAACACTCTCGGCGCCTAACGCCTAACGCCTAACGCCTAACGCTTAGCACCTAGCACCTTAATCGCGCCGATACTGGATGAAGCCGCGGTTTTCGGCGACCTGGTCGTAGAGTTTGCGGGCGGTGGCGTTGCTTTCGTGGGTGAGCCAATAGACGCGCGCGCATTTCTTCGCGTCGGCTCGGGCATAGACCGCTTCGATCAAAGCGCGGCCGACGCCCTGCTTGCGCGCGCTGCGGGCGACGAACAGATCTTCGAGGTAACAGAACTCATTGATGGCCCAGGTGCCGCGATGAAAGACGCAGTGCACGAAGCCTATTAGCTCATGCGTGCCGGTGTCGGTGGCGACAAGCGCCAGCATGGGCTCGTTGGCATCCAGGAGACGCGACCAGGTCACCTCGATCACCACCGGCTCCATCGGCGCCTCGTAGAAATCGAGATAGCCGGCCCAGAGGTTTTCCCAGGCGGGGCGGTCTTCCGGCAACAGCTCGCGGATGGTGAAAGCCATGACTAGTCCGCCGTCGTTTCGGCGCGCGCGGCCGCGGCTTCGGCGCCGTCGTCATCGCGGACCATGAAGAAGCTGCCGGACCAATCGCGCGGGATCGACCACGTGCCGTCGATGCGAGAGAGGTTCGCGTCAACGGTCCCCTCATAGCGGACCGCATGCGCCATGCCGCCGCTGCCGTCATAGAACTTGGTGAACACGATGGACTGGCCGTTGCGTACGCCTTCAATATCGGAGGTGATGACATTTCCGGCCGCGAGGCCGTAAACGTTCGGCTCCTGCAGCGCGCCCGAAAACGCGCCCTCGACCTCTTCGATCTGTGCGTTGAAGACCACTTCCGGCCAGACGTCGCTGGCAAAGCGATAGGCGCCGCTCCACGGCCCGGAGAGCGAGTCTCGCCGCCTCGCCACTACGCAGCCTTGGCCATGGCGCGATCGAGGTTTCCCGCAACCGCGTCGAGAAAGCCTTCGGTAGTCAGCCAAGATTGCCGGTCCCCAATGAGCAGCGCCAAGTCTTTGGTCATCTGCCCGTTCTCGACTGTGTCGACCACGACTTTCTCCAACAGCAAGGCGTAGTCGATAAGCTTTTGATTGTTGTCGAGCTTGCCGCGATGGGCGAGGCCGCGCGTCCACGCGAAAATAGAGGCGACCGAATTGGTGGAGGTCGGCTCGCCCTTCTGGTGCTGGCGATAATGGCGCGTGACGGTGCCATGGGCGGCTTCCGCCTCCATGGTCTTTCCGTCGGGCGTGAGCAGCACACTCGTCATGAGACCAAGCGAGCCGAAACCCTGCGCCACGGTGTCGGACTGCACGTCGCCGTCGTAATTTTTGCACGCCCAGACGAAGCCGCCCGACCATTTGAGGGCGGCCGCCACCATGTCGTCGATGAGGCGGTGCTCGTAGGTAAGCTTGCGCTTATCGAATTCGGCCTTGAACTCGGCGTCGAAGACCGCCTGGAAGATGTCCTTGAAGCGCCCGTCATAGGCTTTGAGGATGGTGTTCTTGGTCGAGAGATAGACCGGATAGTTCTTCAACAAGCCGTAATTGAGCGAGGCGCGGGCAAATTCCTTGATGCTCTCATCGAGGTTGTACATCGCCATCGCAACGCCGCCGCCGGGCGCCTTGAACACTTCGTGCTCGATGGTCTGACCATCTTCGCCGACGAACTTGATGGTGAGCGTGCCTTTGCCCGGATAGACGAAATCAGTGGCGCGGTACTGGTCGCCGAAAGCGTGACGGCCGACAATGATTGGCTGGGTCCAGCCCGGCACCAGGCGCGGCACGTTCTTCATGATGATCGGTTCGCGGAAGATGACGCCGCCCAGGATGTTGCGAATGGTGCCGTTGGGCGACTTCCACATTTTCTTGAGGCCGAATTCCTCCACCCGCGCTTCGTCGGGGGTGATGGTCGCGCATTTGACCCCCACGCCGTATTGTTTGATGGCGTTGGCCGCATCGATCGTGACCTGATCGTCAGTGGCGTCGCGGCGTTCGATGCCGAGATCGAAATATTTGAGATCGAGGTCGAGATAGGGATGAATCAGGCGGTCCTTGATGAGCGCCCAGATGATCCGGGTCATCTCATCGCCGTCGAGTTCGACGAC
>CAZIOD010000121.1:0-7909 GCA_964540785.1 uncultured Terricaulis sp.
CTGGGCCGAAAAGCGATACGCCCGCGACACTGAGCGCGGCCGGCTCAACTGGCAGCGCGCGCGCACCTTTCTCGCTGCGAAGGGCGGCGTGAGCGAGCGCCAAAACGCGGTCGATGCGTCCGAGGAGCTGGCCAAGAAAGGCCAGCACGTGCGCGAACTGTCCCTCGAACTGGATCTTATCAAGGCGGACATCGATGCGGTGGAAGCGGCCATGCGCATGCGCGGCTTTGCCTCCTCGGCCGCTGCAGCTGACGAACAGACGCCGACCGATCCGGCATAGGTTGGACCGCGGGCCTCCGGCCCGCATGCGAGGCGCGCTCCAACCTGCAACAGCCGGCGCATGACGAACCGAGGGAAGTCGTGGTACGTTTCGTACCCATGCCCGCCGACACGCTCACCATCTCCATCCCTGCCCCGCTCGCAGATGAAGTCCGCGCCGCGGCTGAAGCGCGCGGGCTCACCCCCGAAGAATACGTCCGCCAGCAGCTCGCCTGGGACCTCGCCCTCGGCGACGACCCCATCGACACACCAGGCGTCGAGGAAGATGAGGCCGCTATCGCCGACTTCGAGCGCACCGGCATGGGCGTGCCTTGGGAAGAGATGCGCGATTGGATGAAGTCGTGGGGCACGGCCAACGAACTCCCGCGCCCACAACCGCGCAAGCTGCGCTAGGCGCGCTTGCACCGCGTCCTCCTCACCGACCGCGCCCGCGCCGATTTCGACAGACTTCACGCCTTCCTCGCCAAGAAGAGCCCACGCTCGGCCAAGCGCGCCGTGCAGCGCATCATCGAAGGCATAGACCTCATCGCGCTCTTCCCGCTCTCAGGCGTCGTCGTGAAAGGCGCTATCCGCAACGCCTTCATCCGCTTCGGTCGAAGCGGCTACGTCGTGCGCTACAAGGTTGAAGGGGACACGGTTCTCATTACCCGCATCTGGCACGGCAAAGAAAATCGATAACAAGAGTCCCTTCTCCTCCCTTTGGAAGGGAGAGGGTATGGCGTGGATGGAGCCCCGGGGTTCGTGAGGAGGAGCGCGCGGCTCCGCCGAGCCTGCATGCGGCGCGGAGCGCCCGCGATCCAACCTGCAAAAATGTGTGCCAGCATGGCGAACGCCGGCACATGGTGAGAGGCGTCTAATTCCGCTGCCAAGCCGGCAGTGCGCGCAGCTGTTCCATCGTCATGGATGTCTGCAGGTCGCGGTCGTCGCCGGACATAACCGGCGTCAGGCCGTCGAGCGACAGGCGCACGATCGGATCGGGATCGGGGCCGTCCACTTCGACAGCCAGCGCAATCACCGCGCCTGACGCGTCGGTGATCACCGCTTCCACCTCGCCAAGCTCTCTGCCATCCGGCGAGCGGATGTCGGCGTCTTCCAGTTGCGCGCGCGTATAGCCGAACGCGCCGTCCGCCGCGGCCGTAGGCGTAGCGGCGGGCGCTGCCGCAGGCGCCGGCGCCGGCTGGGCTTCGCTCGTCGTCCGGTTGTCGCCGCAGGCGCCGAGCCCGACGCAGAGCGCCAGCGCGCACAAAGACACTAATCGCATGGCACACCTCCGATCTGCTCAATGCATGGCGGGCGCCGCTGTTCCTGCCCCGATCGAACGTAGCGCTTTGCCAAGTATGCCAGCACGCGTTCCCATCGGTCGTGCGCCGAACTCCGGCGCCGATCACGCGTTCACATACATGCCCGCGCAAATCCGCATCGGCACATCCGGCTGGCTTTATAAGCCGTGGCGCGGCGGCGCGTTTTATCCCCGCGGCCTCAAGCAGAAGGAGGAGTTCGCGCACTACGCTTCGTTGTTCGACACGGTGGAAATCAACGGCTCGTTCTACCGCTTGCCCATCGAGACAGCGCCGACACGCTGGCGCGACCAGGCGCCGGAAAATTTCGTCTACGCCTGGAAGTATCCGCGCTGGCTCACGCATTATTACAAACTCAAGGACCCCGCCGCGAGCTACGACCTCGTGTTCGGGCGCATGAGCGGCTTGCGCGAGACAGAAGGCCCTGTGCTGTTCCAGTTGCATCCGCGCATGGTGAAGGATCGCGAGCGCCTCGCCACAGCGCTGAAACTCCTGCCGAACACTAAGCGCGCCGCTTACGAATTTCGCCATCCGAGCTGGTACGACGACGACATCTTCGCACTGCTGCGGGAGCACGACGCAGCGCTCTGCATCTCAGATCACGCCGATGCGCCCGCGCCGTGGTGCGCAACCGCAAGCTGGGTCTACATCCGCGGCCACGGGCCAAGCGGGCGCTATCACGGTTCGTATGCGGATACGGCGCTTCGCACTTGGGCCAAGCGCATCCGCGCCTGGCGCGCCGAAGGCAACGACGTGTTCTGTTATTTCGACAACGACATCGGCGCGGCGGCGCCGCACGATGCGCTGCGCCTCAAGAATCTGCTCGCGCGAAGTCTGACGCGCGCCTAAGGCGGCGTGGCGGTGGCGCGATCGGGCTCGTTCGGACCCGGCGCCGAGGGCATGTGCTCGCCGAACTCGGAGCCGGCGGCGGTTTCCGGTTCGTCGTAGGTCGGATCGCGATCTTGCGCAGCAACTTGCGCATCGGGATCGTTTGCATTGGGCCCGCTGGACGCGCCGTACGAGCCTTCGGCGCCCTCCATGGTGCGTGTTGGCTCGTTGCATGCCGCCAGCCCCCCGACGCACACCGTAGCGAGAAGGATGCGAAGGGTCATGGCGTTGGCTCCGGCTGTTGCTCGCTGTCTGCAGATGCGTCGCCTGCGGGTAGATCGCTCAAGCCCTGATCGCTTGCGCCAGTTGCCGCCGAGGCGCGGCCGGTGTCCTCGCCCTCAACCTGATCCCATTGCGTGGGGTTTTCGCTATAGCCGGGCTGGCCGCGCGCATCGCGACTGGACTGCGCCGAGTAAGGCTCCGGGCTTGCCCCTTGCTGCGGGGCCTCGCCACACGCGGCACATACGAATGCGGCGGCGAGCAGCGGAACAAAACGTCTCATCGGCGACTCCAACTTGGTGGAATCGACGCTCCGCCCTTGGGTTTGGTTCCGCCGCCGCTCTATGTTCCGTTCATGACGACCAGCCGCCTTCTTGTTCTGATCGGCATCGCCATTGTCGCCGTCGGCCTATTGTGGCCGTGGCTTTCCAAGCTTGGCCTTGGCCGTCTGCCGGGCGACATCGTCGTGCAGCGTCAGGGCTTCTCGTTTTATTTTCCGATTGTCACCTGTCTCATTCTCAGCGTCGTCGCCTCACTTCTGTTCTGGTTGTTCCGCCGCTAACGCGCGTAGTTGAAGCTGATGGAGATACGCGCACGCTTGGCTTGGTTCGGCGGCACTTCGTGACGCACGAAGCTCTCCCACATCAGCAACTCGCCGGCGCGCGGGGCGACATAGACGAAGGTGCGCTCAGCGTGGGGCGCGTCTTCGCTGCGCGGCGGCGCCGCCATCATGAGCGGCAGGCGCGGATCTTCGAGTTTCAGCGCCGACGCGCCCTCGGGCACATCGACATAGTACGTGCCGCTTAGCACTGCGTGCGGATGGATGTGGCCTGAATGGGCGCCGCCTGGCTCGAGCACGTTGATCCAGAGCGAGTCCAGTCTCAGCCTACGAGCGCCGAGATCAAGGTGCAGCGCTTTCGCAAACGCGCCGGCATGTTTGTCCAGCACGGCCTTAAGCGCGGCGATACTGGGATCGCGCTTCGGCAGATCGTTCAAAGAGGCATAGGAGGTATAGCCGCGATATCCGTTAGCCTTGCTCCACCGCCGCCCTGCCCCGTCCTCGGCAGCGATGGACTTGCAGGCGCGCAGCAGGTCGGCGTTGCTCACGCCCTCCGCCGCGGCCCGGTAGAGTTTCGTGACGAACAATGACTGCACCTCGGCCATGACCAGCGCTTAGACAAAAAAGCGCCCCCGGGGGAGACGGGGGCGCTAGGGGGACACGCGTCCGCGCGGGAGGCTGACGGACGCGTCGGGCAAACGGGCTCAGCGCGCCGTCGCGGTTGAGGCGGCGGTTTGCAGGGTCGGCGTAATCGCGGCGATGGCGAGCTCGCCCTGGCCCCGGCTCACTTCGCAGCGCACGTTTTGCAGCTGGCGGTCGCGCCAAAGGTCCAAGTCGACACGCACCGCGCGCGGGCGTACGCGCACCTGGTCGAGACGAACCGCGTCGACGCCTACGCCGGCCTGGGCCGCCACTTCCGCGCGACAAAGACGGATCGCCTCGGTGCGGTCCGATACGTCATCGGCATAAGACACGCCGGGAACGAACAGAATGGCGGCTAAGACGATGCTGGAAAACAGAAAATCTCTCATAACACCCTCCGGGGAGATCGGGCGACCGATCGGTATATGATGACCGGTCTAGCTAGCTGTTATCACTAGACCGGTCGTCATACAAGTGCTATTTTACGGGCATGGCTAAAGTTTCATCCGCACGCGAGGACATGCTCCTCGCCGCTGTCGAGCTGTTCAGCGCGCGCGGCTACGAAGGCGTCGGCGTCGCCGAATTGCTGCAGAAGTCAGGGGCCCCGCGCGGCTCGCTCTATTTTCATTTTCCGGGCGGCAAGCAACAGATCGGCGCGGAAGTCGTGGCGCGGGTCGGCGCGGAGGTGGCGGCGCGGTTCCGCGGTCTGCACGACAGCGGCGTCGATCTCGACACGTTCATCGAGCGGGTCTTCAAGACGACGGCCAAGGAAAGCAAGGAGCGCAGTTACGAGGCGTCCTGCCCAATGGCGGCGATTGCAACGGGTTTCGGCAACGCCGACGTGACCTTGGCGGAAGCGGTGCGCGGCGCGTTCGATTCGTGGGAAGCGGAAATCAGCGCCGCCGCCAAGGCCCGCGGCATGAGCGAGGCGAATGCTGCAATCTTCGCTTCGGCCATGATGACGGCGATGGAAGGCGCGTTCATCCTCTCCAAGGCGCAGCGCACCTCAGCTCCGCACATCAACGCCTCGCGCGCCATCAAGGCGCTGGCCGCGACGCTGCTGCCCCGTTAAACGCGATCGATCCGCGCGGCGAAACAGCCGCGACGAGCGTAGTGCGCGTGGATATAGGCGATCTCCGGATTTGCAAAGAATCGTTCGATCATTTCGGCAGCCTCGCCGCCGTCGGTCAAATCCGCTTCGATCATCATGTTCTCGGCGCTGAAGCCGCGAAGCGACAAGGTTCGCCGCGCAAGCGCCGGAGGAATGACGCCGCAGCTCTCGCATCGCGCCTGGGTGTTGCGCACGTAAATCGGCCCTTGCTGACGATATGGCGTCGGCGCGGGCTGGTGCTCGTAAGTGAGCAGCAGCACACTCTCGCCCGGCGCGGCGTCATCGAGCGAGATCCGGCACGGCGCGACATGCTCATGCTCAACGGCGATGCGTTGGACGCCGCGTCCGGCCAGAACGGCGTCCGGTAATGCGTGCAAAGTGCGAAACGGTGCGGGGTCCAACCCGGCGATGCGATAGCTCATAAAATTCTCCCGACGCCGACCCTAGTCTTCAGTTCAGCTTAAGGCTGGCCGAAATCGGACGCGCTGCTATGCTTTCGCATGCGCCTTAATCAGGTCACGGCCGCGGCCAACGATCTCGAAGCCTCCATCGCTTTCTATCGCGTGTTGGGTCTTAAGCTGATCGTCAAGAGCGCGCATTATGCTCGGTTCGAGCTTCCCCACGGCGAAGCCACGTTCTCACTGCATGTCACAGATGCGCCAATCCCGCGCGACAACGCTCCGCAGATCTACTTCGAGGTCGACGAGGTCGACGATGAGGTTCGCCGCCTGCAAGATGCTGGGCTAGCCATCGAACGGGGGCCTGTGCAGCAACGCTGGCTTTGGTGCGAAGCCTGGCTGCGCGACCCGGCCGGCAATGCAATCTGTATCTATCATGCAGGTGAAAACCGTCGCCGCCCGCCCTGGCGTCTTGAGGATTAGAAATCCATCGGGCCGAGTCCGTGCCAGACGCCGGCGAGCCCCAACGCGCCGATCAGCGCGATAACGCCGAGCATAAGAAGCAACCCCACGCCCAGCAGCAGCAGCGCGCCAATCCACGAGACGCGCGCGAGCAGCAGAGCGGTCTCCTCGCCCTGTGCGCGCGCTTGTGCAGCGGCGATGACGCCGAGCACGAAGGCGACGATAGTCGGCAGTATCGGCAAGACGAATCCGAGTGCGAGACAGCCAACGCCGATGGCCGCGAGGATCATAGAAGTTGAGGCCGGGCGCGCATTTGTTGCGCCCGGCACAGCGAACACCGCGCGCGCTTGGCCGCCGTCCTCGAGATAGTCGACAACCTGTCCCGCAATCGGCAAGCCCGCCGACCGCCACTCACTGAGTGGAAAGTCGAGCCGTTGGTCGTTTACACCAAGGAGGATGCCGCGCCCGTCATGGACGCCGAGGATCGTGCCGCGCATGGAGCTGAGGTAAACACCGGGGCCGCGCCGAGCAACGACCACATCCCGGGACTCGCTCGATTGGCGAAAATTCATCCCCGGCGCTTGCGCTTCCCGGTGCAAGCAGGTTGAACGGGGCATGCAGCATTTGATCGAGGGCTATCGCATCTATCGCGAAAAGAGCTGGCCCGAGCTTCGCGCGCTGCATCGCCGATTGGCGGAGCGTGGACAATCGCCGCGTGTGCTGGTGATCGCCTGTTCCGACAGCCGGGTCGATCCGGCGACGATTTTCCACGCCGCACCCGGCGAGCTTTTTGTGATCCGCAACGTCGCCAACCTCGCCCCTCCGTTCGAGGAAGGCGCCGGCTACCACGGGGTGAGCGCCGCTATCGAATTCGGCGTCGTACAGCTTAAGGTGGAGACCGTCCTGGTGCTGGGGCATGCCCAGTGCGGGGGCGCAGCTGCTGCGCTCAGCGAGCGTCCGCGCGATCCAGAGTCCTTCCTCGACCGCTGGGTCGGCCTGCTCGATCACGCCAAGAGCCGGATCGACGTGCATTGCGCGGACCCCACGTCCGCGCTGGAGTATGAATCCATACGGGTCACTTTGGAGAACTTGGCCACGTTTCCCTTCGTGCGAGACGCAATCGCGACGCGTGGCCTGGAATTGGTGGGGGCGCGGTACGGCGTCGCCGATGGCGGGCTTGAGCTGCTGGATCCCGAAACCGGCGCCTTCATCCCCGTAGTTTGACGCGTTTTCATCACGTCAGACGGCTATCGGCGGTATTGTCCCAAAATGTTCCATGCTATGGCCTGAAAGCCGCATGAAGGCCTGGGCTGGGACGCACGGAGACGGCATTGGCGGACGTTCTCATAGTCTGTGTCCGCGAGGACGAACCACAAGCCAAGGCGCTTGCGGAAATGTTCGAAGCGGCTGGGTTCTCGATCGGCGGCGCGCCGTCGAGCGATGCGTCGCTGCGCTCCAGCGGCGCCGGGCTCGTGGTCTGGTCGCAGGCCTCGATACGCTCGCGGCCGTTTCTCGACGCCGCGCAGCGCGTGATCAATGCGCGCAAGGCCGTGGTGGCCAGCCTGATCGAACCCCCGCCGCCTTCGAGCATCGGCGACTCGGCGGTGTTCGATCTCTCACATTGGAACGGCGATCCTGACGATCCCTCGCTCGATCCGCTGTTCTTCGCCATCGACCGCATGGTGAATTCGGCGCGGACCTCCGCCGGCGGCGTTGCGGAGGCCGACGAAGCCTATACGCCCTCGCCGCGTCCCCAGCGCGCGCCAGCGGTCGCGCCGCAGCCGCCGGCCTACACGCGCGCACCGCCGCCGGCGCCGGCAGCCGATCCACTCGGCGCCGAGGCAGAACATTGGCGCGCGATCCGGGACAGCCGCGATCCTACAGATTTCATGGATTACCTCGCGCGCTACGGTCCAAGCGGGGCGTTTGCCGAAGTCGCTGAACTCCGGCTGACGCAACTGACCACGCGTACCGACGCGCGCCCCGCGCCGCCGCCGCCACGTCCGGCCCCGCCGCCCGCCGCGCCGCGTGCGACGCCGCGTCTGGAAACGCC
>CAZIOD010000122.1:0-7788 GCA_964540785.1 uncultured Terricaulis sp.
GAGAACGCGCGCGGCGACGCCATCAAGGTGCGCGACTGCGAGGGCGTCACCTTCCGGGGCGTGCGCGCCGAATGGACGCGCGGACCCCATCCGGACAACGGCGCGTATGGGCTCTACCCGGTCAACTGCTCCAACGTGCTGATCGAGCGCTCGATCGCCCGCGGCGCCTCCGACGCCGGCATCTATGTCGGCCAGTCCCGCAATATCATCGTCCGCGACAATGTCGCCGAACTCAACGTCGCCGGCATCGAGATCGAGAACAGCTACAACGCCGATGTCTTCGGCAACACCGCCACGCGCAACACCGGCGGCATTCTCGTCTTCGACCTGCCCGGCCTGCCGCAGCAGGGCGGCCACTCCGTGCGCGTGTTCGACAACACCATCACCGGCAACAACACGGAGAACTTCGCCCCGGCCGGCAACATCGTCGCCAGCGTTCCGGCTGGAACCGGCGTGCTCATCATGGCCAACCGCGACGTGCACGTGTTCGATAACGAGATCGGCGACCATGGCACGGTGAACGTGCTCGTCACCGCCTATCGCGAGAGCTTCGAGGACGCCAACTACAACCCCCTGCCCCGCAACATCGTCATCCGCGACAATCGGTTCGGCAATGCGGGCTTCGCGCCCGCCGGGGATCTGGCGGCGCTGACGCAAGCCGGCGTCATTCTGCCCGATGTCATCTGGGACGGCGCCAGCATGTACAGCGTCGCCGGCACGCCGCGCATCGAGGCTGTGCGGGTCGTCGTCAACAACAACCGCTCGACGCGCACCGGGCTCGGCTCCTTCCTCTCGCTCGGCATTCCCGTCGCTGGCGGCCCCCTCAGCGAAGCCGCGCCCGACCCAACCCCGCCGCCGCTGGTGAACATCCCCGAGCCCGAGCGCGTAAGGATACGGTGATGCGAGGTTTGCAGAGGGTTGCCACCCCCGCCCCCTGGCGGGGCGGGGGTAGGGGGTGGGGGGCGACCGGCCACGCGCGATGTTGCGAGTCGCGCACGAACGCGCGCGCGAGGGTCTTCCGAGGTCAGCGCGTCGGTACGCCCCCCCTCCCCTACCCCTCCCCCACAAGGGGGGAGGGGACGCGCGAACGTGCAGGCGCCTAGATGCGCGCGGTTTTCCTCGCTCTCCTCGTCCTCACGCTCGCCGCCTCGGCCACGGCGCAGGCGCCGCGCCCGGTCAACGACGCCGCCATCCTCGCGCACACGCCGCCGCGCACGCTCTCGGAATACAGTTTGTTCCGCGACGCCGGCGCGCGCGAACCGAATGGGCGCGTCACGCCCTACGACCTCAACACGGCGCTCTATTCGGACGGCGCGCTGAAGTTTCGCTACGTCTATATCCCCGAGGGCGCCCAAGCCCGCTACAGCGCCGACGACGTGTTCGACTTCCCCGTCGGCACGGTGCTCATCAAGACCTTCGCGCTCGCCGCGGACATGCGCCGCCCCACCGAGAACGTGCGCTTTCTCGAAACGCGCCTCCTCATCCGCCGCGTCGAAGGCTGGATCGCACTCCCCTACGTCTGGAACGACGACCAAACCGAAGCGCGTCTTTCCGTCATCGGCGCCGACCTCCCCGTACGCTTCACGGACGAAGCGGGCGAGGCGTTGGCGCTCGATTGGCACGTGCCGAACGTCAACGAATGCCGCGGCTGCCATGATCGAGCCGGCGCCATTCTCCCCATCGGTCCCAACGCACGCAATCTCACGCGCGACATCGCCGACCCGGAGCAAGGCTCCAGCCCACAACTTGCCGAATGGCGACGTCGTGGAGTGCTCGATGGACTGCCGGCCTCCGCGGCGATGCCCGTCCCGAACGCTTACGATGCTTCGGCCCCGCTCGAGCAACGCGCCCGCGCCTATCTCGATGTGAATTGCGCGCACTGCCACAACCCGGAAGGACCGGCGCACACCTCGGGCCTCGATCTCTCCTGGTCGCAGACCGATCCCGTGCGTTGGGGCGTCGGCAAGCGCCCCGTCGCGGCCGGCCGCGGCTCAGCCGGCTTCGATTTCTCCATCGAGCCCGGCCATCCGGAACGCTCTATCCTCGTCCATCGCATGGCCTCCACCGATCCCGGCGTGATGATGCCCGAACTCGGCCGCACGCTCGTCGACGAACGCGCCGTCCAGCTCATGCGCGACTGGATCGCGGGCATGGAGGGGGAATAACCCTCTCCCACGCATAGCGTGGTGCGCTGTAATATCCTTGCTTTGCCCCCGTCGGCGCGCGCCCTCGTCCCTCTAGCCCCTCCCCCACGCAGGCGCGGGAGAGGGGAAACTCAATGCACGTTCGGCAAGAAGCCCACGCCCATCGCCGCGTGCACGGTCAGCGCCAACAGCACTAGCGAGCCGAGCATGAAGATGAGCCAGCGCACGACGATGATGTTCACGGTCGCCTGCACCAGCGAGTGAACGACGCGAATGACGACGTAAGCCCACGCCAGCCCGATATTCATGTCGTTGGCCTGATCCAGGAATTGCAGCGCAAAACACAGCGCGTAGAACAGCGTCGGCTGCTCCATCAGGTGGTTGTAATTGTGCGCTACATTGGCCACCGGAAGCTTGTCGATGTCTTCGCGCGTGGCCACGCCCGGCTTTAGTTTGGCTTTCGACATGGCCGGAATGCGGGTCGCATACAGCCAGACCAGCATAATGAGCGACCACGCGATCAGCGCCACCACCGGTGCGATCATTCCGTGTTCGTACATAACTTCCCCTCCGAGCTCTCCGCTATTCCCTATTCGCTAGCACCCACTTCGCCATTGCAAGGCTCCCCTTACGCGAGCCCGCTTGGCGCGCACTCCCCGTCCGCTTAGCGTGCCGGCGCCCTTCTTGGGGGATGCATGAGCCAGAACGTCGAAGAGACCCGCGACACCTCGCCCTTACTGGAGCGGGCGCTGGAATGGACCATTTACTCCAGCCGTTGGCTGATGGCGCCGGTCTATCTCGGGCTCATCGCCGCCCTGGCCATCCTCATCATCACCTTCTTCCGTGAGCTTTATCACCAAATCCCGCTCGTCCTCAGCATGGAGGAGGCCGACATCATTCTCTTGGTCCTGACGCTGGTCGATATCTCGCTTGCCGGCAACCTGGTGCTGATCATTCTCTTTTCCGGCTACGAGAACTTCGTCTCCAAGATCGAGAGCGCGCACAAGGATAAGGACCGCCCGCACTGGATGGGAACAGTCGATTTCTCCGGCCTCAAGATCAAGCTGATCGCCTCCATCGTGGCGATCTCGGGGATTCACCTGCTCAAGATCTTCATGAACCTCGCCAACTACACCCAGCAGCAATTGCTCTGGTACGTGATCATCCACCTCACCTTCATCTTCTCCGGGGTCGCTGTCGCGGCGATGGATTGGATCGAAGAAAAGGCGCACGCCGTCCACGCCAAACACAACGGCGATCACTGACTACCTGTGTCTAGACGCAGCCTTCTTCTTCGCCGACTTGCGCGGCAGCGCCACCGGTTTGCCGATGTCGGACATCGCCGCCTTCACCGCGGCGGCGTCATCCGTCGCCTCGGCCTCGCCGGTGCGGAAGAGATCGCGGCTGACATTCCACGCGGCGAGCGCAGCTTTCTGGCTGGTCGCCGCCACCACCCAGTCGCGGAAGCCGATATGCGTGCGATAGACCTTGCGCGCCATGCCTTGACCCATGCGCCAGGTGCAGAACCGGCTGCGCCGGCCCGTGTTCCGCGCTACATGCGCTCTGGCGCGTCAATCCCCAGCAACTCCAGCGATAACGCAAGTTGTTTCAGCGTCGCTGCCGACAACGCGAGGCGCGAGGCGCGCGTGGCGCCTTCCGATTTCAGCACCGGACAATGGGTCCAAAATCCTGAATAGGCCTGGGCCAGCGCGTACGCGTGCTCGGCCATGAAGTGCGGCGCCTTTTTCTCGTAAGCCAGCCGCAGCGCTTGATCGAATGCGTCCAATTCCAGCGCCAGCGTCCGCTCCGCCGCATGCTCGATCGCGATTGGGCCCGGCTTTGCGCCCTGCTCTTCGGCATTGCGCATCAAGCTTTTGATCCGCACTGCCTGATACAGCAGGTACGGACCTGTCTTGCCTTCGAAACTGATGAAGCGGTCGAGGTCGAACACATAGCTCGTGCCGCGGAAGTTGGAGAGGTCGGCGAACTTGATCGCCGCGATCGCCACCTTGCGGGCGATGTCTTCGAACTCGGCCGCGCCGTATTCCTCGCCGAGGCCCGCTTCGCGCAGCCGCGCGCGCGCCTTCTCTTCGGCCTGCCCGATCAGATCCTGAAGTTTCAACACGCCGCCCGCGCGCGTCTTGAATGGCTTGCCGTCCGGCCCGTTCATGGTGCCGAAACCGACATGCTCCAGCTTCTCACGCGCGATGTAGCCCGCCTTCGCCGCCGCGCGATAGACCTGCTCGAAATGATCGGCCTGACGCTGATCGACGACATAGAGAATGAGATCGGGATTCTGCTCGCGGGTCCGCTGAAGGATCGTGGCGAGGTCGGTCGTGCCGTACATGGCCGAGCCTTCGCTCGACACCACCAGCAAGGGATCGGGGCTTTCCACCTCGATCACCGCGCCGTCATCCAGCTTTTTCTTTTTCGTCTCGCCCGGATTGGCCACGCGCAAGATGCGCGCGCCCTGATCTTCTTCAAGCAAGCCTTTGGTTTCGAGATCGGCGACCATTTCCGGGATCAGCGGATCGGCGTCGCTTTCGCCGTACCAGAGGTCGAAGTCGACCCCTAAAGCGGCAAAGTCGCGCTTTTGCGCCGCCATCGAGACATCGTGCATCGCGCGCCAGATCGTGCGGTGCGGTTCAGCGCCTGCCTGCAGCGCCGCGGTGGCCTTGCGCGCGCGGTCGCGGAAGGCGGCGTCTTCGCGCGCCTTCGCCGCCGCGGCCGGATAGGCGCTCTCCAGCTGCTCCAGCGTCAGCGCGCTGAGCCGCTGGCGCAAGGCGTTGGCGTCAACGAAGCCGCCGAGCTCGTCCTCGAGCGCGGTGATGACGAGGCCCATCTGGAAGCCCCAGTCGCCGAAGTGCGCGTCGCCCCACACCTCATCGCCGCGGAATCGATAGATGCGCTTGATGCTCTCCCCGATGATCGAGGCGCGCAGGTGCCCCACATGCATGCCCTTGGCGACGTTGGGGCCGCCATAATCGACGATCACGCGGCGCTTGGTTTCCACTTCGCCCGCGCCGGCGCGGGGATCGTCAGCGACGTACTCTGCGCGCTTTGCGAGCGCTTGCCCCGTGACCCGGAAGTTGAGGAAGCCGGGTCCGGCGATGCTTGGCGCAGGCGCGAGCTCCGGCGCGGCCCACGCCGCCGACACCGCCTGCGCCAGGTCCTGTGGCTTGCGCCCGGCGGCTTTCGACGCCGCCAGTGCGCCGTTGGACTGGAATTCGCCGAGGTCGGGCCGGTCCGAGCGACGCACCTCTGCGTAACGCGCGTCCACGCCGACGGCTTCGAACGCGGCGGCGTTCGCCTCGGTCAAAGCCCCGGCAAGATCTATCATGAATGCGGGATGGCGGGGTGCGCGCGGCGCGTCAAGCCGCTAGGGCGAACCCGTCGCGTCGCTGCCCGCGTCGATCCGGAAGCGCTTGCCGTCGCGGTTGAACTGAAGCTGCTCCGGCGTCAGCTCGAATCCGACCAGGACTTCGAAATTCTCGCCGGACAGGTCCGCGGTCGCCCGCGGGATGACGATACGCTCGATGCTTTCGCGCTGCGTCACCACCGCCTCGCCGCGCGGGAACCGCACGTCCACATCGAAATACGCCTTTTCGATCGGCGCCACACCACGGCGCGTCACCGCGACCCAATAGCGATAGGTCTGGCGATCCGACGTCGCCGCCGGCCCGCGCCCAAACGCCATGTCGATATCGATGCTCATCGTGATGGGATTGGCATCGACGTAGCGGCACAGGCCCTGGATGCCTTGCATCTCGCCGGTGAATTCGATGTTCGAGTAGCGTTCCTGTCCGGGCGTGGCGAAATCGACGATGCGCGCATTGTCATAAAGCACGCCCATCAGCGGGCACGGGCCGACATTCGGACGGTTGTCCGCGCCCATCATCCGTTCCAGCCAGTTCGGCGTGCGCTGGTTGGCCTGCTCTTCCGGCATCACGCCGCCGGGCAGCTCGATGGTGCGGCCGCGGTTGGACGAACACGCCGCCAGCGCAAGCAGGCTGAGCGACAGGACGGCGAACACGCGGCGTTTCATGCAAAGAACCTCGTACCAGCCTCGGGCTGCGCAGCGGCGGCTGCGTGTCTCACCCCGCCCCGAAGGCATTCGGCGCGCCGCCGTGATAGCTTTGCCCCGCGCCTGCCGCAACAAGGCCCGGCGCCCCTTATGTAGAGTTCGCTTGAAAGCCGATGGACCTGCCCGAAAAACGCCCGATTTCGATCCTCCTCGCCGCCCCGCGGGGCTTCTGCGCGGGCGTGGACCGGGCCATCCAGATCGTCGAGCAGGCGATTGGGAAATGGGGCGCGCCGGTCTATGTCCGCCACGAGATTGTCCACAACCGGCATGTGGTCGAGCGGCTGGAACGGCTCGGCGCGGTGTTTGTCGAAGAGCTGCACCAGTGCCCCGACGACCGGCCAGTCATCTTCTCCGCCCACGGCGTCCCCAAAGCGGTGCCGGCCGAGGCGCGCCGGCGCGACATGATCTATGTCGACGCCACCTGCCCGCTCGTCTCCAAAGTGCACGTCGAAGCGCAGCGCCATTTCGATGCGGGTAATGAGATCGTGCTGATCGGCCATGCCGGCCATCCCGAAGTCATCGGCACGATGGGGCAGCTGCCGGCTGGCTCTATTTCCTTGATCGAGACGGTGCAGGACGCCGAGCGCTTCACGCCGCGCAATCCGGCGAAGCTTTCCTTCGTCACGCAGACCACGCTTTCGGTCGACGATACGGCCGAGATCGTCGGCGTGCTGCAGCGGCGCTTTCCGGCCATTGCCGCCCCGCACAAGGAAGACATCTGCTACGCCACCACCAACCGCCAGGATGCGGTTAAAGCGATGGCGCGCGACGCGGACCTGGTGCTGGTGATCGGCTCGCCGAAGAGCTCCAACTCGGTGCGGCTGGTGGAAGTCGCCAAGCGCGCCGGCGCGAGGGACGCGCGGCTGGTGGGATCGGCGCGCGAGGTGGACTGGAGCTGGTTCGAGGGCGTGCGCAGCGTTGGCGTGACGGCCGGCGCCAGCGCGCCGGAAGATCTGGTGGAAGAGCTGATCGGCGCGATCGTCTCGCGGTTCGAGGCGCGCGTTGAGGAAATCGCGGTGACGCGCGAAGATGTGACGTTCAAGCTGCCAAGAGTGTTAGTGGAGTGATGTGGTTGCGGGCTCACGGAGCGAGGTCGTGTGGTTTATATTGGTCTGTGTGATGGCGCCCTTTGCCGGTTGCGAAAGCTGGGACCCCGTCGCCCTTGCGCGGCAGGCCGAATGGCAGGCTACGTTTCCTTATCGCGACGGTGAGAGGTCGGACACTTGGCACGAGCCTAGTAGACCATCCGAATACGAGGGCGTTCCGGGAATTCAGCCCGGGGCGAGATTCTCCTCCCGACAAGAATGTATGCGTGCATTGCGCTCCGCATTACGCGCTTCTCCTACCTTTATGTTGGAAGATAACAGCGACCATTTTTTCGACGCGATCCACACACCTAATTGGAATTATCCGCGCTACTGGGGCTGTTTCCGAGACGCACCGGCGGTTGGATGAGTCTAAACGCGCCCTATAGGACCATTGATGCGCGCCCCATCTTCCTTGCGGAGAGCACGCCGGGGGCTGGGCGCCCTGCGAACGCGCGAGCGCCGGCGCGTCGGC
>CAZIOD010000123.1:0-7736 GCA_964540785.1 uncultured Terricaulis sp.
AGTTTTGTGCTCTTCTTGCATTCGGGCTCGCGGACTGTCTGGCTAAACGGCGCCCCCCCGGAAATCCTGTTGCGAGACATGACCGGACTGGATCTATCCACCCAAGAGAAGGCGCGCGAATTCCTGTTGCTGCATGTTGGAGCCAATAGCTGGGACAGGGGAGGCTTGCGGGTCGTTGAAACGCCCGATGACGTCCCGTCGCAAACGCCGGAGACCCGCGCCATCGTTGCGGACATCGTGGCCCCGCTGCAGCTCAGTGCCGGCGACGGCGGCAAGTGGACTGGCGAAGCAGTCGTGCAATACGGTGATGAATTGTGGCGCATCGGCATTGAACTGGAGCGTAACGGCGCATTGTGGATCGGCGGCGAGAGCGCCGGGGTTTCCGGTTTGTCGTTCACGCAAGCGAGCTACAAAAATGGCCTGCGTCATCTGCAGTCATATGTTGCGCCCGCGCCGCCGAACGCTCCCGAACCGCCGCCTCAACCGCTCCCTTAGCGGATTCGCGCGTGTGCGCTCAGCGCGGCTCGGTCCTGGCAAGTGGTCGCGGCGATGCGAAAATGCGCCAGTACTCGCGACCATCCTGTGGCGGGACGTCGCACAAAATGTCTATGCTTGAAGCGCTCGATAAGACGGTCAGGAGAGCATCGCGAATGCTTTGTGTTGGTGCGCTGTCTTGCCGCCGCCATCCCTTGTCGTTGATCAACCCGAAGTACGATAAAAGGCAGTAGGCACGCTGCGGACGAAGGGTGAGTAGAGAGGCGGGGAATGTTAAAGGAGCTGAGCCTGGGCCAGCGCCAGCTGGCGCTTGTCTTCCTCGTCGCACTGGCGATTGTCGGTCTGTTCGTTGCCGGCTTCGGTCAAGCCGATCCGATCGCCGGGCACGGCTGGCTCGTCCTCGCCGTGGCGCTCATCAGCATGTTTCCGATCCTGGCGCGCTTCTACGACCCCGCGCCGCAGCAGCAAGATCGCGCCACGACGTATTACGACGCGCCGGTGAAGGCCGGCATCGTCATCGCGATGATCTGGGCCGTGATCGGCATGTTCGTCGGCGACTGGGTGGCCTGGCTGCTCGTCGATCCCAACCTAACCTTTGCCGAGCCCTGGGCGAGCTTCGGGCGCTTGCGCCCGGTGCACACCACGGCCGTGATCTTCGGCTTCGGCGGCAACGCGCTGATCGCCACCAGCTTCTACGTCGTGCAGCGCACCAGCCGGGCGCGGCTCGCCGGACATTTGAGTCCGCTCTTCGTGCTGTGGGGCTACAACCTCTTCTGCCTGCTCGCCGTCACCGGTTATCTCTGGGGCATCAACCAGTCGAAGGAGTACGCCGAGCCGGAATGGTACGCCGATCTCTGGCTCGTCATCGTCTGGGTGGTCTATTTCGTCCTTTATCTGCGCACGCTCGCGCGGCGCAAAGAGCCGCACATCTACGTTGCGAATTGGTACTATCTCGCCTTCATCCTCGTCGTTGCGGTGCTGCACATCGTCAACGGACTTGCACTGCCGCTCTCATGGGCGTCGGCGAAGAGCTATTCGCTTTTCTCCGGCGTGCAGGATGCGATGACGCAATGGTGGTACGGCCATAACGCCGTCGCCTTCTTCCTGACCGCCGGTTTTCTCGGCATGATGTATTATTACCTGCCTGTGCGGGCGGGCCGGCCGATCTTCTCGTATCGGCTCTCTATTATCAGCTTCTGGGGCATCACATTCTTTTACATGTGGGCGGGGTCGCACCACCTGCATTACACGGCGCTGCCGCACTGGGTGCAGACGCTCGGGATGACCTTCTCGGTGATGCTGCTGGTGCCGTCCTGGGCCTCGGCCGGCAATGCGCTGATGACCCTCAACGGCGCCTGGCACAAGGTGCGCGATGACGCGACGCTGCGCTTCATGTTCCTTGCCGCCGTGTTCTACGGGCTGTCGACCTTCGAAGGCTCGTTCATGGCGATCCGTTCGGTGAACGCGCTCTCGCACTATACGGACTGGACCGTCGGCCACGTCCACGCCGGTGCGCTGGGGTGGGTCGCCATGATCACGTTCGGCGCGATTTACGCTTCCGTGCCATGGCTCTGGAAGCAGAAGACGATGTGGTCCCCGGCCCTGGTCGAGCTTCACTTCTGGCTCGCGCTCGCCGGCACGCTCATTTACGTCTTCGCGATGTGGAATTCCGGCATCATCCAAGGGCTGATGTGGCGGACCTACAACGACAGCGGCACGCTCGCCTATTCATTCATCGACTCGCTCGAAGCGATGCATCCCTATTACATCGCGCGCGCCATCGGCGGTCTATTCTTCCTGATCGGCGCCTTGGTCGGCTGCTACAATATCTGGATGACCATCCGCGCGCCGCGTCAGGCTGCGGAGCTTCAGGGCGATCATCCCGAGCCGCCGCGCGCGCCGGCCCGCCCCGCCCTCGAGACGGGGAGCTGAACCATGTTCAATCTCCACTACAAACTCGAGCGGAAGGCGATCGCCTTAGTGCTCGCCATTATCGGTGTTTCCAGCATTGGCGGCATCGTCGAAATTGCGCCGCTCTTCACTATTGACCAGACGGTCGAGGAAGCGCCGGACATGCGTGTGCTGACGCCGCTCGAACTGGCCGGGCGCAACATCTATATCCGCGAAGGCTGCAATGCCTGTCATTCGCAGATGATTCGCACGCTGCGCGACGAGGTCGAACGTTATGGCCCGTATTCGCGCGCAGCGGAATCGCAATACGATCATCCGATGCTGTGGGGCTCCAAACGGACGGGGCCCGATCTGGCGCGGGTTGGGGACAAATATTCAGATGCCTGGCATGCCGCCCACCTGAACAATCCGCGCGACCTAGTTCCGCAATCGGTGATGCCGGCCTATCCTTGGCTGGCGCGCACGCAATTGCGGATCGACGATCTCGGTTTGCACTTGCGGCGGCTTCGCGATCTCGGTGTTCCCTACAGCGACGACATGATCGCCAACGCAACGGCGGACGCGGCCGGGCAGGCGGAGCCGAACTCCGATCGCGGTTGGAACGTGCGCGAGCGCTATGGGGAGGCCACCAACGTCCGCGATTTCGACGGTCGCCCCGACGCGCTGACCGAGATGGATGCGCTCGTCGCTTATTTGCAGATGCTCGGGCGTCAGACTGATATCGCCTACCAGCAATCGGCGGAGGCGCAGTGATGGTCAGCCACGACACGCTCGTCTTTGTCGCCAAGACGTTCGGGCTCTTTTATCTGATCGGCCTTTCGATTCTGGTGTTGATCTACACTTATTGGCCTCGCAACAAGCAGCGCTTCGATGACGCCGCGCGCTCTGTCCTGACCGACGAGGATCGGCCATGTCCGTAGAGGAACGTGATCCGCATTCCGGTTACAAGACGACTGGCCACGAGTGGAACGGGATCAAGGAGCTGAACACGCCGGTCCCGCGCCCTGTCTGGTTTTTCCTCATCTCGGCGGTGCTGTTTTCTGTCGTCTATTGGGTGCTGATGCCGGCTTGGCCGATGGGACGCACCTTCACCAAGGGCCTGCTCGGCGTCGACCAGCGTGCAACCGTCGAACAGTCGGTGGCCAGAGCTGAGGCCGCGCGCGCCGATTGGACCGGCGCGCTCGAAACCACCCCGTTCGAGACGGCGCTGGCCGACGTCGTGCTGATGGCGCGGGTACGCGACACTGCGCCGGCGTTATTCGCGGACAATTGCGCCGTATGTCACGGCGCAGGCGGGCAGGGCGCACGAGGCTATCCGAGTTTGCGCGACGACGTCTGGGTGTGGGGCGGCGCGCCGGAGACAATCGCGGAAACGATCCGCGTCGGCGTCAATTCCGGGCATCCCGATACGAGGATTTCGCAGATGGCCGCGTATGGCCGCGACCGCATGCTGCCGCAGGAAGACGTGCGCGCAGTCGTCTCCTATGTGCGCGCGCTCTCGGCCGAACGGCCGCCGCCGCCGAGCCGGACGCTCACGCGCGGCGCGGAAGTGTTCAGCGCCACCTGCGCAACGTGTCACGGCGAACGCGGCGAGGGCAATCAAAGTGTGGGCGCGCCCGATCTCACCGACGACGAATGGCTCTATGCCGGCGATCCTGACACCGTCTTTGAGACGGTCTGGCACGGTCGCCAGGGCCAGATGCCTGCCTGGGAACGGCGGCTGTCTCTCGCGCAACGGCGGATGCTGACGCTCTATCTGCTGGATCTGCAGCGGAGCGAACCATGAGCGAAGCTGTGCGGCGTCCCAAACGGCTGTTGATCTGGCTCGCTGTTGCGGCGGGCCTCTTGGTCGTCGGCGCGGCCAATGTTCATCTCGTCTATGTGGCGGCGACGAGCCAGCCCGATTGTGTCGCCCATGCACGCGATGGCGCGGATGCCGCCGCCAAGTCCGCGTGCTCACGGTAAGGAGGCGCTGATGTCATCTTTGCCTGCTGTCGAACCGCGCCATCCGCCGGCTTACGATCTGCGCCGCAACCTTCATCCGTCGGTCGCGTTCCGCTGGCTGGCGGCAGGTTGGCGCGACTTCTGGATTAATCCGATCGCCAGCGTGCTTTATGGTTTGCTGGTTGCGGCCGTTTCCGCCGCCACGGTCTGGGGATTGTTCGCCCTCCGGCTGGACTACATCCTTTTCCCAGCGCTCGCCGGCTTCCTGGTCGTGGGTCCGATCATGGCCATCGGCCTTTACGAGAAGAGCCGCCGCATTGAGGCCGGCGACGCGCCGCGTTTTGCACGCATGGTGCTGGTGCGGCCGCGCTCGGGCTATCAGGTCATGTTCGCGGGCGTGCTGCTAAGCTTGTTGGCGCTGCTGTGGATGCGCGCTGCGGTCATTGTTTATGCGCTGTTCTTCGGCGTGCGCCCGTTCCCCGGTCTCGACCACATCGCCGAGATGCTGCTGCTGACGCCGACCGGCTGGGCCATGCTTGTCGTTGGCGGCGCCGTCGGCGGATTGTTCGCAGCCTTCGCCTTCGCCATCAGCGCGGTCGCCATTCCGATGATGCTCGCTGAACGCACCGACGCTTTGACGGCGATGGGCGTGTCGATGGCGCGCGTTTGGGCCAACCGGCCGGTCATGATCATGTGGGGCGCCATCGTATGCGCGTTGACGGCGCTCGGCGTCGCGACCGCCTTCATCGGTCTCATCATTGTCTTCCCCGTGCTCGGGCACGGAGCCTGGCATGCTTACCGCGACCTTACAGCCTGAGCGCGGAAACGCAGACGCCGCACGCGCGGACGCCGATCTGTTGCTGGCCTCAACGCCGGCCGGAGAGGCCGCGCGCGAAGCGCAGTTCGTCGTCCCCGGAATTCATTGCGCCGGCTGTATCGTGCGCATCGAACGCGCACTGAGCGCATTGCCCGGCGTGGCCGCCGCGCGCGTAAATCTCTCGACCAAACGCGTGCGCGTGCGCTGGACGGCCGCTCCCCCGCCTGTCATCGCGACGCTCGCGCAGCTCGGTTTCAGCGCGCACCTGCATGAGGACGCCGCCGAAGGGCATGACGCGATCCGCGCAGAACTGGTGCGCGCACTGGCTGTCGCCGGTTTCGCCGCGATGAACATCATGCTGTTGTCGGTCTCGGTGTGGGCCGGCGCCGGCGACGACGTGCGTCAGCTTTTCCACTGGATTTCCGCGCTGATCGCGTTGCCAACCCTTGTCTATTCGGGACGCATCTTCTTCCGCTCGGCATGGCGCAGCCTCCGCCGCGGCCAGACGAACATGGACGTGCCAATTTCGATCGGCGTCGCGACCGCGTTCGGGCTCAGTCTCTACGAAACCATCACCCACGGTCCGCACGCCTATTTCGACGCCTCGGTGACGTTGCTGTTTTTCCTTTTGATCGGGCGTACGCTCGATCACGTCATGCGGGGGCGTGCGCGCACCGCTGTGCTTGGCCTCGAACGGCTAGCCGCGCGCAGCGCAACGACGATCGGCGCCGATGGCGCCCAGCGCCGGACGCCCGTCGCCGATATCGTCCCGGGCGATACGCTTCTCATTGCGGCTGGCGAGCGTGTGCCGGTCAACGCAGAGGTGATTGAGGGCGCATCCGAACTCGATGTGTCGTTGCTGAGCGGCGAGAGCGCGCCCGAGGCGGTGCGCGCGGGCGCCAGGTTGTGGGCCGGCTCGCTCAATCTCACCGGGCCGCTGACTGCGCGCGCGACGGCGGCGGCGGCAGAGTCTTTCCTCGCCGACATGACGCGGATGATGGAGGCGGCGGAGATGGGCCGGGCCGGCTATCGCCGCATCGCCGACCGCGCCGCGCGTCTCTACGCGCCGGTCGTGCACCTGACGGCGTTGCTGACTCTGATCGGCTGGTGGACGCTGGACGGCGACCTTCACCGCGCCATCACCATTGCCGTTGCCGTCCTCATCATCACCTGCCCGTGTGCGCTGGGTCTCGCTGTGCCGATGGTTCACGTCGCCGCCGCGCGGCGCTTGTTCGCGGACGGCGTCATGGTCAAGGACGGCGCCGCGCTCGAACGGCTCGCCGAAATCGACAGCGTGATCTTCGACAAGACCGGGACGCTCACGCTGCCCGAGCCGGTGCTGGAGGCGATGGGGCCGGCCGACGCCGCTGCAGCAGACCTCGCCGCCGCGCTCGCCGCCCAATCGCAGCACCCTTATGCGCGCGCCGTAGCATCCTTGCCCCAGCCGTCCGGCGTGCGCTTCGAGGCAGTGCGCGAGGAGAGCGGCGCCGGGATCGAAGGCTTTTACAATGGCAAGCGCTATCGTCTCGGTCGTGCGGCCTGGGCCTGCGATGCGCCAGCCGACGGCGAGGAGGACGACGCCGTCACATTCGGCTGCGACGGCGCGCCGGTTGCGCGTTTTAGGTTCACGCACCGAATGCGGCCCGGCGCACAGGCGGGCGTCGCCGCGCTTGTGCGCCAGGATCTCCCCGTCGAGGTCCTGTCGGGCGACCACGAAACACCCGTTCGGCGGCTCGCCGAACACCTGGGCGCGCCCTGGCGCGCGCGTGTCACCCCGGGCGGGAAGATCGATCACGTCAAGCAACGGATGGCGGAAGGTCGCCGCCCCTTGATGGTGGGCGACGGCGTCAACGATGCGCCCGCCCTTGCGGCGGCTTACGCGTCAATGGCGCCCGGGAGCGCCGCCGATGTCGGCCGCAACGCCGCGGATTTCGTGTTCCTGCGCCCTTCGCTTGCCGCCGTGCCGCAAGCCGTACGCATCGCTCGCCGGGCTGCAGCCCTCGTACGCCAAAACATGACGCTTGCCGTGGCCTATAATATTATCGCCGTCCCGATTGCGATCGCGGGATTTGTGACTCCACTGGTTGCGGCGATCGCCATGTCCGCATCTTCGGTTCTGGTCGTCGCCAATGCATGGCGCCTGGCCGCCGATAAGGAGCCGTCATGACGGACTTCTTCTTTCTCATTCCCATCGCCATCGGGCTCGGCGTGATCGGGCTTGCCGCTTTCATGTGGTCGATGGCAAGCGGCCAGTACGACGATCTCGAAGGCGCCGCCGCGCGCATCCTGATCGATGACGATGCGTGGGCCGACTCCGCCGACGAGCCCAAGACGCCCCCGGCGCCTGACCCGACGCAATAGCCGCCGACCGCTGTCCAAAAGAAATGCTCCCGCTCCTGCGTCTCGCCGACGCCGAAACGGCCGTCGCCTAAAGGCGCGAACACCGCTCAGTGGAACGTCAGCCGGGAGCTCGAACAAATGGTGCCCAGAAGAGGACTCGAACCTCCACGGTGTTACCCGCTAGTACCTGAAACTAGTGCGTCTACCAATTCCGCCATCTGGGCCCAAA
>CAZIOD010000124.1:0-7350 GCA_964540785.1 uncultured Terricaulis sp.
GCTCGCGATGCTCGGCGCGGTGCTGTTCTTCATCAGCGACGGCTTCGTCGCCGCCAACATGTTCTACCCCGCCGCCGATCCGACGGCTGCCTTCTGGCGCAGCTTTATCGGCTGGATGATCTACTGGGCGGGCCAGGCGGCGCTCTGCTGGGGCGCGCTTAAGCTGCACAGAACCAGACTCGTCTAACCACCCGTGACGTCTAACTCCACGCTTCAACGCGAAGCGTGAGCCTTCGTCCGAGCTACGGAGCTGCTGGCAATGCTGTTTGCCGGTTTTTGCCGCGCGGCGGCTGACCCCGCGACACTTCCAAAAGGGTAAGTTGACCCCGCCTCGCGGCTTCCCAAATGTGGTCCTGTAAGAGGAGCCAACGCATGACCGATGCGCACACGGATTATTTTCGCCAGCGCGCCGCGCGCGAGATCGCGCTGGCCGAAGCGACGGGCGCCAAGGCGCAAGCCAGTCCCGATTTCCGCAAAGTGTTCATCCAGCGCCGCGACGGCACACGCGAAACCGTGCGTCTGCCGGCGCCGGAAAAGCTGCATTAAGGCCTTCGGGCGCTCTCTACGCGCCGGCTAGTTCGCGGGTGAGAGCGGCGGCCTGGTCAACCCAGTCCTCGTCTTCGATGCGGCCGCGCAAACGCAGATAATGATCGACCCAGGCGATGTTCTCCGCGCTCCAGGCGGCGATCTGGTCGAAGTGATAGACGCCGAGCGCATAGAGCGTCGACTGCTGAAGCGCGCTGACGCCGTCGATTAAGGTCAGATCGTCCGGCGCGCCGTCGCGCGGAGCTGCGAGCACCGCGGGCTTGCGCCGCGGGCGATCCGATGACGCCGGCGCTGCTTCGGCGAGCGCCTCTTCGCCGGCGGTCGGCGCCGCCTCAGGTTCAACAAGCATTGCGGCGGGGCGCTGCTCCAGATGGCGCACGCGCGCCTCGAGATAGCGCGCACGCCACTTCCAGCGATCGGGATCCGGTGCAGCGGATTGCGGTTCGGCCGGCGGCAAATCGGGGCGCTGCTGCGCGGCGGCCTGCAAGTGTGCGGCGCGGCGTTCGAGATACAGAAGGCGCCAGCGCAACAGCATGTCGATGTCGGCGTTCGCGGCGAAAGGCGTTTCGGGATCCGGTTCGGCAGCCGGCGCCGGCGCCGCTGCGCGCAATTCGTTGCTCAGAAATGCAGCGCGCGCTTCGGCTTCGCGCGCGCGCCATTGCGCGGCGAGCAGGTCCGGCGACGGCCCTCGCGCTTTGTCGTCTTCTGGCTGGTGGGGCGCGTGCGCGCGGGGTTCGGGACGGGCCAAGCCTTCCAGATAGCGCACGCGCTGTTCGAAATAGCGCAGCCGCCATCCCTGCAACGCCATGTCGTCGCGTGCGGGCTGGGCTTCTTCGATCTCGGCGTCGATGAGTTGCTGGCGTTCGCGCGCCAGCTCGAGTCCGCGCAGCCGCTCCAGCTCGCGCGCGTCCTCCTCCGCCCGCGCGAGCCTACGCTGCAGTTCTGCAAGTTCGCCGGCGGCGTCGTCGCCGGACGCGCGCGCGCGCTCCAGGCCCTGTTCCAGTTCGGCGATGCGGCCGTCGCGTACGGCGAGCTGACCTCGCAGCGCGTCTTCGGTGCGGATGCGCTCGGCTTCGTCGTTGGCCGCGCCGGCCTCGCCCATCGCCATGCCGACTAGGTCGCGCAGCAGATTGTCGCGCTCGCGCCGCAACGCGCGCTCGGCCGGCGCGCTGCGGCGCGCCTCGAACGCCCAACCGGCGAGCGCGGCGAAACCCGCGGAAAGAATGAGCCAGAACGACAACTGACCGATGAGATAGATCATGTCCCGCTCACCGAAAACTCGATCCGCCGGTTTTGCGCCTGGCCTTGCGGCGTCGCATTCTCGCTGCGCGGCCGATCCGGCCCATAGCCGCGCGCGATCAGGCGCGCGCGGTCGACGCCCTGCGCCGCCAGATAATTCGCCACCGCATCGGCGCGGCGCTGCGAGAGCTGCATGTTCATCGCCCGCTCGCCCTGATTGTCGGTATGGCCGGCGACCTCGATCGCGTAGCGGTCGCAGCGGAGCGCCACTGTGGCGAGCGCGTCCAGCACCGACAGGCTGGACGGTTCGACCGTCGCGGAATTGGTGGCGAAGTTGATCACATTGCGCTCCATCAGGCGTTCGAACGCGCGTTCGCAGGTCTCGGCGCTGCCATTGACGAGATTGAGCCCCTGCAGCTCGGGATGCTGCACGTCGAGACCATCGACGGTGAGCGCAAAGCGCGTGTTGAACGGGGCGGGTTCGTTCGAGAGCGCGCGGCGCACGGCGTCGACTGCGTTCTGCGATCCGTCGCCGATGACCACGACCTGGGAGTCGATGATGCGCACTTCCCCGCCGCCGAGATGGGCCAGCGCGCGCACGGCTGTGACAGCGACATTGGTGAAGTGCGGCGAAGGCGCCCCGCCGGCGACACGCAGTTCGTCCACCCGCTCTGCGTTGGCGAAAGCGCGCTCGGCCGCGGCGAGAATTTCGGCTTTGGAAGCTTCGCTGGGCGCTGCGCCCGAGAGCAGGAGCCGGCGCCCGTCCCGCCGTGCGTTAAAGGCGTAAGGCCGCGCGAAGGCGCCGACGCTGACGCCCGAAGCGTCGACGCTGGTGACGCCGCCGGCCCAGGCTCCGCCCGGGCCCGCGGCCTGCAAGGCCGTGTTGGCCACGCGCGCGATGTCAGCTTCCTGCTCGACGATGCCATGCAAATGCGCACGCTGGCCTGACATTGCGATATCGAGGCCCGGGTGGCCCGCGCCAGTCAGTGCGGCCGCCACGCGCTCCTCGAGCACCGAGGGCGTCTTCCAGACCGCGCCGTCATGCGGCGCGAACATGCCCAGCAGCATGGACAAAAGCGCACCTCCCGCGCCGATCGCCAGCGCAGGCCTGGTCCAGCCTTCCCGTTCGTCGTCGTCCCGCGTCATGAGATGCGTGCACGCCGCACTTGCGCCTCGCTCAGGGCGCTGCGCAGATATTCAACGTCGCTGCGTTCGTCGGCCATGCGCCGCGCCGAGGCGAGCGCGCGCGCACGCCAGCCGATGGCGAAACCGATTAGCCCGGCTGCAATGAACAGGATCGCCTGGGACAAGATCAGGCCGATCATTTTTCCCACCTTAAGCGCAAATAAAGCATGCCTTGAGGCTCTTCTAATGCCTCCCGAACTAAGCGAAAACTCAAAACACCCCGGCGGGCGAACGCCGAGCATGATTATGGCGCATCAGATCAGTTCTCCCTCCAATCCGCTCATCAAGACGTTGAAGAGCCTGCATGCGAAAAAAGGCCGCGCGGAGACGGGGCTTTTCCTCGCGGAAGGGGCGCGCCTTGCGGTAGAGGCCGCCGCTCTCGGCGTGTGGCCGGAGATCATCGTCTATTCGCCTGCGGCGCTGGCCCGCGAACGGGTGCGCACGCTGCTTCACGACGCCGAGGCGCGGCGCGTGCGGATCATCGAGACCAGCGAAAGCGTGCTGGCGCAGATTTCCAAGCGCGACAATCCGCAGACGGTGATTGGCGCCTACAAGCAACAGCTTGCGCCGCTGGATCAGTTGGAGGGCGATACTGTCGTTGCCCTCGACGGCGTGCGCGATCCCGGCAATCTCGGAACGATCTTGCGCACAGCGGATTCCACCGGCGCCGGCGGCGTGGTGCTGCTGGGCGAAAGCTGCGATCCATTTTCGGTGGAGTCGGTGCGCGCCAGCATGGGCTCGATCTTTGCGGTGAAGCTGGCGCGCGCCTCGTTCGCCGAGTTGCTAAGGTACAAAGCCAAGCGCGGCGCGCAAATGATCGGCCTATCCCTCAAAGGCGCGATGCAGGACGCCGATGCGCCGGCGCCCGCGAAGGCCATCGTACTTATGGGCAACGAACAGTCCGGCTTGCCCGATGAAATGGAAGCGGCATGCGATACTTTGGTGAAGTTGCCGATGCGGGGACGTGCGGACAGTCTGAACCTCGCGGTGGCGACGGCGGTGATGCTCTACGATCTGTGGCGGAGACGCGGATATGACGGCGCGCGCGCCTGAGATTCTGATCGCAGACGATTGGCAAGACTATCGCCTCTTGGACAGCGGCAATGGCGGCAAGCTCGAACAGGTCGGGCCGTACCGCTTCGTGCGGCCGGAGCCGCAGGCGCTATGGACGCCTGCGCTGGCGCCCGCGGACTGGGATCGTGCTGACGCCATTTTCTCTCCCTCGGCGTCCGAAGACGACGATGCAGGCCGTTGGCGCTTCAACCGCGAGCTGCCGCAGAGCTGGCGCCTGCAGTGGGACGACGTCGCCTTTCTCTCGCGCCCGACGCCGTTTCGTCATTTGGCGTTTTTTCCCGAACACTCGGTGCATTGGCGCTTTGCGCGCGAGTGCCTGCGCGCGCATCGCGGCGGACAGCCTGAGGTGCTGAACCTGTTCGGCTATACCGGCCTTGCTTCGCTCGTCTGCGCGAAGGCTGGGGCGAAAGTCACGCACGTGGATGCGTCGAAGAAGGCGATCGGCTTTGCGCGCGACAACCAGCGTGAGGCCGGTTTGGAGCAGGCGCCGATCCGCTGGATCGCCGACGACGCGCTCACCTTTGTGAAGCGCGAGATCCGGCGCGGGCGGCGCTATGACGGCATCATCCTCGATCCGCCAAAGTTCGGCCGCGGGCCCAACGGCGAGACCTGGCGGCTGGAGCAACAGCTGCCAGAACTTCTGGAAGCGTGCCAAGCGCTGCTGCGCACCGATCCGCAGGACCGCGCCAGCGCGCGCGGCTTCATGATCGCAACGGTGTACGCGGTGCGGCTCTCGTATATGGCGCTGGCGCAAACCGCGCAGCACTATTTCGAGGGCGGCGCCTGGGAAACCGGGGAAATGGCGCTGCCGCACGCGGACCGCGATCTGCTGTTGCCTACAGCGATTTTCGCGAGGTGGCGGGCATAGCGTGCGGCAGTCGCAACGGTGCGGCGCGGGTTGGCGCCGCCGGCGCACGACGGTACGTTGCCGGCACGCTACGCAAATCAGGGGCGGACAATGCGAAGCACGGTGATCTCTGCGATCCTTAGAATAAGCTGCGCCTGTCTGGCGCTCGCCTTGCTGTGTCTCCCAATTGCGGCGAATGCGCAACAAACGCAACGTACGGATCCGCTGCAGACCGACATCCTGCTCGGATATGAAGTTCTGATCGGAGCATGGCGCCCCGATCCCGCCGCCCTGCCCGACGGACTGCGCCAGTGGCGCGCCGAGAATAACATCAGCGAGAATTGGGTCGAATTTTCATGGGGCCCAGAGCAGCAATGGATGCGCTTCGGCGACTGGCAGCGAAAAGACGGTGTAAATCGCCACGCCGGCGCGGGTCTCGTTGCTTACGATCCCGCCGGGCATCGCGTCATGTTCACCGAACACAGCATTCGAGGCGCTTCGGTCATCGGAACGCTCGCGCGTGTCTCGCCCACCGAAATCGTCCGCGATATCGTGATCTCGCGAACCGATCGATCTTGGCGGCAGATCGATCGTTGGGATTGGACGGATGGCGACGACCGCTGCTTCAATTGGTCGATCAGCTACATCAATGGCGCCAACCGGACCGAGCAGCCGGCGACCCGATGGTGCCGAATGGCGGCGATGCCGCCGGATTGATTACGGGAGGCGTGGGGCCTAGTGAAAATTGCGGCCCTTGGGCATGACGTCGGCCGCGGGTGAGACGTCGAGATCGATGCGTACGTTGCGTGGATGGCGCTGGCGCGAGTCGGTGCGCGCGCCGTCGCGGCGCGGTTCGTCGGCTGGACCACTTGGATCGAGCGATGCGCCGTGGGCCGAAAGTTTGGCCAGGAGCGGCGTCCAATCGTGTACGCGCTCGGCGATGACGTGGATCACATCGCCTTCCTTCTGCACAGGTCCGTCAATGGCGACGAGACGGCCGGCCAGCACCTCGCGGCGATAGCGTTCGAACAATTTCGGCCAGACGACGATGTTGGCGATGCCGGTTTCGTCTTCCAGCGTCATGAAAATGACGCCCGAGGCGGTGCCCGGCCGTTGACGAACCAGCACCAGACCTGACACGCGGACGCGGTCGCCGTTGCGGATCTGCGGCAGCGTCTCGGCCTTGATGGCGCGTCGCGCGGCGAGATCGTCGTGCAGCAGCGCACACGGATGCGCCTTCAGCGAGAGGCCCATGGTGCGATAATCCTCGACGATGTGTTCGCCCAACAACATGGGCGGCAAGTCGAAGTCGGGCTCAATAATCTCCCCTTGCGGAGAGGAGGTCAGGGGGTGAGGAGCGTCGAGTCGCGCGGCGGTTTCAGACCTTTCGCATGAACTTTCGCGCGCGTTCTGCAATGGCGCGCGTTGCACGTCGCCCCCCCTCCCCTGCCCCTCCCCCGCAAGGGGGGAGGGGAGCGTGTACGCAAACAGCGGCAAATCCTCCTGGCCGCCGACTCGGTTGAGGCCGCGTACGACCCAGAGCGCATCGCGCCGGTCGAGGCCGAGCGAGCGGAAGGCGTCGAGATCGGCGAGGCGTTCGATGGTGGATGGCGGCAGGCCGCTGCGCAGCCAGACGTCGCGAATGGAATCGTAGCCGCGTCCGCGCAAGGCGACGAGCTGTTTCAGTTCTTCTTCTTTCAGACCTTGCGCCTGGCGGAAGCCGAGCCGCAGCGCATGGGTGGTGCGAATATCGCCGGTCATCTCTGCATGCCGCGAATGCAGCCGGCGCGCCGCGTTAGGACCAGGCTCCAGAACATTGTCCCAATCGGAGGCGTTCACGTCGATCGGGCGCACTTCGACGCCGTGCTCGATCGCGTCGCGCACGATCTGCGCCGGGGCGTAGAATCCCATCGGCTGCGCGTTCAGGAGCGCAGCGGCGAACACGTCGGGGTAATAGCATTTGAGCCAGGAGGAGGCGTAGACGAGAATGGCGAAGCTGGCCGCGTGACTTTCCGGAAAGCCGTATTCGCCGAAACCTTCGATTTGCGCGAACGCGCTTTCTGCAAAGCTGCGCGGATAGCCGTTGGCGATCATGCCATCGATGAATTTCTGTTTGAGCGCGCCGATCGTGCCGACACGTTTGAACGTCGCCATGGCGCGGCGCAGCTTGTCGGCTTCTGCGGCCGAAAAGCCGGCGCCGACGATGGCGATCTGCATCGCCTGCTCCTGAAACAGCGGCACGCCCAGCGTGCGCTTCAACACCGTTTCCAATGCTTTCGAGGGATAGGTGACTTTCTCCAGCCCCTGCCGTCGCTTCAGATAAGGATGCACCATCCCACCCTGGATCGGCCCGGGTCGCACGATCGCCACTTCGATGACGAGATCGTAGAATTCTTTCGGCTTCAGCCGCGGCAGCATCGACATCTGCGCCCGGCTCTCGACCTGGAACACGCCGACGG
>CAZIOD010000125.1:0-7345 GCA_964540785.1 uncultured Terricaulis sp.
GTCTTCTTCGACTCGATCTTGTCGCCCATGGCGCGGATGGCGCCCGGGTTGGGGCCGATGAAGGTGATGTTCTCGGCGAGCAGGCGATCGGCGAACTCCGCCTTCTCCGAGAGGAAACCGAAGCCCGGGTGGATCGCTTGCGCGCCAGTCTGTTTGGCGGCGTCCACGATCTTGTCGATCACCAGATAGGATTGGGCCGCGGGCGAGGGGCCGATGAACACGCCCTCGTCGGCCATCTCGACGGCCAGGCTGTCGCGGTCGGCTTCGGAATAGACCACGACGGTCTTAATCCCCATGCGCCGCGCGGTGCGGATGATGCGGACCGCCACCTCCCCGCGGTTGGCGATCAGGATTTTATCGAACATGGGCGGGGTGCTTAGCGGCGTTTCGTCGATCCGTCACCTCGCCGAAAGCGCCAAGGCGCGATAGGGTGACGGCCATGAATCGTCGCGAGGTTCTTCTGGGGGGCGCGGCCCTCGCTGCGTGCGCCGAAGACGCGAACGGTCAGGCGCAGGCGCCGGGCTTCCCGATCCGCCGCGGAGTCAACCTTGGCGCTCTGGAGGCGCCGTCCGAGGGCGAGTGGGGCTATCGCATCCAGGCCGATCACCTGAGCGCGTTGGCGGATGCGGGCTTCGACGGCATCCGCCTGCCGGTGCGGTGGGACGAGTACGCCGAGGGCCGGCCCGGCTATCGCATCGATCCCGCGCTGTTCGCGCGCGTCGATGAGGTGATCGGCCAAGCGCTTACCCGCGGACTCAAGGTGCAGTTGGACATCCATCACTTCTGGCGCCTGATGGATGAACCCCAGCGCTACGCGCCGCGTGTCGCGGAACTCTGGCGCCAGATTGCCGCGCATTATCGCAACGCGCCGCCCGAACTCATCTTCGAAGTGATCAATGAACTGAACGGCCGCTACTGGACGGCCGCACGCACGACTGCGCTCTACCAGGACGCGCTCGGCGCGATGCGCGAAACCAATCCTACGCGCCTGATCGTGGTGGGGCCGCCGGATTGGAATTCGATCAATGGCTTGACCGGCTGGACAGCGCCGCAGGACGCCAACCTTGCGCTCAGCGTACACTATTACGAGCCGCATGACTTTACGCATCAGAACGGCGAATGGCTGGAGAACCCGCCGCGCTTCGGCCGCGCCTGGGGCAAGTCGAACGACGTCGCGGAAGTGCGCGCGCATATCGCCCGCGCCGCGGACTGGGCGCGCGCGCGCAATATGCCGCTGCAACTCGGCGAGTTCGGCGTCAACCGCGCCGTGCCGGTCGAACAACGCGCGCTCTGGCTGCGCACCGTGCGCGAAGCGTGCGACGCGCACGCCATAGGCTGGTGCGTCTGGGACCTTGCCACGACGTTCGAGATTTTCGATCAGGAGCGCGGGACGCTCATACCGGAACTGCACGCGGCGCTATTCGGAGAATAGCTCAATAATCGAACATCTTGTCGTCGCGTTCGGCGCGGCGCTTGGCCTGGGCGACGATGTGTGCGGCAAGCTCTGCTTCGTCCATGGCTTGGGTTTCGCCCGCCGGGTCGAGATTGTGCTCGATGATGAGCGCGCGCAGCGCAACCGCATCGAGTGCGACGAGAGCCGCTGTGAGCGCATCCTCGCCTTCACGCTTGAAGACACCGACGGGATTGAGCACGGTAGTTGAGGAGGCAGCCGGGGACTGTGCGCGGCGGCCGGTGGACCTTCCCCTTCCCCCCATTCCGCTTGCAGGGGAGGAATTCGCAACGTCCTCGACAACTTCATTCGCCACATCGCGTCGCGACTCGTGCAGCCGCAGCACCGCATCGAGCCGGTCGGCGAAATCGGCATTGCGCTTCGCCTCGCGGCGAATTTCATCGAACAGGCGGTCGAGCGTCTTGTTGAGGCTCATAGAGCGGGCGCCAAATCCACCTTGGTCTGGAATTCCTCGCCGAGCTTCTTCACCAACGACGCCATTGCGCCATACTTCTGCTCGAACGTCCGCGGCGTCTCTGACCATTCCGCCGCCTTGGCGATGTCGACGTGCTGGGGAATGCGCACATCGAACATGGCGTCGCCCAGATTGTCCTTGAGCAACTGCGCTTCCGAGCGGTGCAACGAGAAGGTCTCGTCGTATTTGGTGGCGAGCACGAAAAGCTGCGAGGGCCCGCCACGGCGCTCATTGATGAGCCGCAGCGCGCGTTTGCGGAAGGTGATGAGCCCGAGCCGAGAGACGTAGTCCGGAATGGTCGGGCAAAGAATGGCGTCGGCGGCGATCAGGGCCGCCTCGGCGAACAGGGAAATGCCAGGCGGGCAATCGATCAGGATATAGTCATATTCGTTGACGACGTTTTTCAGGCCGTTGGCGAAGCGTTCGCAAATCCATTTCTGGATCTGGTCGATCTGAAAACCGCGCTTGACGAAGCTTTCGATCATGTCGCGTTCGACGATCCGGAATTCCGGCGCCGAGGCGCAGAGCGCAACATCCGGCCTGCCCTTGAGGTCGCTGACGTTTTTCTCCACCAGCGATTTGAATGGCTTGGCCTTTTGCTGGATGATGTAGGACTCGAAGAAGAAGTCGAGCGTGCGCTCGGCTTCGCGCATCGCGTTCCACTTCTCGGGGCCTGCGATCATGATCGAGGCGTTGGTCTGCGGATCGAGATCGATGACGAGCACGCGCCGGCGCTGATGCACCGCCAATGTTTCCGCTAACGAAACGGTCGTCGTCGATTTGCCGACGCCGCCCTTCATATTGATCACTGAAACCAGCCGCGCCGGCATGCCGTCCCTTTCGCTGTGCGACCGCCAAAACCGAACGGTCGGGCCGGCACGGTTAGTTTTCGGTGAATCCGCGTCAAGCTGTGGACGCACGTTACATGGCGGTCATTCCGCCGTCGCACCAAGTCTTTTGAGCCAGCTCACGCCGGCGCTTCGGGGTCGTGCGTAATCGGTTCGCCCATCAGCACAAGCTCTTCAGCGGCCGTGGGATGGACCGCGCAAGTGGCGTCCCACTGCGCCTTGGTGAGCCCAGCTTTGACCGCGATGGCCGCGAGCTGAATCAGCTCCGGCGCCTCCGGCCCGGCGATATGGACACCCAGCACGCGATCGCTCTCAGCATTGACCACGAGCTTCATCAGTGTGCGCTGCTCGTTGCCGGCGAGAATGTTCTTCATCGGCCGGAACACGGTGCGGAAGATTCGCACTTTGCACATTTCCCGCGCCAACGCTTCAGTAAGCCCGACCGCCCCGACCGCAGGGCGCGAGAACACCGCCGAAGCGACATCCGCGTGATCGAACGCCATCGGCCGGCCATTGAACTCGGTTTCCACGAACGCGACCGCTTCGCGGATCGCGACCGGCGTCAGGTTGATGCGGTCCGTTACGTCGCCGACGGCGAAAATCGAGGGTACGTTGCTGCGCGAATATTCATCGACCGCAACCGCTTCGCGTTGCGTCAGGCGCACGCCCGCAGTCTCAAGGCCCAACCCACGCGTATTCGGCTCGCGCCCGACCGCCCACATGATGTGATCCACTTCCATCTGTAGCGAATTGCTGAGCGTTACGAGCTTTCTGTTTTCCGGAAGCGCCGTAATGTCATCGATCACAGAGCCGCAAATTACCTTGACGCCGGTGCGCTCGAATTCGCTCTGCACATGCGCGCGGATGTCGTGATCGAAGCCGCGCAAAATGCGCTCGCCGCGATAGATGATGGTGGTCTCGACCCCTAGGCCGGAGAAAATGGTGGCGAACTCGCAGGCGATGTAGCCGCCGCCGGCGATGAGGATGCGCGAGGGCAATTCATCGAGCAGGAAGGCGTCGGTGGAGGTGACGCCTAGCTCTTGGCCCTTGGTGTTGAGCGGGCGGTAGGTGTGACCGCCGGTCGCGACCAGGATGCGTTCCGCGCTGAGGGTTCGGCTCGTCTGCTGCAGGCGCACGCTATTGGCGCCCGTAACCACAGCGCGCTCTTCGAACAGCTCGACGCCGGCTGCATCGAGGTTGCGGCGATAAATGCCTGAGAGACGCGCGACCTCGTTCTGCACGTTGTCGCGCAATGTGGGCCAATCGAACCGCGCCCAGTCGACGGTCCAACCAAAGCCCTTCGCATCGCGAAACGCCTGGCCGAACTCGGCGCCGTAAACGAGCAGCTTCTTCGGCACGCAGCCGCGAATGACGCACGTGCCGCCGACCTCGCCCTGCTCGGCGATCGCCACACGCGCGCCCGCCTTCGCCGCCAGCCGCGCGGCGCGCACGCCCCCCGAACCGGCGCCGATGACGAAGAGATCGTAGTCGTAACTCATTCAACTCCCCTCTCCCTCTCAGAGGGAGAGGGGTTGGGGGTGAGGGTGGGACGGACGTATCGCGTTTCTTCGCGGACGGCGCCGCCCCCTCACCCTGCCCTCTCCCCCTCCCGGGGGAGAGGGTTCAGAGGGATTAGTGCGCCACCTTCATATAGGCAGGCAGCCAGCTTTCGTGAGCGGTGCGCAGCTCGTCGAGAGATACGTGCTCACGTTGTCCGGACGCGCCGAGATAGCTGATCTCGCGGCCGCCGGCTTCGCCGACGATGAGATAGGCGACGCCGGCCGCGCGGGCGCGCGTGTCGAGATCTTCCACTTTGTTGGACGGGACCGCGATCAGATAGCGCGCTTGGTCTTCGCCGTAGAGAAACGCGGCGTCGCTGAGATCGCCTTGATAGCCGAGGGAAACGCCGACGTCCGAGCCCAATGCCATTTCCGCAGCGGCGATGGCGAGGCCGCCGTCGGAAAGATCGTGCGCAGCGCGCACGAGGCCGTCGCCGATCAGCGCACGGACGAAGTCGCCGTACTTCTTTTCCAGCGCAAGATCGACCTTGGGGGCTGCGCCGCCGAGCTTGAAGAGATCGCGCGCATAGACGCTCTGACCCAAATGGCCGCGGGTTTCACCGACCAGCACCAGCACGTCGCCGGGCTTAAGCGCATCCGCCGTCGCGCGGCGTTCGAGATTGTCGAGGATGCCGACGCCGCCGATCGCCGGCGTGGGCAGAATGGCTTGGCCGTTGGTCTCGTTATAGAGCGAGACGTTGCCGCTGATGACCGGGAACGCGAGTTCGCGGCAGGCTTCGGCCATACCTTCGATCGCGTGCACGATCTGGCCCATGATTTCGGGGCGCTGCGGATTGCCGAAATTGAGGTTGTCGGTGACGGCGAGCGGGCGCGCGCCGACGGCCGAGAGATTGCGCCAGGATTCGGCGACGGCCTGCTTGCCGCCTTCGTAGGCGTCGGCTTCGACATAGCGGGGCGTCACATCGCACGTCATCGCCAGCGCGCGCTGCGAGCCGTAGAGGCGCACGATGGCGGCGTCGCTGCCGGAATCCGCCACAGTGTCAGCCATGACGTGGCGGTCGTATTGCTCCCAGATCCAGCGCTTTGAGGCTTGATCCGGCTGCGAGAGCAGCGCCGTTAGCGACTTGGCGAAGCCGGGATACTCGTCCACCAACCGCTTCTGCTCGGCTTCCGTGAGCGGGATGGCTTTGAGCGGCTCGACGTATGGGCGCTCATATTTCGGCGCTTCGTCGGCGAGCGGGCCAAGCGGGATGTCGCAAACAATCTCGCCGTGCCAGCGCAGCGTGAGATTGCCGGTGTCGGTGGTTTGGCCGATGACGGCGGCGTCGAGGCCCCACTTTTCGAAAATACGCTGCGCTTCTTGCTCGCGGCCGGGCTTCAGCACCATGAGCATGCGCTCCTGGCTTTCGCTCAGCATGAACTCGTACGGCGTCATGCCCTCTTCGCGCGCAGGCACTTTATCGAGATCGAGCTCGATGCCGGCTTCGCCCTTCGACGCCATTTCGACGGACGACGAAGTGAGGCCGGCCGCGCCCATATCCTGGATGCCGATGATGGCGTCGGTCGCCATGAGTTCGAGGCAGGCTTCGATCAGCAGCTTTTCCAGGAAGGGATCGCCGACTTGCACAGTAGGACGAAGCCCCTCTTCGCCTTCGACGAACTCCGCGCTCGCCATGGTCGCGCCGTGAATGCCGTCGCGCCCGGTCTTGGCGCCGACATAGACGACCGGATTGTTGGCGCCCTTGGCGGCGGCGGTGAAGATCTTGTCCTTCGGCGCGATGCCGAGGCAGAACACATTGACGAGAATGTTGCCGTTATAGCGCGCGTCGAAATTGGTCTCCCCGCCCACCGTCGGCACGCCGACGCAATTGCCGTAGAAGCTGATGCCGGAAACCACGCCATCAACCAGCTTGCGCGTCTTGGGATGATCCGGCTCGCCGAAGCGCAGCGCGTTCATGATCGCGACCGGCCGCGCGCCCATGGTGAACACGTCGCGCAGGATGCCGCCGACGCCGGTCGCGGCGCCCTGAAACGGCTCGATGAAGCTTGGGTGGTTGTGGCTTTCCATCTTGAAGATGGCGGCGAGCCCCTCGCCGATATCGATGGCGCCGGCGTTCTCGCCCGGCCCATAGATCACGTGCGGCGCCTTGGTCGGGAATTTCGCCAGGTGCACGCGGCTGGACTTGTAGGAGCAGTGCTCGCTCCACATCACGGAGAACACGCCGAGTTCGGTGACGTTCGGCGTGCGGCCGAGCTTTTCCAGCACGAGATCGTACTCATCGCGGGAAAGGCCGAATTCTTCGGCCAAGGCCAGCGTTCCTGGCGCAAGCGGATCGAGGGACATGGGCCGCAAATAGCTTGTGTCGTCCCCGTCCGCAATTGGGGTGGCTGGCGCAGCAGCATATTGCCCAATCAGCGCATCGGCTCCATATTCGGAGCCATGAAAGGCATCGTCACGCGCGACCCTGGAATTATGAACGGTCAGCCGGTATTCACCGGCACGCGAGTGCCGATAAAGTCCCTGACCGACTATCTCGAAGGGGGCGAAACCTTGGACACCTTTCTTGACCATTTTCCTTCGGTTCGCCGCGAACAGGCTGTCGCTTTCCTCGAAACCGCCCGTGAATATGTGAGCACGGCGGCCGAGTGACGTGCGGATCATTTTGGACGAATGCATTCCGCGACCGCTCATAAGCAAGCTCGCAGGCCATGCGGTCACAACTGTGCAACTCCAGGGCTGGGCCGGTATCGCGAACGGCGCACTCCTGAAACGAATTGCCACGTCCAGTTTCGACGCGTTCGTCACTATGGATAAGAGCTTGCCGGCGCAGCAATTGCTGACCGGCCTGCCTTTCGGCATCATTCTGTTGCGCGCGACGTCCAATAAGCTTCAGGTTCTGGCGCCGCTTGCTCCTCAGATTCTGGTGGCGCTGGCTGCACTCAAGCCCGGCGACACAGTGTCGTCGCGGCCAAAGCGAACTAGGCAACTCGACAAGCGCCGCGTCCGGCCTTAGGCCGAAACGAAAGACGAAGGAGCTCCGCGATGAGCTAA
>CAZIOD010000126.1:0-7263 GCA_964540785.1 uncultured Terricaulis sp.
GATCTTCAGCACGGTTTGCCAGTCTTCGTCCTTCATGCGCAGCATGAGGCCGTCCTTGGTGACGCCGGCGTTGGCGACGAGAATGTCGAGCCGCCCGCCGAGCGCCTGCTCGGCTTGGCCGACCAGCGCATCGACCGCCGCGCTATCGGAGAGGTTGCACGGCGTGATCGGATGATCGCCGCCCAATTCGCCGCGCAGCTTCTCCAGCGCTTCCACGCGTGTGCCCGAGAGCGCCACGCGCGCGCCCTGCGCGGCGAGCGCCTTGGCGATGGCGCCGCCAATGCCGCCAGAAGCGCCTGTGACCAGCGCGGTTTTTCCTTGAAGTGAGAACATAAAAGGCGCTCCGCCGCTATTGTCATTCTGGGGCTCGGCGAAGCCGAGAACCCGGAACCCAGGAGCAGACAAAATGCTCTTCGATCGCCTGGATTCCGGATCGCGCTACGCGCGTCCGGAATGACGAGTTAGATTTCCGCCGCTGGCTTATTCATCCTTGGCGATCGCCGCAAGTTTCGTGACCGTGTTCCAGTTGCGCGCCGTGGCGAGCCTTGGGAGCTTCAGTTTCGAGGGCCCCTGGCCTTTGGGAAACGTGATGTAGAGACAGCCTTCGCCCGGAGCGATCTCCTCGCCTAGGAGCGCCGTCTCCTCCATCGCCTTCATTTCCGCGGCGCTGGCGCGCTCGCGCATGAAGACGACGACCAGAAACGTCGGCTGCGCCCTGGCGAACGCCTTGAACGGATTGGCGGCGATGATGGCTTCAAGCTCGGCGCCGGTGCGGACGAAAACGTCGGTGTTCAGCCCCAAACCTTCCAGGATCAGCTCCTCCAGCTTGGCTTCGAGCTTGTCGCCCTTCTCCTTCGCATCGAGGATGAGATTGCCGCTGGCGAGCAGCGTCTGCACGTTGGCATAGCCTGCGCCTTCAACAAGCGCGCGCAGCTCGCTCATGATCAGCTTGCGTTTGCCAAGATTGACGCCGCGAAGAAGGGCAACCTGTCGAGGCATCACGCCCTTGGATCCAACCACAATCGCCGGCGAGACGCCGGCGGTCCAAGACGATCACACGCTTTTCGCGAACGCTTCCAGATCCGCGGGCTCGTTCAGCGCCAGCGCTTCGGCGTCCGGCGCGTTGCGCTTGACCATGCCGGAGAGCTGCTTGCCGGCGCCGACTTCGACGAAGCGGCCAACGCCGCCGCCGCTCGCCATCCATTCGATGCTTTCGCGCCAGCGCACGCGGCCCGTCACTTGCTCGACCAGAAGCTTGCGCACAATCGCCGGCTCGTGCACCGGCTGGGCGGTGACGTTGGCGACGAGACCGGGGTTGAACGCGGCGATTTCCGTCTGCGCCAGCGCTTCGGCCATCGCATCGGCGGCGGGCTGCATCAGCGGCGAGTGAAAGGGCGCCGAGACGTTGAGCGGAATGGCGCGCGCGCCTTTTTCTTTGGCGTAGGCGAGCGCGGCGTCGACGCCCGCTTTCGAACCCGAGATGACGACATTGCCGACATTGTTGTCGTTGGCGACGACGCAGACGCTGTTTTCATTGCCTTTCGCGGCGATCTCTTCGGCGAGCGCGACGTCGACCTTGCCGATCAACGCGGCCATTGCCCCTTCGCCGACCGGCACGGCGGCCTGCATGGCCTCGCCCCGTTTGCGCAAGAGCCGCGCTGCATCGGTGATGGTGAGCGCGCCGGCGGCGGCCAGCGCGGAATACTCGCCCAGCGAATGGCCGGCGACGAATGCAGCTTTGCTCGCCGGGACGTCAAACTCGCGCTCCAGCGCCCGCATGGCCGCCAGGCTCACCGCCATCAGCGCCGGCTGGGCGTTGGCGGTCAGCGTCAGCTCATCGGCCGGACCCTCGAAAATGAGACGAGAGAGCTTCTCGCCGAGCGCTTCGTCGACCTCCTCGAGGACTTCGCGGCTTGCGCCGAAGGCGTCGTGGAGGCTCTTGCCCATGCCGGGCGCCTGGCTGCCCTGGCCGGGAAAAATAAAAGCGATGGTCATGGGCTGGCGGGTTAGCCCCGCCCCGCCGCGCCGGCAAGCGCATCCGAAGCGGACGCGCCGGCATCTTCATGGCATGAAGGCGGAGATGAGACGGACCTTGCTGTCCACGCCGCGCCTCGCCGTGACGGTGCGCCGCTACGGCGCGCACGAGCGCCATCCCCGCCACACCGACCGGCATTCGCGTGTCAGCTTCGTGCTGCGCGGCGGCTTTTGTGAAGAGGCCCGAGCCGGCGCGCTGCGTCTCGGGCCTGGCGAAGTATTGCTGAAATCGAGGCGCGCCGGGCACGAAGACCGCTTCTCCGATGCGGGCGCAACGCTGCTCGCGCTCGAGTTCCTGGACGAAGACCCGTTCGCGCTAAGCTGCGCCGAACCTTGGGGCAAACGCGCCGACGCGAACAGTCTGCGCCTCTCCGCGGCCATGCTCGATGCGGCGCTCGCGGGCGACGCCGACGCAGCGGCCGCGGCGGGGCGCGACCTCGTTGCGGCCGGGACCGAACAGGAACGCTCGCGGCCGCCGGCCTGGCTCGCGCACCTCAAGCTTGAGTTGGAAAGCGTTGGCTTGGCTCAGGTCGATGTCGCCGAGCGTGCACGCGCGGCTGGCGTTCATCCCGCGCACGCTTCGCGCCTCTTCCGCCGCTGCTTCGGTGCGTCGATCACCGAATTTGCGCTGACCCAAGCCGTGCGTCGCGCGCTCACTTGCTTCGCGGACGGTTCGCATTGTCTCAGCGCCGTGGCGCTCAAGGCCGGCTTTTACGACCAGAGCCACATGACGCGCGTGTTTCGCCGCATCGCCGGGCGCACGCCCGGCGCCTGCCGGGCGCTGCTCGCCGCCGCCAGTTAACAGCGTACAAGACGGCGCCTCGCCCCCGAGCCATGCTCGCCGGCGGAGGATCGCGATGCACCGACGCTCTTTTCTGCTCGCCGGCGCGGCGGCGCTCACCGCCTGCGCGACGCGCGCGCCAGTGCAGGCCGGCTTCGCGCATGCGGACCGCATCGACGCCGCCGTCGCCCAAGCCTTGGACGCTGTGCAATCCTGCCCCGGCTTTGCGCTGGCGCTTTATACGCGCGGCGGCGTCTACGCCCGCGGTTACGGCGTCGCTGACGTTGAGACCGGCGAGCCAGCTAGCGCCGACACCGCCTTCTACATCGCCTCGACCACCAAGCCGCTGACGGCGCTAGCGTTCGCGAGGCTGCACGGCGCCGGCGCCTTCGATCTCGACGCCCCGGTCGCTACTTATGCGCCCAACGCGCCGTTCCCGGCGGCCGTGCGTCCGAACGAGGTGACATTCCGCCATCTCTTCACGCATACGCACGGCATTTCAAACTCGCCGATCGCCAACCGCGTCGCCTTCACCGGTCTGCACGATCCGGAGACCCTGTGGCGCTTGCTTGGCGTCAGCGAAGTGAACCGGGACGCGCCGCTCGGGCGCTACGAGTACGCCAATGTCGGCTACAACATCGCCACGGTCTTGACCGACCGGCGCATGGGCCTCCCCTGGCAGAATCTGCTGCGCCGCGAAGTGTTCGACCCGCTTGGCATGACGCATACCAGCGCGCGCATGTCAGAGGCGGCGAACTGGCCGCGCGCGCGACCGCACATGATGGATTACGCCACAGGGCGGCCGATCCGCACCTATCTGGAAAAGACGGACAGCACGATGCAATCGGCCGGCGGCGTCGTCATGAGCGCCAACGATGCGCTGCGCTGGCTTGAGCTGTTGTGCGAAGACGGCCGCGTCGGCGGCCGCCAGATCGTCACCGCCGAGGTGATGCAGGAAGCGCGCGCGCCCTATGTAGCGACCGGCGACGAAGACGAGGGCGTACCGGTGCAGTACGGTCTTGGTTGGAATGTGTCGCAAAACCAAGGCGAGCCCGCCTTCTATCATGGCGGCGGCTTCTCCGGCTTCCGTTCCATGGTCGCCTACCTGCCTCGGCGCGGCGCCGGTCTGGCGATGTTCGCCAACGACAATTCCTATTCCGGGCCCGCCATGATGGCCCTGCTTCGCTATGTTTTCGCCCTCACACAATCCGGCGGCGCCGACCCGGAGGCCGATCTCGCCGCGGCCTTGGATCGGGCGCGCCAGCAGCGCGCCGAGATCGCCGCGCGCGTCGCCGCCGACCGCGCCAACCGCGCCCAGCGCAGCTGGCGGCTGACCCGCCCCCGCGCCGCCTATGCCGGGACCTATCGCAGCGAGCTTTACGGCGACATCGAGGTCGCCACCGCGGGCGAGAGGCTCGAAGTCCGGTTCGGCGTCATGCACGCCGCGGCCGAGCCCTTCACCCGGCCGGATTCGATCCGTCTCGAACTGGTCCCGGGCCAGGGCTCGGCGCTGCTATTCGAGGGCGACGGGGCCCAGCCGGAGGCGCTGCTCTACCAGCAGGCCAGGTTCGACCGGATCTAGCCGCCGCCCTTGCCATTTCGGGCGCGATCGCTTATCCCCCGCGCCTTCGCGATCCGCGGCCCCGGGGGCATTCGCCGCCCGGGGTCCATCGTTTTGGCCGGTCTTCCGCTAGTCAGAGCGCCGCGGGTCCTTCGGAAGAGGACAAAATGGCATTATACGAGCACGTGCTGATCACACGTCCGGAGATCTCGCCCCAGCAGGTCGATGCGCTGGTCGAGGACATCACCAAGACGATCAAGGAATTGGGCGGCCACGTCGGCAAGACCGAATACTGGGGCCTGCGGAACCTCACCTACCGCATTCGCAAGAACCGCAAGGGCCATTACTCGCTCCTGAACCTCGATTGCCCGCCCACGGCGGTGCACGAGCTGGAGCGGCGCCTGAAGATCAACGAAGACGTGATGCGGTTCAAAACCTTCCGCGTCGAAGAGCTCGACGAAGAACCCTCGCCGATCCTGGCGCGGCGCGATCGCGAAGAGCGCCGGCGTGCGCGCCGCGAAGGCCGCGAAGGCGAGGAAGGCGGCGATTTTGAAGGCGGGGAGGAATAATTATGGCCCAGAAAGGCGCTCCCAAGTTCAATATTTCCAACATTCCCGCCCGCCGCCCGTTTGGGCGCCGGCGCAAGGTGTGCCCGTTCTCCGGCGAAAACGCGCCCAAGATCGACTACAAGGACGTGAAGCTGCTGCAGCGCTATATCAGCGAAAAGGGCAAGATCGTCCCGGCGCGCATCACCGCCGTCTCCGCCAAGAAGCAACGCGAACTCGCCCGCGCCATCAAGCGCGCCCGCGAACTCGCGCTGCTGCCGTTCGCCGTCCAGTGAGGAGGATGAGAGATGCAAGTCATCCTGCTTGAACGCGTCGAGAACCTGGGCGCCATCGGCGACGAGGTGCGCGTGCGCGACGGGTTTGCGCGCAATTATCTGCTGCCGCAGAAAAAGGCGCTGCGCGCCACCGACGCGAACCGCAAAGCCTTCGAGGCGCGCCGCGCCGAAATCGAAGCGAAAAACGCCGAGGCGAAAGCCGCGGCCGAAAAGGCGTCCGGCAAGGTCGACGGCCAGTCCTACGTGCTGATCCGTCAGGCCGGCGAAGCGGGCCAGCTTTACGGCTCGGTCTCCTCGCGCGACATCGCCGACGAAATCGGCAAGGCCGGCGCGAAGATCGATCGCGGCGCTATCGTGCTCGACAAACCGATCAAGACCATCGGCGTCTATGACGTACGCATCCGCCTGCACGCGGAAGTGTATGCGACGGTGAAGGTCAATGTCGCGCGCTCGGCCGACGAAGCCGAACGGCAAGCGCGCGGCGAGAACGTCATCGCCTCGGCGATCGAAGCCGAACGGGCCCAGGCCGAAGCCGCCGCCAAGGAATTGGCCGCCGCTTCGGTGACCAACGATCCGGCGGCGCGCGCCGAATAGGCGCGGCCGAGTTCTGGGCTCTGGGCTCTGGGCTCTGGGCTCTGGGCTCTGGAATCTGGAATCTGGGGGGCGTTGCAGCAGCAGCGCCCCTTTTTCCTTCCATTGCGCGATATCTTCGGCCGATCTCGAATCGCTGAACGGAAGTTGGTTGCGGGTCGTCAACGAGGAAATCGTCCGTACGACTCAGGATATGTGGGGCCTAGGCCGTACGCGTTAATCGTTGCGGTCTCGAATCGCAGCATCTTGCCGGCCCATGTCGAACCAGCCCGCCCTCCCCCTGGCCGTGCCGCCCGCCGCGCCACAAGCGCGTGTCGCGCCGCATAATCTTGAAGCGGAGCAGGCGCTTCTCGGCGCGATCCTGTTCGACAACGAGACGTACAACCGCATCACGCCGCTTTTGCAGGACAAACATTTTTTCGATCCGGTGCATGGCCGCATCTTTCAGGCCTGCGCCGAACTCATCTCCGCAGGCGAACTTGCCGATGGCGTGACGCTGAAAGAACGCTTCGCCAAGGACGGCGGCATCAAGGAAATCGGCGGCGCTGTTTATCTGATGCGGCTGATGGAGGCGGCTGCGCCGCTTTCGACGCAGGCCCAATCCTATGCGGCGCTGATCTACGACTTGGCGCTGCGGCGCGAACTCATCCGCGTCGGCAACGTCATTTCAGATCTGGCGGAGAACCCGCCCGAAGATCACGACGCCAAGGACATTATCGAGGAAGCCGAGCGCGCGCTCTTCACGCTGGCCGAAAGCGGCACGGCCAGTTCCGGCTTCTCGCCCTTTTCGCGCGCGCTGACGACGTCGATCGAGATGGCGGCGGCGGCGTATGAGAGCAAATCGGACGTTTCCGGGCTCGCCACCAGTTTCGAAGATCTCGACCGCATGCTGGGCGGACTGCACAAATCCGATCTCATCATCCTTGCGGGCCGCCCGTCCATGGGTAAGACCGCGCTCGCGACCAACATCGCTTTCAACATCGCCCGCACGCGCCTCGAGGTGCAGCGCGCGGGCGAATTCGACACCGCGCCGAACAAGGGCGGCGTGGTCGCCTTCTTTTCGCTGGAAATGTCGGCCGAACAATTGGCCACGCGGCTTTTGTCAGATGCGGCCGGCATCGAGAGCGACCGCATCCGCCGCGGCAAGATTTCCAAGCAGGAGTATGAGCGCCTTGCCGAAGAGGCGGTGAACCTCCAGCAGCTGCCGCTGCACATCGACGAGACCGGCGCCATTGGCATCGCCCAATTGCAGGCGCGCGCGCGCCGGCTGCAGCGCACGGTCGGTCTCGACCTCATCGTCGTCGACTACCTTCAGCTCGTCACCTCCTCCTCGCGCAGGAACGACGGCCGCGTGCAAGAGGTGAGCGAGATCACGCAAGGCCTCAAAGCGCTTGCCAAGGATCTCAAGGTGCCGGTGATCGCGCTCTCCCAGCTGTCGCGCCAGGTGGAAACCCG
>CAZIOD010000127.1:0-7224 GCA_964540785.1 uncultured Terricaulis sp.
CCGCCGCCGCAGCCGCCGCCGCCCCCGCCGCCACCGCCGCCGCCGCCGCCGCCGCCGCCGCCCCCGCCGGTCACAGGCGTGAAGCTCTCATCCTGATCGAAGAAATATTCATAGCCGACATTGATATGCGGATTGACGATGCCAAACCGGGCCGACGCGACGCCGATGAGCGCCAAGGCGTGCGAGCCGGTGCCCAAGAGATCGGTCTCGTCGCCGCTTGCGATCTGCGCCTGGGCGAGCAGGCCGGCATTGAGCACCGAGCTGGCGTCGCCATAGGCATGCCACTTCGCGCGGAGCACGATGTCGCCGACGCCCGTGGCGCTGCCGGAATTCTCATCGACCGGATCGAATCCGTCGGCGAAGCGATGCACCGCGACGCCAAGGTCTGGCGTGGTGGCGACGCAGCCTAGTCCGGCCAGCGTCTCCGGCGTGCAATAGGTGGTGTTGATGGTCGCCACCGAACGCACCCGCGCAGTGATGTCGACGAGCGGAACCACCATGCCGACATCGACGCGGTCGGTGAGGCCGTAGGTGGCGAAGAACGCCAGCACCCGCTGATGGATGGAAAGATCCAGATGCAAATCGATGGTGTCGTTCTCCCAAACCGGGTCGGCGGTCAGGTCGACGTGCGACAGGCTGAGATGCAGGTCGTCGAGATCGACGCCGTCCAGCTGGCGATAATCGATTTCGGCGTATGACGCGGCCACGTTCAGCCGGCCGCGTCCGATCGTGGTCGCGCGTTCGGCCAGGCTCGGCCCCAGACTGTCGCGCGAGCGCACCGGCACGCCTTCCTCGATGTCGAACGAGATGGCCGATACGCTCGAATTGAAAGTGAACACGCCGATGTTGGAGGCCAGCACCGTGGAGAGGTTGTTGAGCGCTTCCGAACTCTCGGCGGTGAAGTGCGCAGCGTGCGAGGCGACCTGCGGGTCGACCGTGAGGGTGATGCCGTCGCCGCCATAAAGATCGGCGACAAGCCCGCGCAAGCCGTGATCCTGCGCCGCCGCCGGACTCGCAAACAGCAATGCGCCCGAGCACAAGGCGACACGCCAAATCGACCAAGCAAAGCGCATGCTCGTCCCCGCTGTCTAAGCGAAGTGAGCTTTGCCTTTTCGCGCGTGCTTGCAAGGAAGGACACCCCGCTTCCGAGTGCGGAGGGCCTCGCGCGCCCCAACTCGGCGAGTTTTTCTGTGTTTGGTGGAAGCGCCGCGGGCGTGCGCGCCGTTTCAGGCGAAGGAATGCTCAGGGCGAGTGAACGTTGAGCGCCGCGGTCGCGACCGGCGCGAGGTGGGTCAGCCGCTCGGCGTCGAACACGCTCGGCCAGTCGCCGACGTCGGGCGCGGGGCCGGCGGCGTCCACCGCCATACATTGCACCGCGCCGCGCGTCTCTCCGTCGAGACTGGGGAACAGCACATCGTACGGCGTGCTGGCGACGACGCGCATAGGCAACGCCGCCGGTTCTGGCGTGATAGCCAAGACCGAAGCGTCCGCCCGGCGCAGCCGGCAATACAGGTAAGCGTCGAAATTGGCCTGCACCTGCAAGCCGATCACGCCCGCCTGCGCGCTGCGTGAGCGGACAAGGCTCACGAACAATTCCGGCGGACCGGCCTGGTTCGCAAGCTGCGTGAGAATGGCGGCCGCGCCGCTGCGGCATTGCGCGGCGATCGCGTATTCGAGCGCCGCCACGTTCGGCGTCTCATTGCTCGCTGGCTCGCAGCCCGGCGCATCCTCCAAGGCGCGCACGCCTCCAGGCGTGCGCGTGCGTTGGTCGGACGCCATCAGCGCGACGATGGAAGCGACAAGCGATGGACCTTCACGTTGCGGACGCTCGGAAGCAGCAGGGCGAAACGGGCCTGAGCGGCGCACAACCACGATGCGTCCGCTCTCGTCCATCACCGACACAGTAGCGCCCGGCTCGAGCTCAACCCGTTCGCCCGCCTCAAACACGTGCCCCATGCCGTAGCGTGGCGATGAGCTGGCGACGACGACGCCGTCTTGCGCGGAGGCGGCCCCGGTCATGGTGACGCTAAACAGAATGGCCGCTACAGCACATGCGGCCTTGCGAAACTCTCGCGCACGCTTGAACCATGCCGACATGGGTCCGCTCCGGTCGCTGACACACTACATCTTTCAGCCCAGATATGTGCAATATTTGGCGGCTGCTGTGACCGCGGCCACGGCTGCGTGGCTGTTCGCCGGCTTCTCCGCGTTGCAGGCCGTGGACGCCGTCACCGAGGACGCGCGCATCGCCTTCTTGCTCGCGCCTGCGCCGCCGCATCCTGACATTGTCATCGTCGCCGTCACGGAGGATACGCTGGATGAGTTCGCCTATGTGAGCCCCATCGACCGCGGATTCTTGGCGGAGCTGGTCGACGCGATCGCCGCGCACGAGCCGCGCGCGATCGGGCTCGATGTCATCCTGGATCGCCCGAGTGCGCCCGCCGCCGACCGCGCCCTGCTGGCGGCGTTGGATCGACACGGCGCGCGCATCGTGCTCGCAGCGCCGCCTGCAAACGGCGCAAGCCTGTCGCCGCGCCGGCGCGACTTCTGGAATGAAGCCGCGAACTCAGTGCAAGCGGCGAACGCAGATTTGATATTGTCGCGGCGCGACAGCGTCGTGCGTGTGCAGCAACCTTCCGCCGGCGCGGACGCGCTGCCCAGTTTCGCCGCCGCGCTGGCTGCGCGCGCCGGTGCGGCTATCCCCGACGGCGAATTGCTGATCCCCTTTCGCCGCGCGCGGGATGCGGAAGCGCAATGGCCATTTACGATCTACGAAGCGGGGGCCGCGCGCGCTGTGCCGGCGGAACTCGGCTGGTTTCGCGACAAGATCGTCATCGTCGGCGCGCTATTGGATCAGCAGGATCGCTTCACCACGCCGCTGCACATGATCGAGGACGCCGAGAATACAACGCCCGGGGCCGTCATCCATGCCTATCAGGCCGCACAATTGCTGGACGGGGCGACGATGCGACAGCCGCCCTTGGCTGCGCGCGTGTTTCTGGTGCTGCTCATGGCCGCCATCGGTGTGGCGGCGGGGGCGATGTTCACGAATTGGGGCTTGCTGACGCTGGCGCTGGGCGGCGCCGCGCTCGCCCATCTTGTCGCCGCTTTCGCCTTGTTTGCCGGATTTGGTCTCGTCACGCCGATCGTGGCGCCTGTGCTTACGCTGATGTTCGGCGCGGCGGGCGGGGCGGCCATTGCCGCACGCACGCACCTCAAGAACCGTCGGTCGATCGATCTCGCCTTTCGCCACTATGTCTCGCCCGACATCGTCGATGAAATCATGCGCCGGCCTGAGCAATTCGCCATCGGCGGCGAAGATCGGGAGATCTCGGTGCTTGTCACCGATCTCGAAGGCTTCACGGCGATGCTGGGCGCGCATGCGGGGCCGGTGCTGGGCGGGCCTTTGAACGCCTATTTCGACGAACTGATCGACGCGATCGTCGCGCACGGCGGCGCGGTCGACAAGATCGTGGGCGACGGCGTGTTCGCGCTGTTCGGCGCGCCCGCGCGGCAGGAAAACCACGCCGAGCGTGCGGTGCGCTGCGCGCTCGCGCTGGACGAGATCGGCGAGCGCTTCCGGCGCACGCACGCGGCGATAGGTTTTGGCCGCACGCGCATCGGCATCAGTTCTGGCAACGCTCTCGTTGGCAGTTTCGGCGGCGCGCGCCGCATCAATTACACGGCGTACGGCGCCATTGTGAATGTGGCCGAGCGTCTGCAGGCGGCGAACAAAACGCTGCGCACGCGAATCCTGGTTTCCGAAGCGACCCGGAACGCGGCGCCGGACATCGCCATGCGTCCGGCCGGCGTGCTGGCGCTGAAAGGCGTGCCGTCGCCGGAGCGCGCCTTTACGCCCTGCGTGGCCGGCGTCGCCGCCGCGTTTAACGACGCTTTCGCCGCGCTCGAACGTCAGGACGAGGCCGCGCTTGGCTTATTGTCGTCGCTCGTGGCGTCGTTTCCCGACGATGACCTCGCCGCTTTTCACCTCGCACGGATCAAATCCGGCGCGCGCGGATCGCTGATCGATCTGGCGGCTGGCTAATCTTCGTCGTCGAGCGTGAAGCCGAGTTTCATGGTCACCTGCCAGTGGGCCACCTTGCCGTCCTCAACCTGACCGCGCACTTGCGTCACCTGCAGCCAGCGAATGTTGCGAATGGTGTCGTTTGCGCGCGCGATCGCCGTTTCGATCGCGTTCTGGACCCCGTCGGGCGATGAGCCGGTAAGTTCGACGCTCTTGTAAACGTGGTTCGTCATGACAGACCTCCTTTGCCGCGTATGGCGCATCGCAGCGCCGCGCGTGATTTGCCGGCGGAACGGCGCCGGCGCGCCGTTTGTTCTCTTCACGCACGCGGAGACACGCCATGAACAAGGATACAGCCCAATCCGATCCCGCCGAGGGCGCACGCGACGTGATCGATCGCCAGCTGGAGCGTCAGAAGAAGGGTGAGGCGGAATCGCAAGAGCCCGTCACGCAGCGCGGCCGGGACCGGCAGATCGAGGACGAGCGCGGCGAACCGCAATGAGCGGGCGCCCGTCCGGCCCATCGCCGCGTCCGCCGCGCACGCTCGCGGCGCTGAACAAACTGATCGCCGCCTCCGCGCCGCTCACGCAGGGCGCCGATCGCGCGGTCTTGGGTGAAGGCCCGCTCGGCGCCCATTTCGCCTTCGTGGGCGAACAGCCGGGCGATGCGGAAGAGCGAGAGGGCCGGCCGTTCGTCGGGCCGGCGGGCAAACTCCTGCGCGCGCTGATGGAAGAGGCGGGCACCAAGCCTGAGCGCGCCTATCTCACGAATGCGGTGAAGCATTTCAAGTTCGCGCCGCGCGGAAAACGGCGCATGCACCAAAAGCCCACCGCCGGCGAGATCGAGCGCTATCGCTGGTGGCTCGACCTCGAGCTCGATTTCGTCGACCCCAACCTCGTCGTGGCGCTCGGCGCGTCAGCGGCGCGTGCGCTCGCCGGCAAGCCTCTGGCCGTGCAGGCCAATCGCGGGCCGTATCGGTTCGGCGCCCGGCAGGGCTACGTCACGGTGCACCCTTCGGCGCTTCTACGAATTCCCGAGCAGGATGGGCGGCGCGCCGCACGCGCCGCGTTCGTCGCCGACCTGCGGCGCATCAAGGCGCTAGCGCAAAAGCGCGCGCCGAAGCGTGGCGGTCGGCGCTAGCTTGCTTTCTGCTGTTGCGCGACGAGGCCGTCATCGATCTCACGCGCGCGCACGGCCGCGGGCCGCGACCAGAGCCGCGCTGCGTAGGTTTCAAACGCCGGCCGCTTCTCTAGTGTGCCGAATTGCAGACCCCAGCCGATCTGTGCGCCGACATAAAGGTCCGCCGCCGTGAACGCATCGCCGACGAGATATTCGCGCCCATCGAGAGCCTTCTCCAACGCGTCCATCACCTGCTCGCGCGAGCCGTAGCCGACCATGCCGCGCTTATCGTCTGGAATCTGCACCCCGAGTGCGTGATTGCTCGCCATAGCTTCAACAGGTCCGGCGCCGAAAAACAGCCAGCGATAATAGGGCGCGCGCGCTTTGCTGCCCGAGGGCGGCGCAAGCTTGGCTTGGGGAAAGACGTCGGCGAGATAGGCGCAAATCGCCGCGCACTCCGTGACCACCGCTTCGCCGTGCTTGATCGCCGGCACTTTGCCCATCGGATTGATGGCGAGATAATCCGGGCCCTTCATCGTCGTCGCGTAATCGAGCACGACCGTTTCATAGGGCTGGCCGACTTCCTCCAGCATCCAGCGCACGATGCGCCCGCGCGACATCGGGTTTGTATAGAAGGTGAGTGTGTCCGCCATGGGTGCCCTCCGGCAGGAACAAAGAGCGAACCTGCCGGGCTGTGTCAAGCCCAACCGCCCGGCCTAACTCAAACGTCATGCAAGCGTTGAACCTGCAGGATCAGCCGCTCTGGCTGATCGGCGCGATCTTCTTCGCCGCCGGCGTCATCGTGTGGATCGGCGGGGCGCGCCTGACGCACGTGCTCGACGCCATCGCCGAGAAAACCGGGCTCGGACGGCTGTTCGTCGGCATGCTGTTGCTGGGCGTGATCACGTCGCTGCCCGAAGTCGCGAACGTCATCACCGCCTCAGCGAACGGCGTGCCGCAACTCGCGGTCAACAATCTGCTTGGCAGCGCCGCCATCAACATTCTGCTGCTGGCGCTGGCGGACGCCGTCATCGGCCGCGATGCGGCGAGTTCGGTCGTGGCCGATCCGGCGACGCTGATGATGTGTGCGCTGTGCATGCTGGTGCTGGCGCTTGTGGCCGCGGCCGTGACGGCCGGCGATACGGCCGTCTTCGGTATTGGCGTGTTCTCAGCGTCGATCGCTGTTTTCAGCGTGACGGCGTTTGCGCTGGCGATGAGTTACGGCAAGCGCGCGCCATGGACATTGCGCGATCATAGCTCGGACCGCGCGCGCGAGGCCGTTGCCGAGGTTTCCAAGCCGCTGCGCCGGCTCATCCTGATCAGCGTCGTCGCCGCAATGGCCATCTTCGCCGCCGGCTACGCGCTCTCGGTAACCGGCGACGTCATCGCTCAGCGCACCGGGCTCGGCGAGGGTTTCGTCGGCTTCATGCTGATCGGCGTCGCCACCTCGATGCCAGAGCTCAGCACGATCGTCACGGCGCTGAAGCTGCGCCGTCACGAGATGGCGTTCGGGCAGGTGCTCGGCACGAACTTCGTCAATCTTTCGCTATTCGCGCTCGCCGACATCGTCTATCCGGGCGGCCCGGTCGTCAACGAACTCGGCCGCTTCGAGGTGCTGTCGGCGCTGCTGGGCCTCAGCTTGGTTGGCGTTTTTCTGGTCGGGCTGCTGGAGCGGCGCGACGCCACGATATTGCGCATGGGCTACGATTCAGCGCTGGTGATCGTGCTTTTCGTTGGCGGGGCCGGTCTGCTCTATGCTGTGCGGTGACTCGGACGGAGGCAAGCATGGCGCGGCGGGGCAAGATCGCAATCTACGGCATCAAGAATTGCGACACGATGAAGAAGGCGCGCGTTTGGCTGGATGAACACGGCGTGAGCTACGCCTTTCACGACTACAAAGCCGAAGGCGTCGATAGGGCCTCGCTGGAGCGCTGGTCGAAAGAGGTGGGCTGGGAAGTGCTGCTCAATCGCGCCGGCACGACGTTCCGCAAACTTTCGGAGGCCGACCGCGAAAACATCACCGAGAAAAAAGCCATCGCGCTGATGCTGGCGCAGCCGAGCATGATCAAGCGTCCGGTGCT
>CAZIOD010000128.1:0-7193 GCA_964540785.1 uncultured Terricaulis sp.
TCGGCGTGCTCACCGATCGTCCTGGCGTGCTCAGCAACGACTTCTTCCTCAACCTCTTGGACATGGGCGTGCAATGGAAGGGCGTCGGCGGCAGCCAGGAGCTGTTCGAAGGCCGCGACCGCAAAAGCGGCAAGGTGAAATGGACCGGCACCCGCGCCGATCTCATCTTCGGCTCGCACAGCCAGCTGCGTGCGCTTTCGGAAGTGTATGGCGCAGACGACGCCAAGGAGAAGTTCGTGAAGGACTTCGTCAAGGCCTGGGCCAAGGTCATGGAACTGGACCGGTTCGACCTGCGTGCGCCAGCGCCGATCGGCGCCCATTAAGCGTTTCAGGATCTGTCATCAGGGCGGCGCAGCAATGCGCCGCCTTTTTTACGCCCCGGTCGCGTTGCCGTCTTGCGTCTGTTGCGGGCTGAGCTATCTGTTCAGAGCCAGGCCGGGCCCCTCTGGCGGTTCGCGTTGAGCCGTGATGTCGGACTGGAGGATTGCGAGTGAGAGGCGCGCTTTGAGCGCTGCCCCTCTGGTCCAGGCCCGGAACGCGCTTCGCCCGCAATTCGCAGTCTCATCACCGAACGGACGGCCGCATGCGGCCGGTCCTCCGATTGCGAGCGCTCTGACGATGAATTTTTTGTTCGACCAATTTGCCGGTCAGCCCATTTGGCTGTGGCTGAGCTTCCTGAGCGTGATCGCCGCTTTGCTGTGGCTCGATCTGGGCGTCGTCAACAAAAGAGACAGCGTGATCTCAGCGGGCAAGAGCGCGCTGATGTGGGCCGGCTTTGCTTCCCTCGCTGTTGCGTTCGGCGCCTATGTGGCGTTCGTGTACGAGCCGGATCCGCAATATTACCTGTCGTCCGAACATCTAAATCGTCAGGCCACGGTTCAGTACTTCACCGGCTATCTTCTCGAGACCGCGCTCGCCTTTGACAACATCTTCGTCATCTCGCTGATCTTCACTTATTTCGCTGTTCCGCGCGAATACCAACACCGCGTTCTGTTCTGGGGAATTATCGGCGCGATTGTATTCCGCGCCGTCTTCATCTCGGCGGGCGCGGCCATCGTTAACTCGTGGACGTGGGTGCTCTATTTTTTCGCGGCTTTTCTCATCTGGACCGGCTGGCGCATGCTGGGCGCCGGCAACCACGAGATCAAGCTGGAAGACAATAAGCTGCTCAGGTTCGTGCGCCGCCGTATGAACGTTGCCGAGCGGATCGAGAATCACAATTTCTTCGTTCGGCGAGTCGACGCGGAAACAGGCCGCAAGACGCTGTTTGTGACGCCGCTGTTTCTCGCGCTGATCATGATCGAGACTGCCGACATCGTATTCGCGGTGGATTCGGTGCCGGCCATCTTCGCCGTCACTCGAGATCCGTTCATCGTCTACACCTCCAACATCTTCGCGATCCTGGGTTTGCGTTCGATGTATTTCATGCTGGCCGCCGCGGTGGAGCGCTTCGCCTATCTCAAATACGGCCTTTCTCTGGTGTTGGTGCTGATTGGCGTAAAGATCATCTGGAATTTCGGATTGTCGAAGGAGCTCAATTGGACGCCGTACCTGGAGCCGCAATGGTCATTGATGGCCACGGTCGCGCTGGTTGGCGGTGCAATCGTTTATTCGCTCTATCGGACGCGTCGCGCTCGCGACGGTTGAGCTTCAGTTCAGCCCGTACTGGCGCACCTTTGCGATCGTGCGCCGGTCGTAATCGTCCGCCAGCGCCATGAGCGCCGCGGCGCAGTCGCCGGTAAACGCCGGGCCGTGCATGAGCGCCAGCGTGCGCGGCTTCAGCTCTGCCAGTTTGCGCAAGGTCGCGCCCATGGCGGGATTGAGCGCGGAATAGCCGGCGATGTCTTCGCCGGCGATCGCCGGGCTGACGACATCGTCTTCGGTGATTGCCGGCGCTTGGCCGTATTGCGTGAAAAGGTCGCCGCACAGCAACGTACCGGTGGTTTCTTCGAAAATGAGGCCGGCCTCCCAGCCATGCGGCACGTGCGGGGTGTCGAGATAGCGGGCGCGTTTGCCGCCGAGATCGATGACTTCGTCATGTCTGAGCATGCGCGGGGGGCGGTCGGCCTGATCGTTGAGCGAGACGCCGCAGGCCATCATGCCGTGCGCCACTTCGGCTCGCGGCGCCACAGCCAGCCATTGATTCATCGCGCCGCACTCGTCAGCCTCGTAATGGCCAAAGCTGATCCAGCGCAGCTTATCGGGCGGCATCACCTTGGCGACCGCTTCGCGCACCAGCGGAAAGAGCCCGCGCATGCCGGTATGGAAAAGCAGCGGCTCATCGCCGAGCAGCAGGAATTGATTGAAGGCAAGGCCGCTGGGCGGGACTTGCTGAATGAAGGTTGAAAGGCGGAAGACGCCCTCGGCGATCTCGGTGATTCTGGTTTCCATGACCGCCTCCGCGGGAAATTGACAAGACAAGCATGTGTAGTCAAATAGCGGGGTCCGCGTCAATTTGGATGCACGCCATTGTGCAACGAAAAACGTAATGGCCCGTACATATAAGCTCAAGCGCCGCGCCGAAACGCAGGCCGAAACGCGCCGGCGTATTGTTGAGGCGGCGGTGGAGCTGCATTCGACGATCGGGCCAGCGGCGACGACCTTCAGCATGGTCGCCGAGAAGGCCGGCGTCCAGCGCCACACCCTCTACCGGCATTTTCCGGATGAGCGTTCGATGGCGATGGCGTGCTCAGGGCTGGCGCAAGAACGCGATCCGCTGCCCGACGCCGAAGCGTGGCGCGCGATCGCCGATCCGGGGGAAAGGCTGCGCGTCGGCTTGCGTGCAATCTACGATTGGTTCGAGCGCAATGAGAGCCTCCTCGGCTGCGTGCTGCGCGATGCGGAGCATGACGCGCTGGTGCGCGAGATCAGCGCGCTTCGCTACGGCCCGGGGCTCGGCAAATGGCGCACGGCCCTGGGCGCCGGGTTGAAAGTCAGGCAGCGGGCGATGTTGGCGTTGGCGCTGAGCTTTCATACCTGGCGCACGCTTGCGCGCGAGGCAGGCTTGAAACAGGCGGATGCGGTGAAAGCGATGGTGGCCGCGGTGACGCAGGCCTGACTCAGTTCAAGGCGAGGATGGCGCCGTTGAGCAGCGCGGCGAACGACACCCACGCCGCGTAGGGAATGAACAGCAGCGCCGAGGTGCGGTCGATGCGCCATGCAGTAGCGATGAAGGCGATGATGACGGCCAGGAGCGCCAAGATGATCGCCAGCGCCCAGCCGATCTCATGCGCCTCGAAAAACATCGGCGACCAAGCGAAGTTGAGCACGAGCTGCATCCACCAGAGTTTCATGGCGAGGCTGCCGCGCGCGTCGCGCCAGAGCCGCCAACCGGCGATGGCGATGAGGATGTAAAGCGTCGTCCACACCGGCCCGAACAGCCAGCCCGGCGGATTGAAAGGCGGCTTCTCAAGCGCTCGATACCAGTCATCCGGCCCCGTCAGCGCGCCGATCAGCGTGCCGCCGCCGAGGACGAGCAAAATGAAGGGAAGCAGCGAGATGAAGTTTTGCGTGCGGCTCTGCATGGCGGTCCAGGTGTTACGGATCAGGTAACCGCTCGGATCAGCGCTCGTTCCAGGTCGCGGCTAGTTTGTAGGACCAGGTCGCGCAGGTTCGTCCTTAGACAGATCGCCATCGGAGCCCACATGACCATTACCATCACAGCCTTCAAAGTCTCCTTCGACAAGGGCCAGGGGCTGGCGCGCGACATGCGCGTGCGCTGGGCGCTGGAGGAGGTGGGTCAGCCTTACGAGGTGCGGCTCGTGCCGTGGGAGGAATTCAAGGCGGAGGCGCATCTGAAGCGCAATCCGTTCGGTCAAATCCCGACCTATGAAGAAAGCGGGCTGGTGCTGTTCGAATCCGGCGCGATCGTGCTGCATATCGCCGAGCGCTTTCCCGGCTTGCTGCCGCGGGATGCCGACGCGCGGGCGCGCGCCGTGATGTGGATGTTCGCCGCGCTCAACACGGTCGAGCCGCCGATCCTGGAGCTGCAGACCGCGGTGCTGCTCGAAGCCGACAAGGCGTGGGCGAGCGAACGCTTGCCGATCGTCAAGGATCGCGTGCGCACTCGGCTGAAATCGCTGGCCGCGGCGATGGGCGATCGGGACTGGCTCGATGGGGCATTCAGCGCCGGCGATTTGCTGATGGCGCACACGCTGCTGCGGCTGAGGGCTTCGCGATTGCTGGACGAGTTTCCCGCGCTCGCCGCTTATGTCGCCCGCGCCGAAGCGCGCCCGGCCTACCAGCGCGCGTTCGCGGCGCAGAAGGCGGTGTGGGAGGCGAACGCATGAACCCTCTCCCTCCTTTGGGAGGGAGAGGGCAGGGTGAGGGTGGAGCGCCGGCGGCGCGTGGTTAGCCGTGCGCTGGAAAATTCCGCGCCGCACCCTCACCTAACCTCTCCCGCAAATGCGGGAGAGGGACGATGGAGCGCGATGCTCGACGATTTGTTTGCCGGCTCGTAGAAGCTCGCCAAGGTCGAAGGAGCCACACATGGCCAAGCTCGTTTTCGGAATGAACATGTCGCTCGACGGCTATGTGGACTACGACAAGTTCATGCCCGAACCGGCGCTGTTCCGGTATTTCATCGAGATGACGCGCAATTCTGCGGGCGCCATCTACGGGCCGCGCCTCTACGAGCTGATGAGCTATTGGGATGGCGACGACTGGGCGAAGGACAGCCGCGCGCAAGATGACCTGCGCGCGTTCGCGGAAGCGTGGCGGGCGATGCCGAAATGGGTTGTGTCAAAGTCGCTGAAAGAGGTTGGGCCGAACGCGACTCTGATCGGCGAAGATTTCGAAACGGCGATCCGCACGCTGAAGGCCGAGCGCGAGGGCGAGATCGAAGTGGGCGGGCCGAAGCTTGCGGCGGGATTGGCGAAGCTTGGCCTGATCGATGAGTATCACATCTTTCTACACCCCGTCGTGCTCGGCCACGGCGAACCGTTCTTCGCCGGCGTGACGCCGAAGCTGCGGCTGGTGGGGAGTGAGCGGGTTGGGGAGGGGGCGGTTAAGCTGAGTTACGCGCCGGCTTAAGCGGCGCAGCGCTCTCTTGCTCGACTTCGCTTGCCGATGAAGTATTGCGGTGGTCATGGGCAGGCTCTTTCGGATCGTACTCGCAGGGATTGCCGTACTGGCGGCCTGGGCGGCGCTTGTGATTTTTGGCGCGCGCGAAGGGTGGTGGCGGCCGGCGCCGGCGCCTCCCGGCGATACGGCAGGCTTCGTGCGCTGGGCCGAGGATAGGTACGCTGCCGAGGCGCACGGCAATATCGCGATCGTGCTGATCGACGGCGGCGAGGTCGCGCAGACTTATTTCGCCTCGCATGGCCGCGCCGTCGACGGCGACTCGCTTTTTCAGGTTGCCTCAGTCAGCAAATGGCTCACAGCATGGGGTGTCATGACCTTGGCGGAGGAGGGCCGCCTCGATCTCGATGCGCCCGTCTCGCGCTATCTGACGCGCTGGCGCCTGCCTGAGAGCGAGTTCGACAACGACCAGGTCACCGTGCGCCGGCTGCTCAGCCACACAGCGGGTCTGACGGATGGCCTGGGCTTCTTGGGCTTCGCGCCAGATCAGACCATCCCGTCCATCGAAGACGAACTGAGCGATGTGGCCGATGCGATGACCGGCGCCAGCGGGGTCGTGCGCGCCGGTGCGCCGGCTGATGGCACGTGGCGCTATTCGGGCGGCAGCTATCTGATTTTACAGTTAGTCATCGAAGAGGTGACGCAGCAGCCTTTCAACGACTACATGCGACGCGCCGTCTTCGCGCCGCTCGGGATGGTTTCATCCACGTTCGTCGATCCCGATCCCAAGCGGCTGGCGGAATTCTATGCAGCGGATGGGTCCGAAGCGATCCACTACAGATTCGCCGCAACGGGCGCGGCCTCGCTCTACACCTCCGCAGCCGATCTGACGCGCTTCTTGCAAGCGCACGTCGCCGCAGCGGACGGCGCGCCGCCAGGACGCGGCGTGCTTAGCCCCCGGACGCTGGAGATGATGCGGGCGCCGGAGGCGCGTCTGGCGACGCTCCCAGTGTGGGGGCTGGGGCCGACGCTCTACGCGCCAAATGGCGCCGGCGGTTTCGTCATCGGCCACGATGGCGGCAACTTCCCCGCCATCAACACCACCGCCCGCATCGATCCAGCCACCGGCGACGGCGTCATCGTGCTGGAGACCGGCAGCGAAACGCTCGCGCGCGAGATCGGCGGGGAGTGGACCTATTGGCAAACCGGAATTGTGCCGCTCGATACGCTGGTGCTGTTCGATCTGCGTGGGATTCTGATCTTGTTCGCGGTGGGCGCGTTTGTGATCATACTCGGCGCGATTGTGTTCGCGCGGCGAGGACGGCGTGCTGTTAGGGCGCGGTGAAGCGAGAGGTGTTAACGCTCGGTGGGATCGTTTCGAGTTTGACTTTGTGTTGATGCGATCGTGCCGACTTGAACTGCGCCTTCGTTGGTATCGATCGACACGTTGTTGGTGATGTTGACCGGCGCGACCGCCGTGCGAAACGCGCGGATTTCATCTACTCTTGTAGTCAGCCGCTTGCTCATTGATTCAACCGTATGGTGGAACAGTGGCTGCCTGCCCAACCCTTGCTTCTTGAGCAAACGACGCTTGAGTTGACCCTGGCGATCCGACAGACGAGTTGCGACCGAAGACAGCAGCCCGGATAACTCGCGAACCGCGATGTCCAACTTTGCATCAGGGACGGATTCGAGGCCGTCCTCGCAGACGCGTAGGTACGTCTCTAGAAGGTCGTTGATAATGGTTCGCGCGAAGTCGTCGTACCGATCAGCCATGTACCCGCAGAACGCCACACCCGAAATGTTGATTGGGCCGGTTCGGGGATGGTCAATCGCGATTGGCTTGTTCGACGTAAATGCCATGAACCATCGCGTGATGTACTCGCGATCTAGTCGGTCAGCTTCCGCTCGAACGTCGGCCGCGATCCTGTGATAGATTGAGACGACCATACCTAACCAATTCCGAGGGCCGCCCAAAGGGCGCCGCAGGCGGTTACGAATTCAGGGGTTGCCAAGTTCGCCGCGATACTTTCTGTCACGCTTCGTAAGCTCTTGCCCGTTTCTCGGATTGCGCTCTCGGTGAGCGTGGTCTTTGACGCTTGAGTTCGAAGCGCAACCACATCGGGTGCGACGCGCGCCTGCTCCTCCTCTGGAAGGCCAGCTAACGCAGATTC
>CAZIOD010000129.1:0-7173 GCA_964540785.1 uncultured Terricaulis sp.
GTCGGCGTCGCCGAGGCGGCGTATCAGAAGGCGCTGGCCTACGCGAAGGAGCGCAAGCAGGGCGGAGCGCTCATCATCGACCATCCCGACGTGCGGCGCATGCTGATGACCATGCGCGCCAAGATCCAGGCGGGGCGCGCCATTTGCTATGCGTGTGCGGTGGCCGCCGATGCCGGCGACGAGGCGCGCGAGGATTTGTTGACGCCGATCGCCAAGGCCTGGTGCACCGATCTCGGCGTCGAGGCCGCCAGCCTCGGCGTGCAAGTGCACGGCGGCATGGGCTACGTGGAAGAGGGCGGCGCGGCGCAATTCTATCGCGACGCGCGCATCGCGCCGATCTACGAAGGCGCCAACGGCATCCAGGCCATCGACCTCTATGGCCGCAAGCTGGTGCGAGATCGCGGTGAGGCGATGGCTGCGCTGATCGCCGAGGCGCGCGAGATCGCAGGATCGTCCCATCCGAAACTGGCTGCCGGCGCCGACGCGCTGGCGGAGGCGACCGACTGGATGCTCGCCGCGTCGCGCGAAGACGCGCTCGCGGGCGCCTACCCCTATCTCCAACTGGCGGGGGATGTGATCGGCGGCATGCTGCTGGTGAAAGGGTGCGCCCGCGATGCGAGCGCACGGCAGGCGGAGAACCTGCGTTATTACGCGCGCACGGTGCTCGCCCGCGCGCCCTCGCGGCTGGCCGAGATCAAGATCGGCGCCGGCGCGCTCATGGCTTCCGATTTCGCGACGTGAGGCGTCAGGTCTCGGGGACGACCAACGCGGCAAGCGGTGTCGACCAGAATGAGGCGGGAGGTGGGCTCAAGGAGCAAGCCTACTCGAAGTCGATATGCGCTCGATGCCGGGCTCTGAAGTCGCTAAACTCTTCCGGAGTGAATGGCGTCAGCGGCTCGCCCTCTCTCACAGTCAGTTCGTTGTAGTAGGCGCTGACGGCTTCCGGGTGCGGGAAGATGAAAACGAGCTGGAGCGGTTCGGCGCCCGTGTTGCGAAGTCCAACACGCGTGTTCGAGGGTATGTAGATTGTCGCGCCCTCAGCAACATCGGCCTCGCGCGCGCCCAGAATTGCGCGTCCCTGGCCACGATGGACGAACAGGATTTCGTCGTAGCCGCGGTGACGATGCACGGGAATAGAAGCGCCAGGCTGAATTTCCTCATACCCCATGAAGAAGTTGGGCGAGCCGACATTGTCCCGGTCCACTTTGATGATGAGCGACGCGGCAGCTAGGGATCCTGCGCCTTCCGGACGAGGGCGCCGCACGCGTCGATCCCCTTCATCGCGGGCCAGGATCAATCCCTCGGCCGCGACTGCCGAGACGTCGGAGTTCTCCAGATGTGTCTGACAGGCCAAAACCCCGGCAAGCAGGACTAACGCGATCACATAGCGCATCGCTCGGCTCCACTGTTGGTGAGCCTGATTTAGCTCAGACTGATTGGCCTGAGTATCGCAATTCCGGCGGACCGCGTCCTGGAGGCATGACAAGCGCCGAAACGCTGTGCCCTCCGTTCGGAGCCGATGGCGCGCGGTGAAGGTCGCCGTCATGCCAAAGGGCGCCGACGAACGCGGCTTAGGCGGCATTCATTCGTCCAAGAACTTCCAAGTCTCGGCGCCGTCGAATCTGCGGATGCGAGCCGACGCGAGCACAGCGGGATCGGCGAGCCGCATGTTGACGCCCATCCGGTCGTAGGCTGGATCGACCGCCGACCAATGTGTGGCGCAGCCGCAAGTCTTGCAGCGATGGAAGACGAGGGCCTTGTCGCCCCACTGGTAAGTGTCGGTGGGCGGCGACGACGGCTTGAAGCGCACTTCGCGCGGTGAATAGTACGCCATCAGCGTCCCGGTGCGCCGGCAGATCGAGCAGTTGCAGGATGTTAGCTCGGCGGGCGCCGCATCGACTTCGATGCTGACAGCGCCGCAGTGGCAGGTGAGTTCAATCATCGGGCTCTCCCTCCAGCACGCAGGCGCACCAGCCGGCGGCTGGAGTGGGCGCCAGCGTGCGTCGCAGCGCTAAATTCCCCGGCCGACCTACCTGCTCAATTGCTGCCGGTCCAGCACGAGCTGCGTGGACGGCTCAAATCGGCAGTCGGCAGGAGGGCTGCGCACGACGGCGCGCGCTCAAATGCCTATTGCCCTAATGCCCACCGCCGCCTTGCGCTAGCAGCGTTGCCCGCACCCAGCTAGACTCACCCCATGTCCATGGATGGCGTTGAAGACCAAAACGTAGCGGAAGCCCGCGCCAAGCCGCAGCTTGTCTATCCGCTCGGCGAGCCGCCCGAAGCGGGCGTGGCGCGGGAAGTCGCGCCCGGCGTTTATTGGGTGCGCATGCCGCTGCCGTTTGCGCTCAAATGGATCAATCTGTGGCTGATCGAGGATGGCGAGGGCTGGACCATCGTCGACACCGGCGTCGCGCTGGAGCAATCGCGCGAATATTGGCGCAAGATTTTCGACGCGACGCTGAAGGGCAAGCCGGTCAAGCGCGTGATCTGCACGCACATGCATCCCGATCACATGGGGCTCGCCGGCTGGATTTGCCGCAAGTTCGGCGCAGAGCTTTGGATGAGCCGGCTCGAATATATAACCGGCCGCATGCTGGTGGCCGATACCGGCCGCGAGGCGCCGGAAGAAGGCGTGCGCTTCTATCGCGCCGCCGGCTGGGATGAGGACCTGATCGACAGCTACCGGATTCGCTTCGGCGGTTTCGGCAAGGCGGTGTCACGGATGCCGGACGCGTACAGGCGCATGGCCGACGGCGATGTCGTCGACATTGGCGGCCGGCCGTGGCGCGTCATCACGGGCAACGGCCATTGCCCCGAGCATGTCTGCTTATGGCAGGAGGAGCTGAAACTGTTCATCTCCGGCGATCAGGTGCTGCCGCGCATTTCCTCCAATGTCTCCGTGTTTCCCACCGAACCTGAAGGCGATCCGCTGAGCGACTGGATCGCGTCGTGCAAAAAGCTGTTGGCCGCCGTGCCGAATGACGTGCTGGTGCTGCCCTCGCACAATGAGCCGTTTATCGGTCTGCACGAACGTTTGACCAATCTGATCGACGGGCACGAGAAGGCGCTGGCGCGCGTGCTGTCTCGGCTCAACGAACCCAAGCGCGCAGTGGATCTGTTCGGGGCGTTGTTCGCGCGAAAGATCGGGCCGGAGCTGATGGGCATGGCGACGGGGGAATCTATCGCGCACCTGAATTGTCTGATCGCGCGCGGCCTGGCGCGGCGAGAACTCGGAGAGGATGGAGTGATGCGCTATGCCGCGGTCTGACGCGCCAAACCCGGAGCGGCGCACCACGAACGCCATTCTCTGCTTCTGCATTGGCGCGGGGCTCGCCATCGGCGCGTGGTTCCTGGGCGTCGGCGCCGTGATCGGCGCGGCGCTGAGCGGGGGCGACCCTGGCGTCCTCGTCGGCGGGGCCATTGCGGCCGTCGCGCTGGTGCTGGCAGGCGTCGCCGGCGGCGTGCTGATGCTGATCGGGGCGATCTGGATGTTCATCCAAGTGATCGCCGATCAGACGGGCGAGAAGAGCGAAAAGCGCTATCGGGACGTCGAGCGCTGAGCTAGCTGGGGCTGACGTCTTGAGTCCCGTCCGCCTGTATGCTATTGTCATACACGATGACAAGTGTGTTAAGCGTGCGCGTGAGTGATGAAGAACGCGCGCTGCTCGAAGCCGCGTCCGAGCAGGCGCGCACTAATCTCAGCGATTATGTGCGACGGCAGGCGCTGGTAGCAGCGGAAATTGCCGTAATGGACCGCCGGGCCGTAACGATTCCAGCAAAGGATTGGGAGACGTTCGAAACCTGGGCGCGGCGGCCGGGCAAGAAGAACGCGGCTTTGGCGGCGTTGGCTTCCCACAAGCCGAGATGGAAGAAGTAACGTCGCCGCGGCCTTTGGCCGAAAGCGACGATCGGAGCCATTTCGATTGCGGACGCGAGTCCCTGAATCAATGGTTTCGGCGACATGCCTGGGCGAATCATGCGGCCGGCGTCTCGCGGACCAACGTCATTTGCGACCAGGTGTCCGGCGAGATCGTCGGATTTGTCACGCTGAGCGCCGCACAGATCGAACGCGCGCTGTTGCCCAAATCACGCCAGCGCAATCAACCGGATCCTGTGCCTGTAACCCTGCTTGGCCAGCTTGCCGTGCGGCTGGATCGTCAAGGATTCGGCCATGCTACGTCGCTACTGGCATTTGCACTGCGGACCGCATTTCGCGCCTCGCGGGACGTGGGGAGTTTTGGCGTCATTACCCATCCGCTTGATGATGCGGTTCGCGCCTTCTATAGGCGTCATGGCTTCGAAGAGCTGCCTTTCGATCCGCGGCGGGCGATGATCGTGCGCATGGTCGATCTAGAGCGCAATGGCTTCGGGCGATGAACGCGAGGGGCGCATGATCTTATCGACGACGTTCGACGTACCTGGGCGCAGCATCGTCCAGCATCTTGGCCTGGCGCGCGGCAACGTGGTGCGCTCACGTTTCATTGGCCGCGATCTGGTTGCGGGCTTGCGGATGATCGTCGGAGGCGAAATCCATGAATACACCAAGCTCTTGGCCGAAAGCCGCGAACAGGCGCTGGACCGGATGATTGCGCAGGCGCAGTCGCTCGGCGCCGACGCCGTGATCGGCGTACGTTTCGAGACGACCGACGCAGGGCAGGGCCAGGCGACCGAAGTGCTGGCTTACGGAACGGCTGTGAAGCTCGCTTAGGCGTCAGTGTCGGAAAAACTCAGGTTGTCTGACGCCGGATACCTGACCCCTGGTTGTCGGAAAGGTTCAGGGGATCGGACACCTGGCGCCTGAAACCTGACACCTGAAGCGTGCGCCAAGCGCCAAGCCATCAGCGCAACGATGCCGGCGCTGACGTCCAGCATCAGGCCGAAGGCCAGCAGGAAGAGCGCATGGTGCAGCAGCAAGTGCAGCGCCGGCGCGGCGGCGAGTTCGCCCAAGCGCCAATCGGCGGCGCGGCGCAGGCCCCAATCGAAAACGGCGCCTGCTGCGATGACCCCGAAGCCGAGCGGGATCCAGTACGGAACGTGCGGCAGATCGAGCGGCAGGCCGGCGATCATGTGCGGCGCTGTGTAAGCGACGAGCGTCAACCCATAGAGCGGCGTCGCCCAAGCATGCGCCAACGATGTCCAAGCCGCTTCGGCCGGACGCCCGGCGGCGTCCGCGAGGCGGCGCGCTTCGCGGATGCTCCAGCAGGCGTCGGCGATCAGGCGCCACACGAAAAGAACGCCGATGGCGCCCGCAAGTCCTGCGTATGCGCCGACGATCAGCGCCGCGAAAACGGGCCCGGCGAGTGTTGCGAACGCAATGCGCTGCGGTGCGCGCCGCATCAAGGCGTGCGCGCCGAGCGCGGCCACGAAAAGCAACGCCGCCGGCGGCGCGATCAACGCCACGGCGCCCGCGCTAAAAGCGATCGCGAACGCCGCAAGGGTTTCAGGGATTCTCCCGCGCATGGTTCATGGGTGATGAACCATCGTCGTGAAAGCCGCGTAAATACGAAGATAACCAAGCATTTACGCTGATTGACGGCAACTTTACGTTAACCGTGTTCGCGGAGCCGTGAAACGTGGCGGCGTGACGCCGGCGCTATTGCGCCGGCGCCGGCGTTTGTTCGGCAACGGGTGTTTGGCTGGCAGGGTCGGCCGTTGCCGCCGCTTGCCACGTCTGGTCGTTCGGATGAGCCACGGAATTCAGGATCGCATCGTACGAGCTGTCCGACCCCGAGCAGAAGCCGCGTAACTCATAACCGGGGCGGACTTCGATAATGCCGTGGATCGTGCGCGAGCCGGATGTGATCTGCGCGCGCTGCACTGGCCAGAAACCGCTTGTGTCGACGGTTTGGGAAGCCACGGTGGGTGCGCCGCCGGAGACAAAATCGGTGATGCCCTGCACCGCCGCTTGCCAGGCGGAAGCGGGGAGCGGGTCGGTGGTGTGCCGCGCGGCGCTGACGGTCGCATCAGCTGATGCTGCATTGGGGATGCCAAAGAAGTAGCAGTCGCTGCTGGGCGTGAAGGCCAGCACTGCGGTGCCCCCAGTCATCTGCTGGGGACGCACCGTCCAGCCGCGCGGTGCGTCGATTACAAGATTGCCGGCCGGATCGGTCCAGGTCTCGGCCGCGGCTACTCCGGCCGACACGAGCCCTGCGCCGAGCACGGCCGCTAGCGCCAATGTGCGCATGTAAAGTCCTCCCGAAAATTGCGTCGCCTCTCGGGCGCAGTTTACGCCTCCGCCCCGGCGCGCGTCAAAACCGGCAGCAGTGGAACGGGGTGTGAAACAGCCTAAGATACAGGGGAACAACCGAGGGGGCGCCCCATGAGTCTTGCCGGAAAAACCCTGTTCATTACGGGGGCGAGCCGGGGAATCGGCCTGGCCATCGGCCTGCGCGCGGCGCGGGACGGGGCCAATGTCGTTATCGCCGCCAAGACGGCCGAGCCGCACAAGAAGCTGCCGGGCACCATCTATACCGCCGCCGAAGAGGTGGAGCAGGCGGGCGGCAAGGCGCTGCCGGTCGTGGTGGACGTGCGCGAGCCGGATAGCGTGAAGGCGGCCGTGGACGCCGCGGTGGAGCGCTTCGGCGGCATCGATATCTGCGTCAACAATGCGAGCGCGATCCAGCTCACCGGCACGCTCGCCACCGATTTTCGTCGCTACGATCTCATGCATCAGGTCAACGCGCGCGGCACGTTCGTGACGACGCGGATCTGCCTGCCGCATCTCTTGAAGGCGGAGAACCCGCACGTGCTGATGCTGTCGCCGCCGCTCGACATGAGCCCGCGCTGGTTTGCGGGGCACGTGGCCTACACGATGGCCAAGTACGGCATGAGCATGTGCGTCCTGGGCATGGCCGAGGAATTCCGCGATCAGGGCGTTGCGTTCAACGCGCTCTGGCCCCGCACCGGCATCGCCACGGCGGCGATCGAGTTTGCGCTGGCGGGCGAGGAGGGCATGCGCCACTGCCGCACGCCTGACATCATCGCGGATGCGGCCTATGCGATCTTCAACAAGCCCGCGCGGGAGTGCACCGGCAATTTCTTCATCGACGACGTGCTGCTCTACGACGAAGGCGAGCGCGATTTCGACAAGTACCGGGTCGATCCGACGAAGCCGCTGATGCCGGACTTCTTCGTGCCGGATGACACGCCAGTGCCGCCGGGCGTGAGCCTGGG
>CAZIOD010000130.1:0-7153 GCA_964540785.1 uncultured Terricaulis sp.
TCGGCGACCAGATCGCCTACCTGCAGCCGGAGATGGAAGTGCACCTCACCATGTATGAAGGGCAAGCGCTCTCCATCGAACTCCCGCCGCGCGTGACGGCGACGATCGAAACGACCGAACCGGTGGTGAAGGGCCAGACTGCGTCCTCCTCCTACAAGCCGGCCATGCTCGATATCGGCGTGCGCACCATGGTGCCGCCGCACATCGAAGCCGGCACGCGTGTGGTAATTTCCACCGAAGACGGGTCTTATGTCGAGCGCGCAAAGGATTGAGGCGCTAGTCGGCTAGAGCAATCATGGGCAAAGATTTCACTCGGCGCACCACTTTGCTCGGCGGCGTGGCGCTCGCCGCTTGCGCCCATTCGACGCGGGTCGATCCGCATGCATCCTACACTGCCCCGCCCGACGATGCGCGTTTTGCCGGCATCGAACAGCGCATTGGCGGCCGCGTCGGCGTCGCAGCCTGGAACACAGCGACGAATCAGTGGCTGGGGCATCGGCGCAACGAGCGCTTCGCGATGTGCTCGACTTTCAAATGGCTGCTCGCGGGGCAGATGCTGGGCTTGGCCGAACTACAGCTGGATCTGCTCCAGAGCCGTGTACTTTATCGCGAGGAGGATTTGCTCAGCTACGCGCCCGTCACGCGCGAGCGTTTCGGCCATGGTCCGATGGGTATGGGCGAGATGACGGTTGAAGAGCTCTGCGAAGCCGCTGTCGTGGTCAGCGATAATACCGCGGCCAATCTGCTGCTGCAGGGCGCTGCGATGGGGCCTGCGGGATTCACGCGCTTTCTGCGCAGCAACGGCGATGGAATAACGCGGCTCGATCGGCTCGAGCCGGAGCTCAACGAAAACCTGCCCGGCGACGAGCGCGACACGACAACGCCGGAAGCAATGGCGCGCACCATGCGGCGCTTTCTGGTCAGTGAAGCCGAATTGGCGTCGCCGCCGCTCAACGCAGCCTCGCGTGAAAAGCTCATCGGCTGGATGATCGAAAGCCCGACCGGCCGCGAGCGGCTGCGTGCGGGCCTGCCGAGCTCGTGGCGCGTTGGCGATAAGACTGGCACCGGCGGCGGAGCCAACAACGCAACTAACGACGTCGCCATCGCCTGGCCGCCAAACGGGGCGCCCATCATCATCGCCGCTTACTTAAGTCACAGCACAGCCGAGCCTGCTGCGCGCAACGCCGCGCACGCGGAAATCGCGCGCATCGTCGCCGACGTTTGGGGCTGACCCGGAGGAGGAGAGATGGCCAAGTCCGTCACCATTTATCACAACCCGAAATGCTCCACCTCGCGCCAGGTGTTGGACATGATCGAAGCGTCCGGGGCCAAACCGGACATCGTCGAGTATCTGAAAACGGGCTGGACCAAGAAGCAACTGAAAGAGCTGTTCGCCGCCGCGGGCGTGACGCCGCGCCAGGCATTGCGGACGAAGCAGAAGGAAGCCGAAGAATTCGGCTTGCTCGATCCGAAGGTCAGCGACGCCAAGATTCTCGAGGCGATGATCGCGCATCCGGTGTTGGTTGAACGCCCGTTCGTGGTCGCGCCCAAGGGCGCGGTGCTCGCGCGCCCCAAAGAGCGCGTGCGCGAGGTGCTCTAAGGCGATCGGCGCCGGCCGCGCCGCCGGGGGGCCGTTGACGGCGCGCCAATTGCGCGTACACACCCCACGTCGGTTCTCCGCACGGAGATGAAGAGGGAACGCGGTGCAATTCCGCGGCTGCGCCCGCAGCTGTAAGCGGCGAGCTCGAAGGCAACACCCACTGGAGCGATCCGGGAAGGCGCCGTGGAGCATTGACCCGCAAGCCAGAAGACCTGCCGACATCGCCTGATGGTCCGGGATAGGGCCGGGGAGGGTGTGTTGCGTTGGATATTCTGCGCATTGGCGCTCGTGTTCGCGTCCGAGGCATGGGGTCAGCCGGACCGCATCGTCTCGCTCGATTACTGCGCCGATCAGTTCGTATTGGCGCTGGCCGACCGCGATCAGATTGCGGCGCTCTCCCGCGGGTCTCAGCGAGACGATTCCTATTATCGAGACCGCGCACGCGGGATTCGCCAAACGCGCGGCACACTTGAGGAAGTGCTCGCGCTGCAACCCGACCTCGTCGTGCGAAGTTGGGGCGGGCCTTGGGATGCGGAGCTTGTTTACCGCCGTTTCGATGTGCCGGTGCTGCAAGTCGGCAATACGCCGAACTTCGATGCCGCGCGCGCAGACGTGCTCGACGCTGCACGCACGGTCGGTCATCCCGCGCGCGGCGAGGCGCTCGCGCATGATCTCGATGCGCGCCTTGCCGCGTTGCATGCTTCAGCTCCGGTTTCGCCCGCACCGGTGATGTATTTGTCTGCCGGCGGCGCGGTCGCAGGCGAAGGCACGATGATGAACGCCGTGATCGAGGCAGCGGGCGGGTACAACGTGCATGAGGGGCAAAGCTGGACTTTGCTTCCGCTGGAGCGGTTGGTCCAGTTGCCGCCGGCGCTGATCGCGCTCGGATTTTTCGATCATGGCCGCTCGCGCATGAATCCGTGGCTGCCGGGACGTCACCCGGCGTTGCGCCGCGCACTCGCGCATACCCAAACCGTGCGCTTGCCGACGGCGGCCATCGCCTGCGAGGCATGGTACGCCATCGACGCTGCTGAAACGCTCGCGGCGGCGTTGCACCCATGACAGCTTCGCTTCCGACATCGTTCGCGCTGGCTGTGTTGAGCATCGCCGTGCTTGCGCTCGGCCTCTGGCTCGGCCCGGTCGCGATCGCTGATCCGTTTGCCGCCGATGCGGCGACGCGCACGATCGTCTGGGAAATTCGTTTGCCACGCGCACTCACGGCTTGGATCGTCGGCGCCGCGCTCGGTCTTTCCGGCGCTGCGTTGCAGGGATTGCTGCGCAACCCGCTGGCGGACACCGGCGTGCTGGGCCTCTCCGGTTTTGCGGCGCTGGGCGCGGTGCTCGCATTCGCGTTTGGCGTTGCTCTGTTCGCGCCGATCGCGGCCCTCATCTTTGCGCTGGTCGCCGCAATCTTGGTGACGACGCTCGGCTGGTCTTCGCGCGGCCCCGCTAGTCTGATCCTGATCGGCGTGGGCCTTTCCAGCTTTGCCGGCGGTCTCATCGCGCTCGCGCTCAATCTTGCGCCCAACCCGGGCGCGCTGGCCGACCTCGTCAATTGGACTCTGGGTTCGGTCGAAGGCCGCTCTTTCGAGCACGTGGCGCTGGCCGGCGGCTTTCTCGTGGTTGGCGCGGTGTTGATTCTGCTGGCGGGGCGCGGCTTGCAGGCGCTGACGCTCGGCGAAGAGGCCGCCGCAGCGATTGGCGCCAATCTGCCGCGCACGCGCGCTTTGGTCGTCCTGGGCGCAGCCGCATGCGCAGGGGGCGCAACGGCCGTCGCCGGCGTGATCGGCTTTGTCGGCATCGCCGCGCCTCATCTTGTGCGCGCGCTCGCCGGGCACGATCCGGCGCGCCTGCTGATGCCGAGCGCTTTGGCCGGAGGCGCCATGCTCGCATGCGCCGATCTCGCCGTGCGTATGTTGCCGACGGACACCGAACTCAAGCTCGGCGTCGCTGCGGCGTTGCTGGGGGGCCCGGTGTTCGCATTGATCGCCGCGCGGCTTGCTTCGCGCGGAGGCGATGCATGAGCGTCTTGCTCGAATTCGTTGGCGTCAGCGTGGTGTTGTGCAAGCGCGTCGCCGTCGCCGAAGTATCGCTCCGCATTCAACACGGCGAAGTGGTTGCGCTGCTCGGCGCCAATGGCGCCGGCAAGACAACATTGCTGCGCGCAGCGCTCGGGCTGACGCCCGCCGAGTTCGGCACGGTCAGTCTCGGCGGCGCCGACCCGATATTGCTCTCTGCGCGCGCGCGCGCGTTGCGCGCGGCCTACCTGCCGCAGCGCCCGCAATCGATTTGGCCGCTCAGCGTCGAGCAGCTGGTAACGCTTGGCCGTTACGCGCATGGCGCGGCGCCTGACCGATTGAGTCCGCGCGACCAGGACGCCGTTGATGCAGCTCTCGAAGCGTGTTCGCTCACGGCGCTGCGCAAGCGGCGCATGGATGAAATCTCCGGCGGCGAGAAAGCGCGCGCGCATCTGGCCCGGGCGCTTGCGCAACACGCGCCATTGCTTCTGCTGGATGAGCCCACCGCAGGGCTCGACCCGGCCCAGGCGCTCGGCGTCGCCGACATCCTGCGCGCGCAAGCGGGCAAGGGCGCCGTGTTATTCTCCACCCACGATATCGCGCTGGCGGCGCGGGTCGCGAACCGGGTGCTGTTGCTCAACCAAGGCCAGCTCATCGCCGAGGGCGCGCCCATGGATGTGCTGACGCCGGACGCGCTCGAAGCCGCGTACGGCCGGCCCGCCCGGCTGCAAGAAATCGGAACAGCGATCGCGGCGTTGTTCGAGTGAGGCTCAGAGCCTTAGGTCGCCGTCCTGGATCTGACGATAAAGGTCCGGCGTCAAAGGAACATAGGCCTGCTCGATCGGGTGGTCGAAGTATAGCGCATGTTCGACCGCTGTCGGATTGAATCCGTCGCGCACCAGATCGATTTTGCGATACTTAAACGTTCCCGTGGTCTCGAGCTGCGGCTGGATGCGGATGAAGAGAGGCCGCGCATAAGCGGGCAGTTCGCGCTCCAGATAGGCGCGCAGGCCGGCGAGATCGAACCCGGCTTCGGGGGTGATCGCCGCCATGCCGGCCCGCCCATCCATGCGTTGCACCTTGACGCCATAGACGATCGCTTCGGCGACATTGGGATAACGCGCAATCATATCGGCGATTTCGGTGGTCGAGACATTCTCGCCCTTCCAGCGGAAGGTGTCGCCGATGCGGTCGACGAAGTAGAAGTAGCCGTCTCCATCCTTGCGCATCAGGTCGCCGGTGCGGAACCAGGCGTCGCCCGTCTCGAACACGTCGCGCAGGATTTTCCGCTCGGAGGCGGCCTTGTCGGCATAGCCGGCGAACTCCGAACGGGCGTCGCCGCCGATAAGCCCGATGGCTTCGCCCACTTCGCCAGGATCGGTTTCGCGGCACAGGCCGTCTTCGCCGCGGATCGGCTCTTCGGTTTCGACATCGAACTTCACCAGCCGCACCGAGAAGCGCTTGCGCAGATAATTGGGCACGCGCCCGATGGCGCCGGGCTTGGCGTCGAAATTGAACATCGACACATTGCCCTCGGTCGAGCCGTAGAATTCCAGCACGTCCTCGATGGCGAAGCGCTCTGTAAACTCGCCCCAGACGTCCGGGCGAAGCCCGTTGCCGAAGGCCAACTTCACCTTCTGCGCGCGCTCCTTCGGATGCGGCGGCTGGTTCACCAAATAGCGGCAGAGCTCGCCGATATAGACGAACATGGTGCAGCCATGGTCGGCGATGTCGTCCCAGAAGTGGGAGGCCGAAAATCTGCGCCGCAGCACCACCGTGCCGCCATTGAGCAAAGCCGCGCCGACGCCGCAGAGGCCGCCGGTGGCGTGATAGAGCGGCAGCGCGCAATAGACGACGTCGTCGGCCTTGGCGTTCGTCGCGCCGGCGAAGGCGCGCATATAGAGCTGGGCGCGCACATGCGTGATTTTCGCAGCTTTCGGCAGGCCGGTGGTGCCAGAGGTATAGATGTAAAGCGCGACCTCCTTTGACTTGAGGCCCGCGCGCCGCGACCTGGGCGGACGCTCCGGCGCAAGCTTGGGCTCTTTAAGATCGATGGCGCGACGCACTTCGGATTGCGCCTCGGCGTCGATCAGCCAGTAGGTCAGCGGGCGGGCCAGGCCGGCGCGAATGGTGTCGATCGCAGCGATGCTCTCGGTATCGGCGATCACATGATCGGCGTTGGAGATGGAGAGGCAATGCGCGAGCGCGGCGCCAATCAGATTGTTGTTGATGAGCGCGGTGGCGACGCCAAGTTTGGCAAGCCCCATCCAGGCGGGAACGTATTCGGCGCGGTTGGGCAGGAGCAGCGCGACTGTGTCGCCGGGCTTCAGGCCTTGCGCATCGGCCCAGGCGGCGAAGCGGTTGGCGAGCGCGTCGAGCTGACGATAGGTGAAGCGTTCGCCTTCGAAGATAAGCGCGGTGTGGTTTTCATAACGGTCCACCGCCGCTTCAAAATCGTCGCAGATGAGGACGTTCGATTCCGGCTCGATTTCGCGCACCCGCCACAGCGTGCGCGCCAGCTTGGTGACGAACTTGATTTCGCGGCGGATGCGCTGCAGGACGCTCATGCGTCCCTCATAGGCAGGTTCGCGGGCAAGCGGAACTGGCTCAGTCGCAGCCCTGCCAATGGGCCGCGCGGACCGCGCGCCAAGCTTCTGCGCCGTTGTTCTCGACGCGTTGCAGCACGAGGCGGAAATTGGCGTATTCGGTGTGGTTAGGCTGGGCGAACCGCGCTTCCAGAATGTGGCCTTCGCGCGCATCGAGCCAGAGCTGGCCGGCGAGGGCGCCGCTCACATCGTAACGCACTGCGTCGCGGCCCATGTGGGTTTCGGCGCCGGCGAAGCGCGCCTCGGCCCAGCCGAGATCGCGGAAGATGCTGGCTGCGCCCTGTTCGGGCCAGATCAGCAAGACGGCGAAGCGGAAGTCTTCGCGCGGCGCCGCAGCGCCGGCGAAGCGCGCGTTGAGGTCGGCGAGATCGAAATCGTAGATAATAAAGGGCGCGCCGGCGATGGCGACGCGCTCGTCGATATTGGCTGGCGGGATGGAGGCGTGCAGCGTTCTCGTTGGGGTGTCGTAGGTGAGCCAGGCGAAAGCATCCTGCGAAAGATCGCGCGCGAGGCGCCCGCCAACGAATTCCGTGCCGTGACCGCGCATGGCATCGAACGTGGCGGTGACGTAGGCGCTGTTGGTGCACGGCGCAACCTGCTTGCCCACTTCGAGCCGCGTGGCGCCGGCGCGATGCTGGTAGATCTGCTCAGCCAGTGTGCCGTCCTGGTTCGAGCGGACGTAATGATAGAAGCGGCCCACGGCGGATTCCGGCGCCGGCGGGGGCGCTGTGGCGCAGGCTGCGAGCAGGGCGGCGGCGAGCATGGGGCGGAGCATGCGCAGAGGATGCGGCGCGCGCGCACTTGGATGCATCAATGGGCCCTTTCGCCTTCCGGCCAGGCCCCGACGTGCTCCATGACGACGCTCATGCCCGGGGGATTGAGCATGCCGAGCAGGGCGAGGGCGTGGCTTTCCGCGATCTCTTTCGACG
>CAZIOD010000131.1:0-7060 GCA_964540785.1 uncultured Terricaulis sp.
TTTCCGCCCCAGGCCATTATTCGTCCGGGCGAAACCCAGGTCTTCCGCCTGCAATATGTCGGCGATCCGGCTTCGGATCGCAGCCGGCACTATTACGCCGAGGTGATGCAATTGCCTGTCGAGCTGCCTGAAGGACAATCGGCAATTCAGATCCTCTATAATTTCCAGGTTATGGTGAACGTCGCTTCGCCCACGGCCGAGACGCCGCGACTCTCCATTGAAAGCGCCGAAATCGTTCAAAATGCCGATGGCAAGCACTTCGCGGCCTTCACTGTGCGTAATGAGTCGATGAACTACGGCTACCTCAGCCAGGGCAATCTAACGATCGTGCATCGCGATGCGGCCGGCGCCGAGACCCTGCGCCAGACAATGAGCAGTAGCGAGATTCAGCAGCTGATCGGGTACGGCCTGGTTGGTCCGGGCGTCTCTCGACGTTTCGTTTCGCCGGTCGAAGTCAGTGCTGAAGGCGCGGTCGAGGTCTCGCTGTCGATGTCGCGGCGCTGATAGCGCTGCGCGACGGGGCGAGGGCGGGCCAGAGCCAAGGGGGAGGCTTCGGGGACTGATGCGACGTTTGTTGATGTGGTCCCTCCGTGCAATCGCCTTTGCCGGGCTGACCCATCCGGCGCACGCCAACCTGTATGCCGAGCCCATAGAAACAAACTCTGGCGTCTCTCATGCGGCGCCGGATCGGCTCAATCCGACCGGGCGCATGATGACTATCGTCGTGCCGCTGAAAGAGCGGGATGCGTTTCTCGGCGATGTCGAGGTGCAGATCGGCGCGGACGATGAGATACGCGTGGCCGCCGCGCAGGTGCTCGAACTGCTGAGCCGCAGTCTCGATCCCGCGGTGGCTGAAGCGCTGCGAGCATCGGCCGGACCCGGCATTTTCACGCCACTTGATCAATTTGCGAGCGTTGGCATTTCCTTGAGCTTCGATTCCCGAAGCCTGGAGCTGACGGTCGACATACCCGTCTCGGCGCGCGCCCATCGCTCCATTGGCTTGGCGGAGTTGGATCGAGCGATCTATGGCGATTTCATCGAGCCGCGCGGCTTTTCCGCCTATTTGAACGCCCGCGGCGCCTTGGATTACGTGCACACGACTGGCCCCTCACAAGGCTTCGGCGATGGTCTGGTCTTGCTGAACGGCGCCATGCGCATGAGCGGCGTGGTGCTGGAATCGGAAGGCGCCTACCGAACAGACGAGAGTGGCCTGACCCGTGACGGCACTCGGCTGGTTCATGACGACATTCGCAATCTGAATAGATGGACTTTGGGGGACCTCGTTCCGCAAGGACGCGGCTTTCAAGAGATCCGCGACATGGCCGGCGTCAGCATCGTACGCAGCTATTCGGTGTTGGACCCGCAACGCAACGTGTTGCCGCGCCACGGCCGCTCGTTCACCTTGGACCGAGACGCGACGGTTGAGGCCTTCGTCAACGGGCGTCTCGTACGCACCATACGGCTTCAGCCGGGCACCTATGACCTAAGTGATTTCCCGTTTGTGCAGGGCTCGAACGACGTCGACTTGATCGTCACCGACGACACCGGGCGCCGCGATGTGGTGTCCTTCTCGTTGTTCATGGATCGTACCCAACTGGCGTCGGGGCTATCTGAGTATGGGGTCTTTGTCGGCACAGAATCTTCGCGCCTTCAGAGTCGGATAGAATATTCGAGCGATCCCATCACCACTGGATTTTACCGTTACGGTTTGAACGACGAACTCACAGTCGGGGCGAATTTTCAGTATGCGCAAGATGCTTGGCTGGTGGGCGGGGAAGCTGTGTGGGGCAGTCCTTGGGGCACGCTGGGTGCGGACGTCGCGGTAAGCGAGCAGGATGGGGTGGGGTCCGGCTGGGCTTTCAATGCGTCGTTCGAGCGCTTAACGCCGGCCGAGAACGGTGGTGCGTCACTATTGGCGACGTTTGAAACGCGTAGCAGCGATTTCGGGTTTGGCAGCGGAACGGCGAGCAACCCTTACGCTTACAACGCCAGTCTGTCGTACAATCGTTCTCTAGGCGCGTTTTCGTTCGCCGGGTTTCAGCTGCAATACGCCGCAGGCCGCGATCATTTTGAGGACGAACGTTCGGTTCGCGTGACTTACGGCCGCCGCCTGACCAGTCGGACCAGCGTCCTCATGGGCGCCGAGTGGAACGAGGGCGGACATTTGGAAGGCGCCAACTTCCGGATCTCGCTCGTTCGCCGCATCGGATCGCGGAGTTCGGCCCGAGCCGAATATAGCAGCGCCGACGAACGGGTGCGCGCATCCTATCACTCATCGGGCGGTCGTGGCGTCGGCGCGTGGAGCACGTCAGCCAGCGTTGACGCGACATCCGACAACCAGTCCCTAAACGGATCCGCCGTCTATTTCGCCAACCGTGCGGAATTAGGGGTCGCGCACAGCACTGCCTATTCCGCATTTGGCGATGAGATTAGCGATCAGCGCACTTCGCTCCGAGCCGCCGCGAGTATCGCGACGGCTGGCGGGCGTATCGCAGTCGGCCGTCCGATCAATGGCAGCTTCGTCATCGTCGCGCCGTATGATGGCGCAGACGGGACTGACATCGAGGTGGAGCCTTCGAGTGAAGGCTACTACGCGCGTTCCGGCGCGCTTGGGCCCGCGCTCTATGGCCAGCTGGGCGATTATCTACCGCGCACCATCGCCTATGATGTCGAGGAAGGGGCCGGCGCGTTCGATGTCGGCCAGGGCTCGATGCGCGTGTTCCCACGTTATCGCTCCGGCTATTCGATCACCGTCGGCTCCGACTATAACGTGACATTGATCGGCCGACTGCTGGGTCGCGATGGCGGTCCGCTCACGCTGCTTGCCGGGCAGGCGATCGAGATCGGCGGCGAAGAACGTGAGGTGGAGCTGTTTACGAACCGCCAGGGCACGTTCGGCGCCAGCGGGTTTAAACCGGGGCGCTGGCGCATCGAGATGCCTGGTGAGCCACCTCTGGTGTACGAGTTCGAGGTCCCGGAAGCGGATACTGGAATCGCGAGAATGGGCGATCTTAGGCCGGTGCGATGATGGAGAGCGGCATGAGAATCGCGCGTATTTTGAAAATGGGGCAAACGGCAGGTGCTGCGGCCATTGCCTCAATCGTGCTGGCCGGCGCTGCGGCGGCGCAGTGCGTCAATGTCGATGCTGTCATCGTTCCGGAAGTTCGGATCGATCCGCTCGACGCCGCCGGTCCCGGCGAGCTGGCGCAGCCCTTGGTGCTGACGTTTCGCCGAGCGGGCACGGGCGCTGAGCCAATAGATGTTCGCTACCAGATCGTCGACGAGGATTCGACGGTTCGATCTCGGATCGGCATTACGCGCGGTCCGGTGGTGGCTTGGCAATCCGAAGACTCGGCGCGCGACATCGGCGCATTGCGCAGCGAAGCTTATTCACTGTTGCGTTCGGGCCGCGTCGTGCTGGGCGAAGACGAACAGGCCGCACAACGCAGCGTGATCCTGCGTCTCACCAATCTACGCGAAGACCTGAGCGCAGGTATTTATCGTGAGCGTTTCACCGTGCGCTATTGGTGCGGCGAGGAAGACAGCAGCCTGCCTTATGAAGCCTACGGCGTGATCGCTGTCGCGGCGGCGGTGCCCAACGTGCTCAGCGCCAATATCGCTGGCGCCTCCAGCCGCGGCGAGATCGACTTTCTGAATTTCGAGCTGCTCTCGCGCACGCTTCAGGTCTCGGTGCGCAGCACAGGACCCTATGAAGTCACTGCGCGCAGTGTGAATGGCGGCGTGATGCTGCGCGAGCAGGCGGGTGAACGCGTTACCGAAGCGGATCGTATCCGATATGCCGCCCGCTTTGGCGGTCAGATGCTGGATCTCGATAATGGCGGCGGCTTCAGCATGCAGCGGGCGGGTCTGTTAGGGCGTCAGATCCCGCTGGATATCACCATTGAAGACGTCTCGGCCAAGCGGGCGGGCGTTTATGCCGATACTTTGCTGCTCACGTTAGCGCCAGCAAACTGACAGTACTACCACTTCGCTTCAATACGAAAGGCTAGAGCGTTGAAGCGCTCGGGACGGTCGCCGAGATCGAGCAACGCCGACGCCGACTCCAGATTGGGCATATTGGTGTCGGAAAGAACGGTCTCGCCGCTGGCCGAAAGCGGGATGCGTAGGCCGCCGCGAATAAAGGCGGCGCCCTCCAGGTTCTCCGCATGCTGCATGATCACACGATACCCGCGCGGCGCATTGCAGAATTCTCGCGCAAAGCCGAGATCGATCAAGCCGTCAGCATTGGCAACGCCTGAGGATTCGCTCAGCCGAACCCAGCATACGAGCGGCACACGCGCCTGAAACTGAAAACTCATGCCCTGCCGGCCGTAGCCGGCGTCGGCCTCGGCAGAAGGCGCGTAGACTACAGGCAGGGACATTGCCGCTATCGCAAGAGCGGCTTTCATGCGCGACATGATTCGATCCTCAACTGATCGCATCGCCCATGCGTACATTGCCTCCCTTAAGACGGCGCAAACAGATGGTGCAAAATCAGTATGAGCGAATGGCTCCACGTCGGCCGGTCCCGCGTTTGCGGGCGTCCCGAGTCGCTCACGCGCCATCATGGTGAAAACTGAATAAAGGATAAAAGCTTACTCAGCTTCAACGCGCGATCCCTAGATTGGCCGCTTCGTACTTGGGGTGGTCTCGTGTTGCTTCGCACTTTGTTTCGCACTGCGCCGCGCGCGCTCGCGCTCTCCTGTTTCAGCCTCGTGCTGTGCGCCGCTTCCGCCCACGCGCAACGCGCGCCGATTACCTTTGCGGGGCAGGGCGAGGCGGCATCGGCTGGCGAGCGCCTCGAAGGCGGCAGCGAAACGTCCTACGGCTACAGCTCGCCCGCGCGCCGCCGCGATGGCGCGGTGATCGATCTGCGGAGGTCCGCCGCAACCGAGCAACCGCGGGTTACGGCCGTATCCGACCAGCGCGTCGCGCCGCTCGATCTCGAGCCCGCGGAGACGGCCCCAACAAATGATAGCGGGGAGGGGCTGGGCGGCGGCGAAGCCTGGCTTGAACGCGAGCGCGTCGGCCCGCCCTACGAAGCGAACGGTCGCTGGTATGTGCCGACGCCGGAGCCGGGCTACGCCGAAACTGGAACGGCGTCCTGGTACGGACCGCAATTTCACGGCCAGCGCACGGCCAGCGGAGAAGTGTTCGATCAAAGCGCCCTCACCGCGGCGCACCCGACACTGCCGATCCCGAGCCTCGTGCAGGTCACCAATCTGGAAAACGGGCGCGAGGTTATCGTTCGCGTCAACGACAGGGGGCCGTTCGTGGACGAACGCCTAATCGATCTGTCGCGCGGCGCGGCGCAGGTGCTGGGCTTCGAAGCGCAGGGCCATGCCCGCGTGCACGTTCGTTACCTAGGCCCTGCTCCGCGCCGTGTCGCCGCGGACGGAACGCTTGCCCCGGCTTTCGGGTCTTCCCCAGCTCCGGCCCAGCCGGCGGCGGTGGACCAGCAGGAGGGCCCGCGGTCCCTGCTCCCGCCCCCCTCGGCGCAGCCGCTGACCGAACTCGCCGGCGGACCGATGGCGCCTGATCGCGCACCCGCCTACGCGGCGCCGGCCCCAGGCGGCTATTTCGTGCAGGTCGGCGCTTTTTCGGACCTCGCCAATGCGCATCGCGTGCGCGACGCAGTAGGGGTGGCCGGGCCCGTCGTGGTCGATGTCCGCCGTAATTATGCGGGCAGGGAACTCTTCCGCGTGCGCGTCGGTCCGTGGCGCAGCCCCGCCGAGGCGGACGCGGCGCGCCGTCAGCTGGCGGCGATGGGCTACGGTGAAACGATCGTCGCTGCGCGCTGAGCGGCGGTTGACGCAAAACCGCCGCCCCGGTTTGCTTGAAGAAGTGCAGCGCGGTTGGCGCAAACGATTCGGCGGATCGATGAAATTGTCCCGCGCGCTCTGCGCGCTCGTTCTCGTTTTCATTTTGGCGAGCCCGCTTGATGCGGATGCGCAACGCCGTCGTGCGCGCGCGCCGGCGCCGGCGCCGGCGGTGGCCCAGCACGTCACCATCATGGACGCCGGTTCGGGCGCGATCCTCGACTGTCAGAACTGCAACGAACCCGTGCCGCCGGCCTCGCTGGCCAAGCTGATGACGATCCTGATCGTGCTCGAACAGCTGCAGGCTGGCCGCATTACCTACGACACGCATTTCCAGGTGAGTGAGTATGCCTGGCGCGAGCATGGCGCGATGTCGTCAGGATCGCACATGTTCCTGCCGATTCACGCCTATGTCGCCGTGGCCGATCTGGTGCACGGCGCTGTCGTAGTCTCCGCCAACGACGCTTGCGTCGTATTGGCGGAAGGCATCGCCGGTTCGGAGGCGGCGTTTGTCCAGATGATGAACCGCCGCGCGCAGGAACTCGGTTTAACGACGGCGCGCTTTGCCAATGTGACCGGCGTTGATCATCCCGATCAACGCATCAGCTCGGCGGATCTCGCCAGGCTCGCGCGGCATCTTATCCTGACCTATCCGGAGTTCTACGAGGTCTATTCGAGGCGCGAGTTTACGTTCAATCGGCGCACGCAACAGAACCGCAATCCGCTGCTCGGCGCCTTCCCCGGCGCAGACGGCGTCAAGACCGGCCATACGGACATGTCAGGCTATGGCCTCATAGGATCTGCCGTACGGGACGGGCAGCGCCGCATTATCGTCTTCAACGGTCTGCCGACCATGGCGGCGCGGAATTCCGAGGCGCAGCGGCTGATGCGCTCGGCGTTCGAAGATTATGCGATGCGCACGTTCGCGGCGGCGGGCGATGAGATCGGGCAGGCGCAAGTGCGCTTAGGCTCGCGGCGCACCGTGCCGTTGATCGCCGAACGAGACATCACCATCGTCGGCCCGCGCAGCGCCCAGCAAAATCTGACGGCGCAGATCGTCTACGACGGACCGCTTACGGCTCCGATCCAAAGCGGCGATGTCGTGGCGCGTCTCGTGGTCGAGGGACCCGGTATGGAGCCGCAAGAATACCCACTGGCGGCGGGGCGGCGCGTCGGCAGGGCCAATTGGTTCGCCCGCGCCTGGGAAGGCTTGCGCCTGACCTTCTTCGGCCCTTGATAGG
>CAZIOD010000132.1:0-6970 GCA_964540785.1 uncultured Terricaulis sp.
CAATTTTGACCTTCGGCAAGCTCTTGGCGCAAGTTGCTTTTGCGCTCTGTTTCTCTCTCGTTGTCGCGTGTTCAACCACGAACGCCTCGGCTCAAGCCGTCGGCGACGGCGTGCGCGATTTCGATTGGGAAATCGGAACTTGGGATACGGTCGTGCGCGCACGCGCGCCACTCGCGGAAAATGCGCCTTGGACCGAGTTTCGAGGCGTTTCGGTCGTGCATGATTTTGCGGACGGCCGCGCCAATCTGGTCGAACTTGACGTTGCCGCCGGCGAACGACGGATCGAAGGCGTGTCGCTGAGGCTGCACAATCCGCAAACCGGACAGTGGAGCATCAACTTCGCCAACATGAGCGACGGCCTGCTGACATCGCCGGTCTATGGTGGGTTCGAGAACGGGCGCGGGGTCTTCTACGGCCAGGACAGCGTCGACGGCCGTTTCGTCCAGGTTCGGTTTCTGATTTCCGACATCACCCGCGAGTCCGCGCGCTTCGTGCAATCCTATTCGCCGGACGGTGGCCATACTTGGATCGAAAACTGGATCGCAGTCGATACTCGACGGTAACTCGCTCGCATGGCCCTTTTTGCCACGCCGTCCTGGGCGGGGTAGTGTTGCGGATGGCCGAAAAACTCCGCATCGACTTCGTCTCCGACATCGCCTGTCCGTGGTGCGTGATCGGCCTGCGCTCGCTGCTCAAAGCGCTGGAAAACATCGGCGGCGAGGTTGAGGCGCAAATCCGTTTCTCGCCGTTCGAACTCAATCCTGGCATGGCGCCCGAAGGCGAGAACGCGGCGGAGCACGTGCAGAAAAAGTACGGCTCGACGCCCGAGCGCTCCGCCGCCGCGCGCCAAGCCATTATCGATCATGGACAGGCGCTCGGCTTCACCTTCAACTATGGCCCGGAAAGCCGCATCTGGAACACGCTCGACGCCCACCGCCTGCTCGCCTGGGCGCTCACGCAGGGCAAGCAGCTTGAGCTGAAACAGGCGCTGTTCAAATCCAACTTCACCGATCAGCGCGCCACCAGCGATCACGCCACGCTCGTCGACGCCGCGCGCGCAGCCGGCCTCGATCCCGAGCGAGCGCGCGAAGTCCTCGCATCTGACGCTTTCGCCGACGAAGTCCGCGCTGAAGAGGAGCATTGGCGGCGCAATGGCGTCACCGCGGTGCCGTCCGTCATCTTCAACCAGCGCTGGCTGATCCAGGGCGGCCAGCCGCCGCAGGTGTTCGAGCAGGCCATCCGCGACATCGTCAGCGGTAAGGCGCGAGAAGTCTGAGCGGCATTGCCTCTCGCCCGACTCTCAGTACGAAAGGGTACGGGAGAGGGCATGCGCGTTCGGAAACAGGTCAAAACAGTGCTGGGCCCGGTGGTGCGCTCGGCCTGGCCGGTTGTTGAGACCATTGGCGCGCTGGAGGCGCGCGCCCGGCGGGGACGCCTTGATGTACGCTGGTCTGAGGTATGGACCGCGGAGTTCGACCGCGCATTGGATTCACTGCGGCCGCTGCCTGATTGTCCGCACGATCTGTATCGCGAACTGTTGAAACCGACGAATGCGCACAAGCGGCATGCTTTGGTCCTGGAAGATGGCGAGCCGAGCGCGCTCATTTCGCTGCGACGCTGCGCCCGGCACTGGGAGCCCGTCGCGTATCAGTGTCTGCCGAACGCCATTGCACCTGCTGTGAGCAAAGCATCGCTGACACGAGCGCTGCACAGCCTTGGCTTGGAAGTGCGCGTGCCTGCCGGATTGCGCGATGACGTGCTTGAACTCGATCCGAGCGAAAGCTGGTCATACGACTGCCATGCCGTAGATCTGAACAGCGACTACGAGGCCTTCTGGAATAGGAACAAGCGCCATCGCCGCATCGTCAACCGCGCCCGCAGGTTGCAGCAAACATTGGAAGCGAGAATCGACGGCGCCGGCGATCTTGAATGGATCGTTGAGCAATGGTGCGAGCAATGGAAGGATGACCCCGGCGGAGAAGTCGTGGCAGCCGACGATCGACGCAATTTCTGGCGTGCGCTCGCAAGAAGGAGCAGCAATGGCGTCCAGTTGCACACATTGGCCTTGATAGGCTCAGGCAAACGCGTCGCCGGCTGGGTGATCACCCGCCGCGACGGCGTAGCTGGGCTTCAGTGTGTCGGCCGCGATCTTACGGTTAGCGATTCAGGAAATGCGATCACGATCTTTGCGGTGGAATGGGCGAAGGCGCGGGGCCTTCGCCTGCTCGATCTCGGCAGTGGCATCTACAAGCGCGATTGGGGTCCAGTCGGCGATCAGCGCTATGCTGCGGTGTTTCGTCCTCACGTCATGAGCGCGCTTTCCTGGGCTTGCGAATACTGAGCACGGTTAACGCCACTCCCAACAAGCGTTTTCGATGCACCGGCTGCGAGTAGTGGATTGCCACATACTGACTTCTAGCTAGGGTGAAACGGGAGCGCGCCTTCCCGTGTCACTTAGAACGCAAGTTAAATCGGTGCTTAGCCCGGTGGTTCGGGCGGCGTGGCCTGTCGTGGAAACGATCGGCGAACTCGAAGCGCGCGCGACGCGCCGCGGGATCGAGGTGCGTTGGACGACGGAATGGTCGCCGGAATTCGATGGTGTGCTCGACACGCTGCCGCCGCTGCCCGATTGCCCCCACGACCTTTACCGCGAGTTGTTGAAACCGACTCGCGCGCAGAAGCGGCATGCTTTGGTGTCGGAAAACGGTGCGCCGTCCGCCCTTGTATCGCTGCGTCATTGCGCGCGTCACTGGGAGCCCGTTGTTTATCAATGCATGCCGTTCGCCATTGCCCCGGCCATCAGCACGCCGGCGCTCGCCCGCGCGCTCAATGCCCTGGGCATGGAAGTGCGCGTGCCTGCCGGTCTCGGTGAAGAGGTGCAAGCGCTGCATCCGAGCGATTGCTGGTCTTACACCTGGCACAAGATTGACGTACAGGGCGACTACGAGGCGCACTGGCGCGCCAAGAAGCGTCAATACACGGTGCGTCGCGCCCGCAAGGAAACCGCGCATATGCAACGCCGTGTCGGCGGCGCCGGCGACCTTGATTGGGTCGTCGAGCAATGGCGCGATCAGTGGAAGGACGATCCTGGCCAGGAGGTCGTCGCAGCGGACGACAGGCTCAATTTCTGGCGCGCCCTCGCGCAACGCAACGAAGTCAGCGCGCTCAAAGTGCATACGCTGATGCTGCTGGACGGCGAGCGTCGTGTTTCGGGTCTCGTCATTACCAGCAAGGGCGACACCGCGATGATTCAATGCGGGGGACGCGATCCGCAATTCGAAGACGCCTACTCGGCTGCGGCAGTGCAGATTTTTGCCGCCGAATGGGCCAAGACGGCTGGCTTTCGGGTGCTGGATATCGCCGGCGGCCCATACAAACGCTTGTGGGGGCCCGAAGGCGGCTTGCGTTATGGCGCAGTTTTCCGCCCGCGGGTGATGAGCGCGCTGTCCTGGGCCTGTACGTACTAACGCCAGCGCAGCGCCTGGGCGAGCCGTTCGCACGCCTGCTTGCATTCCAGACTCGCCAGCACGCAGCGCTGTGCAGCCGGCAGGGCGTGCTTCTGGCACTCGGCCGCACAGTCCGCGCACGCCAGGGTGCAAGCGCGTAGCAATGCGGCGAGCGCGCGGGTCTCGCCGCCGGAATAGCGCGACGCGACTTGCGCTGTGGCGCGGCAAATGTCGGCGCAATCGGCGCTCACGAGTTCGCACGTCCGAAACGTATCGGAGAGCCCGCTTGCCCCGCACGCAGCGGTGCATGCCGCGCAGGCGGTCGCGCACGCGACGCAGCGGTCAATCACCTCGGCCAATTGGCTGCTCAAACTGGAGGTGTTCACTGCAAGCACCACCGCTCCTCGCGCTGAGCGCCGCATCAAAGGCGCAGAGCACAAACAAGTCGAGCATTGTTTTTACCACATGCGCGACGGTTTCTCGCGCGCCGCGAAGGTTTCCTGGGCAATGAGCGTCAACGGTTCGAACCGTGCGCGAGCGTACGGAGGATTAGTACGTCAGCGTACAGAAGCGAGCGCCGCGTCGATCATTGCTTCTTCAGGCGCACTCAAGGCTGAGCGCGATCCCGAAGGGCGGTTTGCTTCCGGCATGCCGTTGATCGCCCACACCAAAGTTGTATCGGCACGGGTATTCCAGAAGAGCCCGGTCATCCAACCGTAAGCATCTCCCAGATGACCGCGCCACTCGGGCGTGTGCATTCCGAAGAAGTCATCGCCGGGCGAGGCGCCGGGCGCATCGCGGCCGAGCGCGACGTGCACGCCCAGGCCATAACTCTGATACCAACCGCGTTCTGTGGTTCCGTTCGGCGCGTAGGGGTCAAACCTCCAGGCCGGCGTCTGCATGCGCGCCAGCGCTCCGTCACCGATGAGAGGGGCGTCTTCGCAATAGAACCGTGCGAGGCGATCCATGTCGGCAAGACTGAGACGCAGGCCGCCATGCGGGGCGAACGCAAAGCCGTTGAGACCGACGCTGTAATCGCTCTCGACAGCGCCGGCGTTGTTCTCGCCGCGATAGAAGGTGATCTCGGGCGCGCGCGCCGGCGCGCGGTCGACTTCGGCGGTCCACGTCGCGCCGTCCCAACGACAGCCCGCGGCGGCGCGATCGCGCCTCGCTTGTGAAACACCGCTCCAATTATAGCCGATGTCGAGGCCTAATGGCGTGAACAGCGTTTCGCGCATGAAGCGATCGAACCGCAACCCGGTGACGCGCTCGGCAATCTGCGCCAGAAGGGCGAAATTAGTGTCGCTGTAATTGAACCAATGGCCAGGCGGCTCGCTGTTTGGCGCGAACCAGCCCGCGTAATTCATTTCCTCTGCGGCGTGGCGAAGCCTGTCGAGCAAGGAACGGTTGAAAGGGACAGGAAAGTCGGCCCCATTACGCAGGCCGCTTGTATGCGACAGCAGCATGCGCGCCGTCACGGCGATGTCGGGAAAAGCAGGATGGCGCAGCTGTTCGCCGAGATAGGACGAAACGTCCGCATCGAGGTCGATCCGGCCTTGCGAGACAAGAGACATGAAGCCGGTCGCCGTCACCATTTTCGAAATGGAGGCGACGCGGAAAGGCTGGTCGAATGCACATGCACGCCAGTTGTCGTGCACGAGCGCGTGCCCCTCCGCGCGCTGGCGTCTATTAGCGCCGCGCCGCGCAATAAAACCGGCCGAGAGCATGCCCGGCATGGTTTGCAGCAGCGACGGATTGCGATCGAACAAGGCGGCAATGAATTTCTGCCCGAAGACACGACGCGACCACATCAGCATGCGCTCTCCAGCAGCGCCAACGCTTGATCGCGTACGCGCTCATCGCTGTAGGCAAGCACGCGTCCGCCTTGTGCGGCGCCGGCCCCGCGCCAATCGCAAACGCCGCCGCCGGCGCCCTCAAGGACTGGGATCAACGCCTGGATGTCGAACGGCTTGAGGCCGCTTTCGATGACGCAATCGATGTGGCCGGCGGCGATCATCGCATACGCGTAGCAATCGTAGCCATAGCGCGTCAGCTTTGCCGCGCCGCGCACACGCGCGAAAGCGTCTGCCTCGACGCCGACGAAAAGATCGGGGCTGGTTGTTGAAACAATCGCGTCGGCGAGCTGCGTGCAGCTCCGCGTTTTCAATGCACGGCGCGCGCCGCGAACGATGCAATCGGCGTCGTCGCCCCAGCCGCGATAGCGCTCGTCCAGATAGGGCTGATCCATGATACCGATGATAGGCCTGCCCTCGTATGCGAGCGCGATCAGCACGCCCCATGTCGGCAGACCCGCGATGAAAGCGCGCGTGCCGTCGATCGGATCGAGCACCCACTCATAACCGCTGCGCGAGGCTTTGCGCTCGAATTCCTCGCCCAGAATGCCGTGCTCGGGAAACTCCCGCTCGATGAGCGCGCGCATGGCGGCTTCCGCGGCACGATCCGCTTCCGTCACCGGATCGAACGCATCGGACGCCTTGTTGTCGCACGCCACGCCGGTGCGGAAGTGCGGCAGAATCGAAGCGCGCGCGGCATCGGCCAGAGCGCCGGCGAAGGCGATAACTCGCGAGACGTCGTGCCGGCGTGTTGTCACGGGTGCGCCTTACCACGCCGGCGCCCGGCCGTCAGGCTGCCGTGACCGCTTCGGCGCGCAGCACTTTGGCGAGATCGAGTAAACGCCGCCGAGGGCGTTCGCTGAGCATGTAATAGGCGCGGATGAGCTCCATGGTTTCTTTGCGTCCCAACAGCACGTCGTTGGCGATGAGGTCTGGATCTTCGATAGCGCCTGCCGGGGCGGTCCCCGGGGCGCCGGGCAGGCCTTCGAAAAAGTACGTGGTCGGCACACCGAGAGCCACGGCGAGGCGGTACAGCCGCTCGGCCGTGACGCGGTTGGCGCCGCATTCGTATTTCTGGATCTGTTGAAACCGCATCCCGACGGCTTCGCCCAACTTCAGCTGCGTGAGTCCAAGTAAGCGCCGGCGCCGGCGCAACCGCCGCCCGACATGCACGTCGATGTCACTTGCCATGGCTACTGCCCCCTGGGTCCGGCGTCCCAGTCCGGACCAGCTAAATTTCTCACAGCGGACGAGTTTGCTTCGCCCGATGCGGCCCCCCAGGCGAAAAAGATACTCACAGGGGCGAACGCCGGTTGCGAGTCTGTAATGTTCCCTCTGGACCACTTCCCGGCTCGATGTTGCTTGGGCGCCACCACCTACCGCCGCAATGCGCGTGCGACGCGAAAAATACCCGTGGATGGCGAGACTTAGCCGCATGCAAACGGGCTCGCCGCAGGGCGAGCCCGTTCACGTTTCCACGTATCGGCGGGAGGGGTTAGGCCGCGTCGGTGGATTCGTCTTGCAGCGCCTTGGCGAGGTCCAAGAGGCGACGGCGCGGACGTTCGCCGAGCTTGTAGTAGGCGCGGATCAGTTCGAGCGTTTCCTTCTGCGAGAGCACGTCGGCGGCGATGAGATCGCGGTCATTGGCCGGCGCGCCCGGGGCGCCCGCGG
>CAZIOD010000133.1:0-6713 GCA_964540785.1 uncultured Terricaulis sp.
GCCGGTGACCGAGACGTCGGCCGCGGTGTTACACCAAGCTGTCGAACCGCCGAATTCGTTTGTCAGGTTGAGTACCGTCAGCCAGCCGCTCGTGCCGGCAGAGAGATAACCGTCATCGCCAAGCGCCAGATGAGACGTCAGGTCGTGAACGGTGTTGATTTCCGGCAGGTTACACTTGGCCTCCACCGAGCCGGTAAACTGAAGCGTATGCGTTTGAGCGTAAGCTGGTGCGGCGGCCATAAAGCTGAGAGCCGCAGCGGCGAGAAGAAGCTTTTTCATGCGTTTAGTCTCCATAATGGAAAGACCCACCATCCGATCGGCGGAACGGCGGAACGCTCAAAAACGGCAAGGGTGGAAGCAAGCACGGCCAACATGCAGAGACCGGAGTCTCATGCACCGCCGCCAAAAACCCCAGCCGGATGTAAGGCCCCCCTTAAGCACCCGCCCTCGGCGTTAAAAGAGTAAACATTCTCTTAACAGTATTCGTTTAACCGGCGAAATAAGCTTGATCAAGGGTAATGTTGTACGAGTCCGCCAAGTGTTACAGCGTGCTCGCGGACGTCGCGAAGTGTTCGCTTCGCTACATTAACAAGTTGCGCTGCATGCAGTTTAGGGGCCCAGTGATTTCATACAGCCGATAAGCCCTGAGGGACCGAGACATAAGCGACGCTTGGCATCGGACACACGGGCGGGGCTTTTCATTTTGAGGCGGAGTCGTGGATGCCGATGCTAGCGTCACCCATGTCTCCGGGCCGTACACCTGAGACACTGGCGGAGGGAGTGGGATTCGAACCCACGGTGGACTTGCGCCCACGCCGGTTTTCAAGACCGGTGCCTTAAACCGCTCGGCCATCCCTCCGGCGCGGCGGCACCTATCAGCAATGGGCGTCAAGAAAAAGCCCGGCGCTCGGCCGCCGGGCTTGGCTCATCTCGTCATCACAGCCGGAACGGGGTTCGAAACGAGACCCGGACGTCGGGAGCGTCCTCGGTGACGCCCACATCCACGCTGGTCGAGAGCGTCAGCCGCTCGCTCGCGCGGTAGCTCATGCCAAACTGCAGCGTGCCCACCTGCAGGCTGCTGGAGGTTTGCGTGGTGTTGTTGAGCTCGGTCTCGGTCTCCATGACGTAGGAGTGCGAGTAGCCGAGCGAGTATGAAAAACGCGGATTGAGCGCAAAGCCGAAGCCGAAGCCGCCGCTGATGGAATCGCCCGGATCGACGTGGCCGACCGTCACCGCGCCAAATGTCCGGTCCACGTCGCGGTCGATATTATAAAGATAGCTGACGTTGGCGAACAGCACGACGGGGTCCGACGGATAAAGCATCGACAGCCCGCCCTGCACGGCCCAGAAGCCGGAGCCGGTGGCCAATTCCGTCGCCACGCCCTGGGCGTCGCGCGCGAGATCGAACGGCCCGCGGCCAGTGTCGGATTTCACCCGCGCGCTGGCCACCAACAAGGGCATGCCGGCGCCGCCGCGGTTTAGCTGGTAGCGCGCCGAAACCTCGACATCTCCGATATCGCCCCCGTTCAGCTCGAACGTGCGCGTCGTTTGCGTCGAGTTCTGCGAGAGCGTGGTGATGCGGTCGTTGCGGTGGATGTACGGCACGCGCGCTTCCACTTCGAGGCGGTCGGTCAATGCGTAGCGCGCCGCCATCGACGCTACGATCGTGTCGCGCGCGGTATCGTTGGCTTCCAAGAGGCCGATCTGGATGCCCTCGGCGATCACGGCGCCGCGGAACACCAGGCGGTTGTTGGAGCTGCGCGAGTATTCGATCGCCGGCTCGATCACCAGGCGCCCGCGCCCCAAGAGGGCGTTCTGCCCTTCCGGCAGCGCTTCGACTGCCGTTTGCGGTTGCTCGGGCGGGGCTTCGCCCACGGGCGCGCCGGGCGCGGGCGATGTCGTGGCGGCCGGGGCGGCCCCCTCGCCCGCGTCAGCTTGCACCAGCGTGCGCAATGGCGTCCGCCGGTTCAGCGAAATCGGCTCATCTCCCCCCAAACCGTTGAAGTTCAAGGCGCTGGATGGAACGCCGGCGCCTCTGATCTCGGCTAGATCGCTTGCGGATACGCCCGTCATCGCCTCGATTTCGCGCCGTTGGCGCTCGATCAGCGTGCGCTGTTCGGCGATCTGCCGTTGTTGTTCGAACAGCAGACGCTCTTGCGCATCGAGACGTTGTTCCTGCTCGGCAATGCGCGCCAGCACGCTTGTCAGTTCGTGTGACGACGGCGCCGTTTGGGCGGACGCTTCGCCCTGCCAGAAAACGGCGCAGGCGGCCATCGCGCATGCCGCCAAAGCAGCCGCGCGACGTCTCACCGTCCGCTTCATATCGGCACGACGCATCACCAGACCCAGTTCGGAGGGCTGCCCATGGGCGCCCTCTCTGCACGAAGTATTCCGGCGAACTTACCGATGAGGTGATGAGAAAGGATGAACGCGCGGGTTTCCTTGACGCGTGTGCGCGTTCACCGCGTATTCATGCGTGTGAACCCAGCGCGTGCGCAGAGCTAGCGAGCGCCCTCCCCTCTTGCTTTTTGAAGCGCATGCGCGAACGGGGGAGGAACGAAGCGTTATCGATGCATTGCGATGCTGCGCATCGGCGTTAATGGGCGGCTCAACGCAACGCTGCGTCGAACGGCGCTTCCGTTTTCGCCTTGATCTCGTCGACGCCAACCCCATCGGCGAGTTCGATCAGCTTCATCGATTGTGAACCATGTTTGTCGATCTCGAACACGCCTAGATCGGTTATCACGAGATCAACCACGTTCACGCCGGTGAGCGGCAGCGAACACTTCTTCAACAATTTGGGCGAGCCATCCTTGGCGGTGTGCTCCATCACCACCACCACGCGCTTGACGCCGGCGACGAGGTCCATGGCGCCGCCCATACCCTTCACCATCTTGCCCGGCACCATCCAGTTGGCGAGGTCGCCGCGGTCGGTCACTTCCATGGCCCCCAGGATGGACAGATCGATGTGCCCGCCGCGGATCATGGCGAACGAATCCGAGGACGAGAAATAGGAGGTCTTCGGCAGTTCGGTGATGGTTTGTTTGCCGGCGTTAATGAGATCGGGGTCCTCTTCACCTTCGAACGGGAACGGGCCCATGCCCAGCATCCCGTTCTCCGACTGCAGCGTGACCTCCATCCCTTGCGGGATGTAGTTCGCCACCAGCGTCGGGATGCCGATGCCGAGGTTAACGTAGTAACCGTCGCGCAATTCTTTGGCGGCGCGCTGCGCAAGCTGATCGCGGGACCAAGCCATCATGCATTCTCCCGCTGACGCACGGTGCGCTGCTCAATGCGCTTCTCGAAAGCGCCCTTAACGATCCGATCGACAAAGATGCCGGGCGTGTGGATCTCATCGCCGTCGAGGTCGCCCGTCTCGACCAGTATCTCGACCTCGGCGACGCACTTCTTGCCGGCCGTCGCCATCATCGGATTAAAGTTCCGCGCCGTCTTGCGGAAGATGAGGTTGCCCTCTTTGTCGCCCTTCCAGGCCTTGACGATAGAAAGATCAGCGATGAGGCCGGTTTCGAGCACGTAGGTCTCGCCGTTAAACACTTTGGTCTCTTTGCCCTCGGCCACCAGCGTGCCGACACCCGTCTTGGTATAGAAGCCGGCGATCCCCGCGCCCCCTGCCCTGCAGCGCTCTGCTAGCGTGCCCTGCGGATTGAATTCGAGTTCCAGCTCGCCGGCCAGAAACTGGCGCGCGAACTCCTTGTTTTCTCCGACGTAGGAGGAAACCATCTTCTTGATCTGCTTGGTTTCCAAGAGGAGGCCGAGGCCCCAGCCGTCCACGCCGGCATTGTTGGAAATCACCGTGATGTCCTTAACGCCGCTGTCGCGCAGCGCCAGAATGAGGTTCTCGGGGATGCCGCAGAGGCCGAAGCCGCCGCTCATCACCGTCATGCCGTCGAAGGTCAGGCCTTCGAGCGCGGACCTGGCGTCCGGATAAACTTTGTTGGCCATAAGGGTCGTTTACGTAGCGGCGCGCTGCGGCGCAACATGCCGGCGCGGCAAGGGCAGATTCAGGTTGTCGCAGAACGCAATTGCGCCGGCCGCTGAGCCGGCGGCCGGCGCTTTGCTTCGACCCCGATAAGGGCCGAAAACCTGGCCCCGGTACGAGCGAGGGACGAAAATCGCCCAGAGCCGGGGAGGATAAAACACCGCCGTGGTTGAACCCGTGCTGAATGGGTTAATCAGCTTGGAAGCAGCGAAACGCCCCAGTCGGCCAGGACTTCTTCGGTGTTGGCTCCGGGCGCGGCGGCCGGCCCCTGGATCGCCCCCGGTGTGCGTGAGAAGCGTGGCGCGGGGGCGGGCTGCACGACGCCAGCGACCTCCTCAAACGCCCTCCGTGCGACATTGTGCGCATGTGCGGGCGCTTCGCCCATCGTCAGCACCGGCGCGAAGCACGCATCGGCGCCTTCCAGCAGGGCTGTCCACTCATCGCGTGTTTTGGTCTTAACCACGGCCGCGATCTTCTCGCTCATCGCCGACCATTGGCTGCGATCCATCTGTGCGGCAAACAACGGATCGTCCTTTAGCCCGAGCTTCTCCAACAACAGCGCATAGAATTGCGGCTCCAGGGCGCCCAGCGCGACGTACTTCGCGTCCGCAGTTTCGTAAACGTCGTAAAAGGGCGCCCCACCATCCAGAAGATTGGCGTCACGTTCGTCGATCCAGATGCCCGAGGCCCGCAAGCCATACATCACGGCCATCAGCGACGCCGTCCCATCTGTGATTGCGGCATCGACAACCTGGCCCTTGCCGGAGCGCTGCGAGTCCAACAGCGCGGCGCAAACGCCGAGCGCCAGATAGAGCGCCCCTCCTCCGTAGTCTCCGACGAGATTGAGCGGCGGGGCAGGTGGCGCGCCCTTCCGCCCCATCGCGTGCAGCGCGCCGGATAGAGCGATGTAGTTGAGGTCGTGCCCCGCCGCGTGCGCCAAAGGTCCGGACTGGCCCCAGCCGGTCATACGGCCGTAGATCAGCTTCGGATTACGCTGCAGCGCAAGTTCCGGTCCGAGCCCCAATCGCTCCATCACGCCCGGGCGGAAGCCTTCGATCAGCACATCGGCTTTCTCGATCAGCGCCAGCGCCACGGCGACATCGTTAGCGTCCTTCAAATCGAGCGCCACCGAACGGCGCCCGCGCGCGGTGACATCTTTCGGCATTGCACGCCCGCCCTTGCGGTCGATACGCACAACGTCGGCGCCCATATCAGAGAGCAACATGCAGCAGAACGGACCCGGCCCAATGCCGGCGAACTCCACCACTTTAACGCCAACCAGCGGCCCAGACGCCATGCTTGCCTCGTTTACCTTATCGTTTGCTTCGTCGCGCGATCGGGCGATAGTTGCAACAGAACACTCCGCGTTGGGCGGGGCGCCGGAGCGTTAACCATTGCGAATAGTGGTCCGGGCCCTGGACGCGCGTGCGGCGCGCGACGCGCAAACGCTGCTCGCAGACGCCGGCATGGAGGCGGCCGCCGTCCCAGGCCCTTACCGTCCCGCCCCCGACGGCGAAGACATGGCCATCTTCTCGGCCATGAGCGCCGACAGCGAAAACATCGCACGCATTGCGGTTGCCTCGCTCAAATCAGAGCAGCCGCTGCTGGGGCGCGTGATTGGGTTGCGCCGCGAAGCGCCGCCGGCGCTTGGCTTGAATGAGGCGAACCTCTTCACCGGCGCCGTCGCGCTCGATGCGCCGCCGCAGCTCCTCGCGGCGCAGATCGAAGCCTGCATGCGGCTCGCGATCGCTGAAGAGGAGCGCGCGCGCCGGCTCGTCACAGCCGCCCAGCTCGGTGTGGCGGCGCCGCAACCGCTTGAACCACGTAAGCTCAAGGCACTTTATATCGGCGCGCCCAGCTCCATGTTCCTCGCGCTGGAGCACATGCTGGCGCAGCACAACGGGCTCACCGCAGCCGCCTTTTCATCCTTCGCCGGATTCGATCACCTGCACGACGAGCCGTTCGACGCGGTCGTGCTCAATGGCGCACACGACCCTAACATCGCAGTCTCGCTCTGCGCTGCGCTGCGCCGCAACGCCTCGCTTTATCACATGCCGACCATGGTGGTGACCAAGCCGGGCGACGTCGCCACCGCCAACGCCGCGATCGAACGCGGCGCGTCTGCTGTCGCCGAAGCTAATGCGCCGTGCGGCCCGAGCCTCGGCTGGTTGTTTGAAGCAGTGCGCAGAGAGCGCCGCCGCCACGCCGCCGAGCACAAGATCCGCGCGCTGCGCGATCTCATGGGCGATGCGCGCACCGGTCTTTTCCGCCGCGAGCCCTTCGACGCGCACCTCAGACGTCTTGCCCGGGATCACCAGGCGACGGGGCGCGCGATGGCGCTCTGTGTGTTGCGCGTGCTGCCGGCGCACGGTCTCAGCCAACCGGAGCCTGAGATCTGGAGAAGGGGCTTCACTGAAATCGCCAGCCTCGCCGGCCGTCTGATCCGCGACTGCGATGCCGGCGTTGCGCTCGGCGAGGAATTCATTGCGGTCGCGATGCCCGCGACGCCCCTCTCCGGCGCCAAGCGCACGGCCGAGCGCATCGCCTCGGTGGCTGAATGCACCGCGTTTGCCGCAGGCGAAGGGGGCGCGGGGCCGTTGGTGTTCGAACAAAGCGCTGTCGAGTTACAGCCTGGCGAGAGTGGCGGCGGCCTGCTGAACCGCGCCCTGCGCGCGCTGGATGCCGACCCGATGTCGCGGACGGTGAACTGAAC
>CAZIOD010000134.1:0-6446 GCA_964540785.1 uncultured Terricaulis sp.
AGATAGAGCTGCTGCAGGTCCGGCGGGTTCGGCTTCAGGATCACCTGGAACTGATAATAGTGCTGCAGCCGGTTGGGGTTTTCGCCGTAGCGCCCGTCCTTGGGCCGGCGCGAAGGCTGCACGTAGGCGGCGCGCCAGTGTTTCGGACCGAGCGCGCGCAGCGTGGTGGCCGGATGCAGCGTGCCGGCGCCGACTTGTTCATCGTAGGGCTGAAGGATCGCGCAGCCCTGCTCGGCCCAGTAGTTCTGGAGCGTCAGGATCACATCCTGGAAGCAGCGCGGCGGGCGGTTTGCAGACATGCTGCACCCGCGTAATGGCGCCCGCCCGCCTTATCAAGGCTGCCGCCGTTTCAGCCGCGGCGCAGCCAGAGGATCGCCCACCAAATCGCGTAGCCTAAAGACGGCGGCAAAAGGCCCGCAGCGATGCCGGCAGCGAAACTGTAGGGGACGTCGAGAACGGCCAGGACGGGCTCGAACGCAGTCGGACGCAATACGACTGACACGAACAGCAACATGGAGACCATGACGCCGGCCGTGCCGCCCCAGAACCAGGCGATGTAGTGGGCCTGCTGCGCGACCTCGTCGAGCGCGGCCATCCAAAAGCAGGCGAACACCATGGACAGCAGCATCATGCCGATGGCCGGCCAGATCAGCCAAGGCTGGGTGTCAGCAAGCGACACAAGAACAGCATAGACCAGAATGCAGGCGCACGTCGCGGCGATGTAGAGCGTCTTGCGCTTCATCCGCCCGGCGCGCGGCGGGTTTGATGTCATTTGAGTTTCCCGGCTCATTCGGCGGCCTCCGCGACTTCGTCGGCGCTGAAAATCTGTTCGATCGGCAAGCCGAATACGGCGGCGATCTTGAAGGCGAGCGGCAAGCTGGGATCGTACTTGCCGGTCTCGATGGCGTTGACGCTCTGTCGCGAGACATCGAGCCGCTCGGCGAGATCGGCCTGGCTCCAGTCGCGCTCGGCGCGCAGCACCTTGAGTCGGTTTCTCATGGCTCGCTGCTCTCCTGGCGCTTGCCGAACAGACGCTGGCGCAAGCGATCGATGCCCGCGCGCCGCTTGGCCAGAAAACTCCAGCCGAACACGCCGGCGGCGGTCCAGAACAGGACTTCGAGACTGACAGCGCCGAGTGTGACCAGCCCGACCCAGACCGCAAAACCCGGCCGCATGAAATAGGCCACGCCCACTGCCGCCCAGGCGGCGATGGCGAACACAAGGGCTGCGCCAAGCAGCAGGCGGCGCAGCATCGCGCCGCGCGTGTGTTTGATCTCGCCGCTCATTTGTAGCGCCGCCGAATGATGATGTGCGCAATGCCGAAGATGGCGCCAAACACGGGCAGCACCCACAGCAAGGGCACATGCGGGAAGTCCGCCCATTCTTCGAGGAAGCCGTAGGCGAAGCTGCCGAACACGGTGATCGCCGCGGCGACGATCACCGCTTCGCCCTGCAGCTGGCGCTGAAACTCGTCCATCGCCCGGGTGAACACGAGATACGCGCGCAGCATCATCAACGCGGGCAGAACCGGCAGGATGGAAAGCGCGATGACCGCCCAGTGCGGCGGATCGAGATTGCGGATCGCGAGCGCCGCGCCGAACACGAACGCGACATAGATGGCGCCAGCGATGGCGATGTCGCGCCGGTAGCGGCGGGCGGCGTCCTTGTTGGAAAATTCGCAGGTCATGTGCGCCTTGCCTTTCAGAATCTCACCGCGATGCGGGCGTGCTCGGACGTGGCCGCGAGTTCTACGCCGGCGGAGGCGAGCTGAACGCTCACCTCCCAGCGCATCTCGCTCGCCCAGCTGCCGGCCCCCAGCACCGACGCCACCGCCACGACCACGGCCAACCACATCCCAAGCCTCGCCTCTCGCATCGCACCCTCCGTCAAGCGAGCTGTTCTTAATGTCCAGTGTGCTTGTCATAGGCTGGGGCGGGTGTCAAGCACCCTTTTCATTATGCCAAGGGCGCCGGACAGCCGGCGGGATTTGCGCTGGGGGCGGAATCCGCCGCATGTTCGCCTTCATGGGGATTTGCGGGATCGACGAGGCGGGGCGCGGGCCGCTGGCAGGGCCGGTGGTGGCGGCGGCTGTGATCCTGCCGCGCAAAGGCCGGCCCAGGGGACTCGACGATTCCAAGCAGCTGACGGCCGAGGCGCGCGAAGAACTGGCGCTCAAAATCCGCAAGATAGGCGTCGTCGCGGTGGGCGTCGCCACGGTGGAGGAGATCGATACGCTGAACATCCTGCGCGCAGCGCATCTGGCGATGCGACGCGCGTTCGAGGCGCTGCCAGAGCGGCCGGCGGCGGCGATCGTCGACGGCAACATGTCGCCGGACCTGCCCTGCCCGGTCGAGTGTGTGGTCGACGGAGATGCGATCGTGCCGATCGTCTCCGCAGCTTCGATCGTCGCAAAAGTGGAGCGCGATCGCATGATGGTGGATCTGTGCGCGCGATTCCCCGGCTATGCGTTCTCCAAGCACAAGGGCTATTCCACGCCCGAGCATGTTGAGGCGCTGGCCAGGCTCGGGCCTTGCGCCATCCATCGCAAGAGCTTCAAGCCGGTGCAGTTGGCGGCCGGATTGTTCGCCGCCTGAGCACCGGCGGTTTACAAGCCCTCGCGGGCCCCTATTTTCGCGCGCATGAGCGAACGCGCCGCCACCATCCGTCCCGCCCACGCGCGTGGCGACATTTCCGCGCTTGCGGTCTGGATCGTGTGTACGCTGCTTTATGCCGTGCTGATGGCCATGGTGTTCTACGCGCCGGGCGTCCTGCGCGGCTCAGGTTTCGACACCGAGCAGGGGTTGGCCGAGCAATTGCAGAATCTGACGCTTCTGGTTGCGCTGGTGCTGGCGATCTGGACCCTGGTGAGCGCGACGACGACGCGGATGCGGCTCTGGCTAGGCGTCGTAGTGCTCGGCATTGTGTACCTGCTGGGTGAAGAAACCAGTTGGGGACAGCACTATTTCGGGTGGGACACCACCGGCATCTTCGAACGCATCAACGATCAGGGGGAAACCAATTTCCACAACACCGCGGGGGGATGGCTTGATCAGAAACCGCGCGCGTTGCTGCTGCTCGGCATGATCCTCGGGGCGGTAGTGCATCCGCTGGTGAAGTGGGCGCGCAAGGGGCGCGGGCTCTTTGACAACCCGTGGTGGTTAGCGCCGACGCTCGCAAGCCTGCCGCCAGTCGTCTTTTCACAGCTCGCAGCGCTGCCGAAGCGGCTCGACATTCTCAACCTGACCCGCTGGAGCGAGATGGAAGAGATTTTCATGTACGTGTTCTTCGTCACGTACCTGCTCTCGCTGAATGTGCGCCTCCGATTGAGCAAGCGCGCGGCACTCTAGCCTGCCATGCGCATCCTGCGCCGCTCGAGCATCCCCCCGATCGTCCCCAGCACGATCATGGCCGGCGCCATCAGCACACAACAGAAGCGCGACAGCCAGATTTGATCGGTTAGCGCCCAATAGGCGCCGAGCACGAACACCATGCCCGGCGCCCCGGCCTGCAGCAGCCGCACGATGCGTTCGGCCCAGCCGATGCCTCCCATCAGCCGTCCCCTGTCGCGTGACATTACGAAGAACATCAACGTCATGGAAAAAGATACGCCGGCATTGATGATCCAGTAGAGCGCGAGCGGGTCGGCAAGGTCCATACTCGCCCCGAATGTCCCGGCCGCGAACGGCAGCAGCACGATGAAAAAAAGAAAGAGGAGATTACAGAGCGCGGTCGGCCAGTCGAAGGCGATGAGTTCGCGCGTCACCATGAGGTGCACCGCCCACCACAGCGAGGCGAGCGCGAAGCTGATCATCAGCGAGGCGGTCTGGGGAATGAGATCGATAATCTCGGACCAGAAGGCGGCGCCGTCCAATCCCTCCGGCGGGCGCAGTTCGAGGGCAAGCAGCGTTAGCGCCACAGCGAAAACGCCGTCCGAGAACGTCATCATTCGATCCAGCATGCGCCGGTCAGCGCTAGCGTCATCGGCCATTGCCCGCCCCCCAAATATAGTTAACGGCGAATCAGACGTTGATTATCTCGCGCCAGTCAAGCTTATGATTCCTTCTCGGGGACGACATGGCGCGACACTTCAAGGACCGGATCATCGAGGGCGATTGCATCGAGGCGATGGCCGGCCTGCCGGACGGCAGCGTGGACCTCGTGTTCGCGGACCCGCCCTACAACATGCAACTGGGCGGCGAGCTGACGCGGCCGGACCAATCCCATGTCGATGGCGTCGATGACGAGTGGGACAAGTTCGCGGATTTTGCGAGCTACGATGAGTTTACGCGCGCCTGGCTGATGCAGGCGCGGCGCGTGCTGAAGCCGAACGGCGCGATTTGGGTGATCGGCTCATATCATAACGTCTTTCGGCTCGGCGCGGCCTTGCAGGATCTCGGCTTCTGGATCCTGAACGACATCGTCTGGCGCAAGACCAATCCGATGCCGAATTTCAAAGGCACGCGCTTCACCAATGCGCATGAGACGCTGATCTGGGCGGCGCGTTCGAAAGAAGCGAAATACACATTCCACTACGACGCGCTGAAAATGCTCAACGACGACCTGCAGATGCGCTCCGACTGGACGCTGCCGATCTGCACCGGGGCCGAGCGGCTCAAGGATCGCGAGGGCCGCAAGCTGCATTCGACGCAAAAGCCCGAAGCGCTGCTGCATCGCGTGATCCTGGCGACGACCAAGCCCGGTGAGGTGGTGCTCGATCCCTTCTTCGGCACCGGCACGACCGGCGCGGCGGCGAAAAGGCTCGGGCGCCATTATATCGGCATCGAACGCGATCCAATTTACGCCGCTGCTGCGCGCACACGCATCAAGAAGGTAACGCCGGCCGCGGCCGAAGACCTGATGGTGACGCGGTCGAAGAAGGAAGAGCCGCGCGTGCCGTTCGGGCAATTGATCGAGGCGGGGCTCATTCATCCGGGCGCCATTCTGGTTTCGCCGAACGGCAAACGCGCACGCGTCCGGGCGGATGGCTCGCTGGCGCTCGGCGAAGCGACCGGCTCGATCCATCGCATCGGCGCGCTCGCGGCGAATGCGCCAGCGTGCAACGGCTGGACGTTCTGGGAAGTCGAGACGAAGCGCGGCCGCACGTCAATCGACCTGCTACGGCGCGAAATCCGGCGGCAAATGGCGTTGGCGCCGCGTGCCTGAAGCTCGGCGCGCGCTTGAACGCAGGCCGACGTGGCGCGCCAATGCCGGCGAGGACGCCGGCGGTCCAAGACGTACAGCGTGCTTTGCTAGTTGAGCGCGCCGACTTCCCTGCCCGCCGCCGCGAAAGCTTCGACCGCGCGCTCCAGTTCTTCGCGGGTGTGCGCGGCGGACATTTGCGTGCGGATGCGCGCTTTGCCTTTCGGCACCACGGGATAGGAGAAGGCGATCACGTAAACGCCCTTCTCCAAAAGCTTCTCGGCCAGCGCTACGGCAGGCTTGGCGTCGTAGAGCATCACTGGAATAATTGGATGCTCGCCGGGGATGAGATCGAAGCCGGCGCTCGCAAGCCCTGCCCGGAAGAAGGCCATGTTGTCGCGCAGGCGCTGGCGCAGGTCGTCGCCTGAGGCGGCGAGTTCGACGGCCTTGCTGGCGCCGGCGACGACGACGGGCGGGACGGTGTTGGAAAAGAGATACGGGCGCGAACGCTGGCGCAGGATTTCCACAATTTCCTTCCGGCCCGCGGTGAAGCCGCCGCTGGCGCCGCCCAGCGCCTTGCCAAGTGTGGAGGTGACGATTTCGACGCGTTCGATGCACTTGCAGTGCTCGGCCGTGCCGCGCCCGCCTTTGCCGACGATGCCGGTGGAGTGTGAGTCATCCACATGGACCAGCGCGTTGTAGCGCTCGGCGAGATCGCAGATTTGGTCGAGCTGGGCGATGACGCCGTCCATCGAGAAGACGCCGTCGGTGGAAATGAGCTTGAAGCGCGCGCCGGCGGCGTCAGCTGCTTTCAGCTGCGCTTCGAGCTCCGCCATGTCGTTGTTCTTGTAGCGGTAGCGCTGCGCCTTGCAGAGTCGGATGCCATCGATGATCGAAGCGTGATTCAATTCATCGGAGATCACCGCGTCCTCGGCGCCGAGCAGCGTTTCAAACAGGCCGCCGTTGGCGTCAAAGCATGAGGGATAGAGGATCGTGTCTTCGACCTGCAGCCACTTCGAAAGCTGCGCTTCGAGCGCCTTGTGCGCTGTCTGCGTGCCGCAAATGAAGCGCACCGAGGCCATGCCGTAGCCCCAGCGGTCCAGCCCCTCGTGCGCCGCCGCTTTCACGCGCGGGTCCTGCGCGAGCCCCAGATAATTGTTGGCGCAGAGATTGATGAGATTGCCGCCGCTCGCGACTTTCACTTCCGCGCCTTGCGGCGTGTCGATGACGCGCTCTTCCTTGTAGAAGCCTGCGTCGCGAATTCCCTGAAGTTCGCTTTGGAGGTGCTCTTTGAATGCGCCGTACAT
>CAZIOD010000135.1:0-6325 GCA_964540785.1 uncultured Terricaulis sp.
AGGAGACAATTGAATGATGAAGCCCCTGTTGGCCGCCATCGCCGCGGCGAGCTTTTTGACGCTGGGCGCGTGCACGCAAGAAGCGCGTGTGGTGGAAGACGAGAACTCGGCCGAGCAATCCGCGGAGAATTTGGGCAACGAGCTCGAACAGGCCGCCGAGAACGCCGGTAACGAAATCGAACAAGCCGCCGACAATGCCGGCAACGAACTCGAACAAGCCGGCAATGACGCGACCGACGGCAACCCCAACACTAATCCGTAACGGGCGTCGCCCAGGAGAGAGAACATGCGTGTTCTGATCACAGCCGCCGCTGCGGCGTTCGCGCTCGGTTTGGGCGCGTGCACGCAAGGCACGAATGAAGAGGCCGGCGAACAGGCCGACACCGCCATCGAACAATCCACTACCGGCCAAACCGATATGGGCCAGGGCCCGATGGAAGAAGCCGGCGAGCAATTGGATGAAGCCACCGACGGCAGCACGACTGCGCCGCCGGCCGATGGCTCGACGACGGCGCCGACGACGCCGTAAAGCGGCGCGAATCGCATTGCGGTTCAACTCCTCTCGGGCCACAAGCCCGGGGGGAGTTTTCTTATGCGCGTGGGCGTGATTTCGCCGGCCTTTCTTCTCGTGCTGGCGATCAGCGCTGGCGCGGCGATGGACGCCACCATCAAATACCTGACTCAGACGAACCACGTGCTGATCGTGACGCTGGGCCGCTACGTGTTCGGCGCCGCCTTCTCGCTGGGGATCTGGGCGCAAGCCGGCAAGCCGCGCGTGACCGCCGAAATGTGGCGCGCGCACGTTCTGCGCGGCTTTGTCATCGCCGGAACGGCGGTGACGTTTTTCTGGGCGCTGACCGTATTGCCGCTCGCGGAAGCTGTGACCCTTTCCTTCATCTACCCGCTGCTTGTGCCGTTCGTCGCCTGGATCGGTTTGCGCGAGCGATTGCGGCCGGCCGGCCTGGTGGCGGCGCTAATCGGATTCGCCGGCGTCATCGTGGCCACGCAAGGCGCGCCTTCAGCGGAAGACTCGCCGCAGCACATGCTGGGCGTGATCGCCGTGTTGACCTCCGCCGCCCTCTTCTCCATCGCCATCGTGCTGCTGCGTCAGCGTGCTCAAACGGACGGCGCGCCGATCGTGGGACTGATGACCAGCCTCATCCCGGCCTTCATCGTCGCTGGTCCTGCGATCGCTTTCGCACCGCCGCCAAACTGGAGCGACTGGCCGCTGTTCCTCATGATGGGCGCCCTCGCCGCCGGCTTCATGTACCTGATGGCGCGCGCTTATGAGAAGGCGGAGGCGCAGACGCTGGCGCCGATCCACTTTACCGAATTGATCTGGGCCACCGTGTTCGGTTTTCTCATCTTCCAGGAAACGCCGCGCATTCAGATTTTTCTGGGCGCCGCGCTCATCATCGCCGCTTGCCTCTATATTACGTACGAAGAACGCCGCCTCATCTCCAAGACACGGAGTCCGCATGAACAACTTGGCTGAAACCATGCCGTTCGCCAAACTCATGGGCGTCAGCGTCATTGAAGCTTCGCCCGACAAGGTGGTCGGCGAACTTACGGTGCGTGACGAACTCTGCACAGCCGGCGGCGTTCTGCACGGCGGCGCGGCAATGGCGTTCGCGGATTCGCTCGGCGCGATCGGCGGATTCCTCTCGCTGCCGGAAGGCGCGACCGGCACCACGACGATAGAAAGCAAGACCAATTTTCTCGGCCCGGCGAAGTCCGGCGTCGTCGTGCGCGGCGAGACGACGCCGGTCCACCGCGGCAGGCGCACCAGCGTTTGGCAAACTCGGATCAGCGTCGAGGGCAAGCCAGTCGCGCTGGTTATCCAGACGCAGATGGCGCTCGGCCCGTGACCGCTATTGATGCGTGGCGAAATAAGCGATGACCGCCATGCCGAAGGTGAGGATCACGGGCACCATGATGATCTGGATCATGGCCTGGGTTTGCGAGAAGCGCCCGTTCTCGGTGTCGATGTAAGATTTCGGCTTCGGCGCACGGTCGCGCTTGATGCGAAGCAGGATCAGCGGAACGCCGAAAAACACGCCGCCGAACGTCATCACCACGCCGAGATTGAACGCGACGTCGAGGTGACCCAGAAACGCCGCCAGGATGACAAAGGCGAACAGCCCCCAGGCGATCAGGAACGCGCGCGAGACCCCGCCGGAGAATTCACTGAACGGCGGCGCCGTCTCGACCTTTTCGCTTGGCGCAGCAGCCCGTTTCGGCGGCGCCGAGGTTTCCACACCCGGCTCCTCCAAGTTCGAAGCTTGCCACTCCCGGTCCAACATCACATTCTCCTTAACTGGTATTTGATTTACCGCTTTTTGCGCGTGTCATGGCGCGGAGCGCCTGGCTGGGCGCTGCAGTTCTGACGAGCGCAAAATTACGGAGGTGCGTGAGGCGTCAGCGCGGGCAGTCTTTCGCCCGCGCCGAGCAATAATCCGCGGGACGTGGCGACGCCGAATTCGAGGCTCTGCGCGATGCGGCGCGCGCGGTCGAGGAAGAGTGCGGCCGCGTCGCCACCGCAAACGTCCTGGGCGCTGGCCTCGAACAAGCCGAGCCAGCGATCGAAATGCGCGCCTTCGACCGGCAACCGCGCATGCTTGGGCATGGGTTGGCCATGATAGCGGCCTGTGCGCAGCATCACCGACGACCAGAATGCGCACATCTGACCGAGGTGCGCATCCCAATTGTCGATGCGCGCCTCAAAGATCGGACCTAGGATGGGATCGGCGCGGATGTCTGCGTAGAAACGGTGGACGAGCCGTTCGATCATGGCTTCGTCAACGCCGGCGTCGATTGCGACGGCCACGTAGTCCTTCTCGGGAGAGAATACCCGCGGCTTCATAATAGGCATTAGCAATACTTCTTTGGGCGCCGCGTCAAGCGCGTCGGCTAAGCGCTAAGCAGTTTACGCATGCGTTTCATCGCCGCAGCGCTGCCGATTAGGTCGGCAATGGAATAGCGATCGAGCACGCCGAGAAAGGCGGCCAAGGCCTCCTGCAGCGGACCACGCATGGCGAACTCCGGCGCAGCCGGATTTTTCCCCGCGTTGAAACACTCGACCACGTCGAAATTGTCCTCGGTGGCGCGGACGACCGCGCCGATCGCGATCTTCTCCGGCGCGCGCGCCAGGCGCACGCCCCCGCCCCTGCCGCGCACGCTGTCGACAAATCCCGCTTGCGCCAGCGTCTGCACGACCTTGTTCATGTGATGCTTGGAAACGCCATACCGCCGCGCGGCCTCTTCGACCGTGTGCTTTCGATCGGGCTCGAGCGCCAGCAACATCAGCAAACGCAGGGCGTAATCGGTATGCAGGGTGAGGCGCAGCGGCGGGACTCCAATTGCGGCGCGCAAGCGCTATCACATGCGCCTGAGCCTATGAAGCAGCCCCGCACGTTCTAGTCGACTAACGCAGCCCCATCCGGCATGCCGCGCCGGTCCGGCGCATGCCCGTCCAGTTCGCGCCGCAGCGCCGCGATCTCGCGCGTTAAACCTTCCATCGACTGGCACACGGCCTCCTGGGCGTGGAGCACGGTGTGGGCGATGTCTCCGAGATTGGCGGCGCGCCGCGCCATTTCGAGGTTCTCCGCGACATTTCTGCCGGGGCCGAACGATTTGAGGTCTTGCATGAGTGCGCTCCTTGGCGGCATTGCCGCCACTTTTTCATAATGGTATTTAATATACCACTTTTTGAGAGAGTGCGCGATCACATCGCTGTGTTGGGCGCCCGGCGAAACGCCAGAGACGTCCACGTGACGCCGCTCGGGGCCTCGCCTCGGATGGCGCGCCGCGGGGTGTCGACGAGCACAGCAAAGCCCGCTTCGGCGGCGAGCGCGGTCGTCTCTTCGGCGGTGACTTGAAACATGCGCCGTCCCTCCGGCACTGGACCATGCCGCAGCAACATGGCGAGGATCGCGCCGGGCTTTGCAAGCTCGGCCAAGCGCGACATGGCGCGGGCGCGTTCGTTCGCATCGAGATGCTGCCAAACCGCCGTCAGCATGATGAGGTCGAACGGTCCGCGACCTGCGAGCGCGCGCAGATCGGGCAAGCTATCGTCGATCCACTCGATGCGGGGGTTGGGATGGAGACGCATGCCCGCGTCACGCATTTGCGCAGTCGGTTCGACAGCGACGACGTCATGGCCCTTGGCCGCAAGCCAACTCGCGTCGCGTCCCGAACCTGCCCCAATGTCGAGCGAGCGACAGAGGCCATCCGGAATGAGGTGCATGACTTCTTCGTGCACCTCTTCCGGCGCAACGCTCTCATAGCGCGCGATCAGCTTCTCAGCCTGCTCGGCGTAGCCTTGCGTGCTGGCGCTGTTGCTCACGCCGCGCTCTGCTGCGCCTTCTTGGCCACCTCGTCGGCGCGCCGGCCGGTGACTTCGACCATGTGATCGAATTCGGCCTCGAACGTCGCCAGGCCCTGGGTCATGGAGCGGAGATCGATAATGAAGTTCTGCCGCTCAGAGTGCGGCAGATACACATCGACGCGATCCCATCCCGGCCAACCCTCGCGCGCTTCGAAGCCCAGGATTTGCCCGTTGTGGCTCGACACCGCCGAGTTGATCTTCGGCGTGCCGGAATTGGGCGTGTAAATCGACAGCTTCTCGATCGGCTCCAGCAACACCGGCTCGCACTCCGCCAGCGCTTCGCTCATGCCGATGCGGCCGGCCATCTGGAAGGAATGCTCGCTTGAATCGACGGAGTGGAAGGAGCCGTCGATCAGAGTCACCTGCACGTCGACGACGGGAAAGCCGATCGGGCCCTTCTGCATAGCCTCTTTGACGCCGGCTTCGACCGCCGGAATCCATTGCCTCGGAATCGCGCCGCCGGTGATCTTGTCGATGAACTCGAATCCCTTGCCGCGCGGCAGCGGCTTCACCTGAATGACGCAATCGCCGAACTGACCGTGGCCGCCGGTCTGTTTCTTGTGCCGCCCGCGCTTCTCAGCGCTCTTGCGGATGGTCTCCTGGTACGGCGTGGATGGGGCGGACGTGGAGACATCGACGCCGTAGCGCGACTTCAGCCGTTCCAGCACGGCGCGGAGATGCGGCTCGCCTTGCCCTTGCAGCACGATTTCGTGTGTCGTTTGATCGTGCTGGACGGCCAGGCCGACGTCTTCTTCCACCAGTTTCTGCAGCGCGCCGGAGAGACGCACATCGTCCTTGCGGTCCTTGGTGGCGATGGCGAGTTGATACACAGGAAAGCGCTTGCCGGATTTGACTTGCGCCGTCTGCGTGGCGCCGCCCGCCGCCAGGAGATCGCCAGCCGCAACCGGATCGAGCTTGCCGATCGCCACCACGTCGCCTTCGCGCGCTTCGGACACCTTTTTCGTCTGCGCACCTTGCACGGAGAACAAGGCGCCCGGCCGCTGCGTGGAGCCGTCGCTGAGCGTCAAATGATCGCTGTCCGCGAGACGGCCGCCGAACACACGCGAGTAAGCGAGCTTGCCGGCCTGTCCCGCGTGCGAAATCTTCATCACGTACGCGCCGCTGCCCGAAAGCCCCAGCCGCGCTGCCGCGAACTTGGGCTCGGGCGTGTCGTGCCGGAGCGCCTTGAGCAGCCGGCGCACGCCGTTGCCTTGCGCCGTGCAGCCGAAGAACACCGGCGCGATCTGCGCTTCGCGCGTTTCCTTCACCAGATCGGCAAACACCGTGTCGCGATCGGGCGTCACATCCGAGAGCAATTGCTCCATCAGCGTGTCGTCGAAATCGGCCAGCTGCTCCAGCATGTGGAAGCGCGCTTCGTTCTCGCGCTCGGTCAAATCCTTTGGAATATCGATGATCTTGGAGGGCTTGCCGGCTTCATATTGATAGGCGCGCTCGAGCGCGAGATCGACGAAGCCCGTGACTTTTTCGTCCTGCCAGATCGGGATCTGGCGCGCCACCAGCGGCACGCTCGACACCGGCTGCAGCGCTTCGAGCAGATCGCGAATGCGCCCGCGCGCGGTGTCGATCTTATTGATGAAGATGGCGCGCGGAATCTGAAAGTCTTCGACCGCTTTCAGGAAGGGCTGCAACAGCGCGGCTTTGTCCGGATCGGGATCGGCGACCACGATGGCCAGGTCGGCGGCGGGCAGCGCGTAATCGGCGTCGGCCAGGAAATCGACGGCGCCGGGCGTGTCGATCAGCGCATAATGGTCGCCCATGAAATCGATCGCGGTGAACACCGTTTCGCTGGACTGGCCGGCGGCGTTCGGGACCGCGCCCGATCCGCCCGAGGCGGCCGAAGCCAGAGCTTGCGTCAGCGCCGTCTTGCCCGCCCCGGTCGGACCGACGACGGCGATTGCCCTCACCACATTGGCCAGT
>CAZIOD010000136.1:0-6300 GCA_964540785.1 uncultured Terricaulis sp.
GCCAGGAACGCGCCGAGATTGATGCCCATGTAGAAGATGGTGAAGCCGCCATCGCGGCGCGGATCGCCTTCGGCATAGAGCGCGCCAACCGTGGTGGAGATATTGGCTTTGAGAAAGCCAACGCCCATGATGATCAGCGCCAGCGAGAAATAGAGAATCTGAACGAAGAGCTGTTCCTGCTCGACGCGATCGGAATAGCTGCCGTCCTCGAACGTGCGAATAACGCGATCGTCTTCGGCGCCGGCCGAGGCGCCCGGATCGAACGCTACGGCGTCACGCAGACTGGTTTGCGCGAACTGATAGGTCGTGCCGTTGATCTCGACCACCGAGCCATCGCCTTCAGGGCGGATCGGATACGAACCTTCGCCCTCGATTTCGAGCGTCGTCGCCGGTGGTTCGCCGCACGGAATACCGACCATGCTGCAGAGCGAATAGACAAAGCTCGGCGCCTCGGAGACCAACGCATACGCCTCGCCGTCGATACGGCGCGTCTGGCCGTTCGCGGACAGCTCCGCATGCTCGCGCACGTCGAAACGAAGGTGCGCCCGCCCTTCCGGCAGCTCGATATAGGCGGTGCGTCCGGCGCCGCGGCCCTCTGCCGTCACCAGATAACTCTGCCCGCCAACCTCCAGATACTGACGCGAACCCGAGCCTTCGAAGGCCATGCCGAAATGGCCCATGACCAGGAGCGCGGCGCCGATCGTCACCGCTTTGCGAGCGCCGAGGAAGCGGTCGGCAATAACCCCGCCGACCACCGGCATCAGGTACACAAGCGCCGCGTAGGCGCCGTAGAGGCCCTGTGCATCGCTTTGCGAAAACAGGAAGTGCTGGGTGAGATAGATCACCAGCAGCGCGCGCATCCCGTAAAACGAGAAACGCTCCCACATCTCCGTGAAGAACAGGGTGACCAGTCCGCGCGGGTGGCCAAGGAAGGTGTGTTCGTCGGCGCCCTGCGGCCCGGCGGTCGTATCCGTCATCGATCGTTCCCCTGGGCGCTCGCGCGCCCCCGTCCCTTACGTGGGCGACACACAAGCAGAGGGTTACGTTTCGTTCAAGCGCGCGTAGACGTACGCAGGTCCGGCGTTAGCACCCACCAGAACGTCTGGGCCGGGTTCGAGTCGAGCCAGAAGCCCAGCCTTCGCAAGGTGCGAACTGAAGCGAGGTTCCGGCTGTCGCATCCGGCCAGGATAGTTTCGGCGCCGCCATCTTCGAAAAGCCAATCGATCACCGCCCCGGCCGCCTCTACTGCATAGCCTTGCCGTCGGCGGCTGCGGGCGACGCTATAGCCGATCTCGAACTCGCGCGCGGCGCGAAGTGAGGGCTCGAAGCGCACGTCGCCAACGACCGCGCCCTCGGCGCGATGAATCGCCACCGCGCGGGTCGGCGTCGCCCTGTTCCAGGCTTCGGGAATGGAGTGCGCAAGCAACTGCAGGCTGGAGGCGCACCATTCAGCCGGCGCCTCGGCGCCGAGCACATCTGCAAACGCCGCCTGTCCCGCCCGCGCCGCCTGCGCGAGCGCCGCCGTCACCGGCTCGATCCGCAGACGCGGCGTAAACAGAGGATGGTCAAGCGCATTGCCCATACTCCCAGCATTGCCCGCCCCCGTTTGGCGTGCAATCCGGCGCCCGCACCAGGGGTTCGACGGACTCCCAGCCGTTGCGCCTGGGCCGCAGAGCAGGCAGCACAAGATCATGCCCGAGCCCCGCCTAATGATCGATGCGCGCCTCACCGCCGCTGTGGAGATTGCCCTGGACGAAGCCCAGGCGCGCCATGTCGGCACGGTGCTCCGTCTGCGCGAAGGCGATGTGTTGCGCTTGTTCAACGCCTCGGATGGAGAGTGGCGCGCCCGCATTGTAGCGCGCACCAAGCGTGCGATGAGCGCGCGCGTGGAGGACTTCGTGCGTGCAGCGCGCCCGACGCCCGACCTCGACCTTCTGTTCGCGCCGGTAAAGCGTCACGCTACCGACCTCATCGTCGAGAAGGCGACCGAGCTGGGCGTGCGGCGGATCCGTCCGGTGATGACGCAGCGCACGATCGCGGAAACCGTGCGACTGGACCGTCTGCAGGCCATCGCGCGCGAAGCAGCCGAGCAGACCGAGCGCTTCGACGCGCCGGAAATCCTCGAGCCTCTGCAGCTCATACATGCGCTCGACGGATGGGATGCCTCGCGCCCACTGATCTATGCCGATGAAGCGGGCGATGACGCTGAGGCGCCTTGGGGCGGTGAGCGCGGACGGGCGACGCCCCTTGCCGGAGCCTTAAAATCTTGGACCGCGGGCGTCTCGCCGGCCAACGCCGGATGTGCCGGCGAGGACGCCGGCGGTCCAAGAAAGCTCGCCTTGCTCATCGGTCCCGAAGGCGGGTTCACGCCGGCGGAACGACGCATGTTGCGTGGATTGAGCCAAGTCATTCCGGTCTCGCTCGGCCCGCGCATACTGCGCGCCGAAACCGCCGCGATCGCTGCGCTGAGCGTTATCCAGGCGATTTGGGGCGATTGGCGTAACGCGTAACCGCTTGCGCGGATTGTCCGTGATCGCCACATCCGCCGCACACCAGCGCCGGGAGGACGTGTTTGGCCAAAGCGAAAGAAAAGGCCCCGGTGCTGACCGGCTTCAAGGACCTCGTCGCCCATCTTGAGCGCGGGTCAAAGTCCGATCGCGCGAGTTGGCGCATCGGCACCGAGCACGAGAAATTCGCTTTCTATCAAGACACGCTGAGGCCAGTGCCGCACGAGGGCGAGCGCGGCATCGGCGCGCTGCTCGATAACCTCGCCGACAAGTACGGCTGGCGACAGATCAAGGAAGGCGCGCACACGGTTGCATTGGAGGAAAACACCAAAGCCTCCATCACGCTTGAACCGGGCGGACAATTCGAGCTCTCCGGCGCGCCGCTGGAGCACCTGCACCAGACTTGCGCCGAGACCGGCGCGCACCTTTCGCAGCTGCGCGATGTCGCCGGAAAGATGGGCATCGCCTTTCTTGGCCTCGGGTTCTCCCCGCTCTGGTCGCTGGAAGACACCCCGATCATGCCGAAGGGACGCTACCAGATCATGCGCGCCTACATGGCCAAAGTCGGCCGGCTCGGGCGGCAGATGATGTTCCGCTCGTGTACGGTGCAGACCAATCTCGATTTCGGCTCCGAAGCCGACATGGTGAAGAAGTTTCGCGTCTCGTTGGCATTGCAGCCGATCGCGACGGCGCTGTTCGCCAATTCGCCTTTCGCCGAAGGGCGGCTCAACGGCTTTCTCTCCTATCGCGGCCATATCTGGGGCGATACCGATCCCGACCGCACAGGGATGTTGCCGTTCGTGTTCGAGCCGGGCATGGGCTTTGAGCGCTACGCCGAGTACGCGCTCGATGTGCCGATGTACTTCGTCTATCGCGACGGAAAATATATCGATTGTTCGGGTCAAAGCTTCCGCGCTTTCATGGACGGCAAGCTGCCGGCGCTGCCCGGCGAACGCCCCGCGGCGAAAGACTGGGAAGATCACCTCACGACGATTTTCCCGGAAGTGCGCTTGAAAACGTTCCTCGAAATGCGCGGCGCCGATTCCGGGCCGTGGTCGCGGCTGTGTGCGCTGCCGGCGTTCTGGGCCGGCATACTCTATGACGACGCGGCGCTGGAAGCGGCGTGGTCGCTGGTGAAGCGATGGACTGCGGAGGATCGCGAAGCGCTGCGCCGGACCGTGCCGGTGCTCGGCTTGAAGGCGCCAATCCGCGGCGGCACGGCGCAAGATATTGCGCAAGCTGCGCTGGCGATTTCGCGCCAAGGTCTGCGTGCGCGGGCGCGCTCGGACAAGGCGGGCGAAGACGAGACCCACTTCTTGACTGAACTCGACGACATTGCGGCTACGGGCGTTACCCCCGCGGAGCGCCTCATCGAACGCTACAAGACCGAATGGGGCGGCGACGTCAGGCGCGTGTTCGAGGCCTGCGCGTATTGAGTTAGACATCGGCGTCAATCAGGAACCCGCGCCCGCCGGCCAGCTTGACATGCCAATTTTTTCGCAATATTTTGCGCATATGTTGGCGTTATCGTTCCTTGGCCCACTTCGACCCGCGTTCCTAGCGCACGTCGCAGACCGGCTGAACGCAGACATCTGCGAGCAGACTGCGATCCTGTTCGCCGAAAGGGAGATCGGCGCCCCGGTGAAATCGGCCTCGACGTTGTTGTTCCTGCTCAAGCAGGGACCGGCGACCCTGACCGAAATCGCGCGTACCGACGGTCAATCTCACCAGACCCTGTCGGCGCGCTTGGCGCCCTTGGAGGCGCTTGGCCTAATTCAACGGACATTCGACCCGAACGACAATCGACGCCGTCCGTACGAACTCACCCGCGCCGGCGTGGCGGAGGCCAAACGCGTTGAGGCGGCCTGCGCTGAAATTGCCGGCGCGATTGGCGGTCTGTTCAATGAACTGGGCGTCGATGTGTTGGCGCATCTGGACGAGGTCCGTGAGGCGCTGCGTCAGCGTCCCATCGCCACACGAATCAAGGATTCTCAATCCCAAAGACGCCGGCGGCGCCCATGAGGGGCTTGCTAATTGCACTGGCGCCGACCTTTGCATTTCTCGCGGCGTGCGCCGCGACACCAGAAGCGATGCGATGCGCCGACGACCGCGATGCGCTCGGGGCCGCTATCGCGTCACTCCCCGCGCCCCGCTTCTACGAGAGCGCGCCCATCGCGCCGGAACTCGTGCGGGCCGACCTGCGCGCCTGGCTTAGCGGGATCGATGCGCTTCACCCCGCAGCCGATCTTCGCATCGATCGGGAGGGTCTCGCCCGCACCGCGCCCGAGGTTGAGCGCGGCCTCGTTGCGCCGCTGGATCAGCGGCAAGCGTGGCTGGCGCTCGCGCGGCTCAATCCGTTCTTTCAAGATGGCCACACCGGCGTCCTCTTCCCCCAACGCGTCGAACGGGCGCAGGCATACTTGGATGCGGGCGGACGGCTGTTTCCTGGAGACGTCGCAATCGTAGACGGCCGCATCTTCTCTTTGTCGGCAACCGGCGAACTCTCGGACGAGATACTATCCATCAACGGCGAGGCCGCCGCCGACATCGCGAGCGAAATGCTGGCCATCACAGAGGGCGATACGCCGGCGTTCGGCGAGGCGCTAGCCTCCCGGCGCTTCGTTCTTCTGTATTGGCTGATGCACGGCGACACCGGCGACTACGTTGTTGAAACTCTCGGCACGCACGGCTGCGTGGAGCTGAGCGTACGGGACGGTGCGACCGCCATTCCCGTTCGCGCATTGCGCGACCCGCCGGCCGCCTCGCAGTTTTCGTACCGCATTCTGCCGGGAAGCATTGGCTATCTGCGCGCCGCCAGTTTCGACGGGAATTACGCGGACGCGTTTGCATCGCTGGCACGGGAAGCATTCACGGCGTTTGAGGCGGAGAACATCACCGCTCTCATCGTAGATATTCGCGACAATGGCGGCGGGGACGACGAGCTTTGGATGCAGAACATCATGGAGCACATCACCGCAAGGCCCTACCGGCACGTTTCGTCTTATGCGATCCGCGTCACTGCGGAGAACGCCGATCCCGGCGACGTGATCGGGAGTGTGTCGCGTGGCGTGTTTCAGCGCGAGCGCACGCCACAGGAAACCGACGCGATGCGCTTCGACGGGCCAACCTACATCCTGGTTGGGCGCTACACCTATTCTTCCGCGATCGTTTTCGCGGCTACGGTGCAGGATAGTGGAGTTGCGCTGATTGCGGGCGAAGAGACCGGCGGCTTCGCGTGCCAGACGGGACGTATTACGCCGATCGGCATGGCAAACACCGGCTTGGCCGGGTTTGCACCGGCATTGTGGCTTGCCCGCCCGAGCGGGGAAGCGGGTTGCGGCCGCGGCGTCGTCCCCGATGTCGCGCTGGCAAATGCCGAAGGCGAATCCGCAATAGACGAACTGGCCGAGCACATTCGGCGCGCGCAACTCGGCGCCCAGTAGGCGCGGACTGGCGGCGAGCGCGGCTATCGCCGCCGGCGTGACGCCCGAGCGGCTTTGATTGAGCGCTACAAGACCGGGATGACGTCGAGCGTCTCGCAGGCGGTTGACGCTCAGAGCGGCGCCGCATCGGCTGCTCAACCTTCGCCTCGGCGACAAAAGCGGTTACGGCGTCGGCGGCCAGGACGCGTAACGCGCTCTTGCTCTTCACCGCGCACTCCAGTCCTCGCGCGTGAACACGTGCGTGAATGAAACGAACTCGCCGTCGACGGGCTTAAGCCGCCGCCTCCGCCAGCATGTCGCCGCGGCTCATGGCGTTGAGGCGCGCATAGAGCCCGCGCGCTTCAATCAGT